>NZ_JBILRO010000091.1:0-11630 GCF_044372605.1 Phenylobacterium sp.
CAGTTCGACCACGACAGAGCGGGTCTCCACGGCCAGCCTGGCGAAGCGGTCGGCGGGCTTTGTGGGGGCCGCATCGCCCTTGTCGCCGCCGGTGATGTAGAGGAAAGCCTTGGTGTGGATCACATTGTCCGGGATGACCACCGTCATCCAGTGCTTCCAGACCCTGTCGTCGACGTCCTTGGGGCCCCAGGTCTGGCTGGTCAGTTGCAGCACGGCGCAGCGATAGCCCTCGCCCTTGCAGGATCCGGCAACCCGGACATTGTAGCTGGGCTCGGGTTTCGCGACATAGGCGTCCAGCGCGTTCGGCGGGCCGGCCAAGGCCGGCGCAACAAACAGGGTTGCAGCAGCCAGCACGCCGCCCAACAGCTTCAATAGCTTCATCCCTCAGCCTCCCCTGGACGTCTCAGCCGTCCTTCGTCACAGGATGCTACAGCTTCCGCTTCTGGGCCAGCGCCGTGCAACTGGCCGAGCCAATGAAGCCCTGCTCATCATGCAAAAGACAGTCGCCCACCGCTACGCCGTCGGTCGCGCCATGGGTCAGCGTCTCGAAGCCAATCCACTCCCCCACCGGCTCACGGTGCAGATAGACGCTGACGTCGGTGTTGATGTAGCCCAGTCCCTGATCACCGGCATGGGCGAAGGGGCTGGCGAAATCGGCCGCCACGGCCACGCGCACGAACGGGGTCAGGGGGTCACCGTCCACCACCTCGCGAACCTCGGCCATCCAGGTGCGGCGAGGTTCCAGACCGCGCATCGTGCCCGAGATCGGCCGCATCTTCCACATGCCGCCCATGGGACTTTGCGGCGCCTGTTCGCACTCCGCCGGCGGCGGCGCCCCCCAGGGTTCGCGCTTCCAGACGGCGCCGGGGGCATTTTCGGTCTTGCGCAGCAACTGGCAGGTGGCCCGACCGGCGCTGACCCCGCCCGAGATGAACTCGGCATCGATCACCTTGATCCGGTAGCCATCCTTCACGATCCGGGTCACCACCTCCACCGGGGACAGGTCGGGCAGTTTGTACATATCGACCGTCAAACGCGCAGGCATGTACTCGGGGCTGCCGTGACGGCGCTCGATCTCGGCGCCCAGCAGGCCGATGATGACCCGCCCATGCAGGGAGTTCGCATTCCAGGGCCCGACGCCGGCGCGCGTGGGGATGAAGGTCGCGCCGTCTTTTCGAAAGAAAGGTTCGTTGCTCATGACGCGGCGGACCCTGCCGGAGTCGCTTACGCTTGGCTAGTCGGATGGTCGTCGGGCTCGTCCCGGGCCACGATGGCGGTGACCGCCCTGTCGCCGGTGACATTGCCAAGGGTGCGGAAGATGTCGGGAACGACCTCGACGGCCAGCAGGATCGGCAGCAGATCCAGCGGCAGGCCCAGGGCGACGCAGATGGGCGCGACGCTGACAATGAAGGATACCTGTCCTGGCAGGCTGACGGAGCCCACGCTGACAGCCAGCGCCACGAACACAGCGCCTGTGTACTGCAGCGCTGAAGGCTCCAGTCCATAGACCTTGGCCACGAAGATACAGACCGCGAGGTTGACCGCAGGACTGGTCATCCGGAACACCGCCACCGCCAGCGGCAACACCAGATTGGTCACCCGGGCAGGCACGCCCAGATCGTCGCGCGCGCGTTCGATCATGGCCGGCAGGCAGGCCAGCGACGACTGGGTGGCGAAGGCCGCCGCCAGAACCGGAGCAGTCGCCTGGGCCCAGCGTTTTACCGGAACACGGCCCACGGTCACCGCCAGCACGTAGCCGATGATCCCCACCGCCAGACCGGCGAGGGAGGCCGTCACCACATAGTGGCCCAGAATGCCCGCCGCCCCGACGCCGGCCCGCAGACCGACGCCCAGAGCCAATGCGAAAACGCCGAGCGGCGCGGCCATCAGTACCCAGCGAACGATGACGATCATGGCTTCGCCCAAGGCGTTGAACACCTCCAGCAGGGTGCGGCCACGTCCCTCGGGCAAGCGGGTCAGGGCAAAGCCCGTGAAGATCGCGAAAACGACGACCGGCAGGATGGCGTCCTCAGCCGCGGCCTTGATCGGATTTGAGGGCGCCAGGCTCTTCACCCAGGCTGCGAAGTCCGGCGCAATGGGCGTACCCGCCGGAGGCGCCTGGGCGCCGGCCCTGAGCGCAGCGGAGGCTGTCTCGCCCACCGGCCATGCTGCCAATATGCCGTTCACCAGCAGCACCGCAGTAACCGCCGACACCATCAACAGCGCCAGAAACCAGACCACAGCCTTCATGGCCAGCCGCCCGGTGGCCGCCGCGTCTGCGACCTGGGCGATGCCGGTCACCAGCACCGCGAAGATGAGCGGCACCACCGTCATCCGGAGCGCGTTGAGCCAGAGCCCGCCCAGGGCCTCGACGCCTTCGATCATCGGCGTCGCCGCCGCCCCGCCGTAGGCCGCCGCGAGCGCACCAAGGCCAAGCCCGGCCAGAAGGGCGACAAGCACCTGTACGCTCAGGGACTTCAGAAAGGTCAAGGACGGCAAACTCCGGACGAGAGGCCACTGATCAGGCCCCGCAGGGCCCACGAGCGCAAGTTAGAACCGCTAGAGATCACAGATTGAGAACGCAGCGCCCATCGCCTGCTTCATGGCCGCCGCCCGCGCCTGAAAAGCAGGCCCGCGGGGATCAGGAACCTTGAGGTCAGGCCGCTCTGCGGCGGGAATGTCGTTGGCGACGCGCACTCTCAGCATCAGGTCCGGCGTCTTCGGCGGCTCGCCCACGGCCACTGAACGGATCACATCCAGGCCCGCCACGGCGCGCCCGACTACCGTGTATTCATGGTCCAACCGACGCGCCGCCTCGCGCATGAAGAAGATCTCACTGTTGGCGCTGCCGGGGTCGGCCTGACGCCCCATACCCATGACGCCGGGACAATAGGCGCCCCAGGCGCGCATCGGCCGGTCCGGCGCCAGGGCCTGCTCCCGGGATGATACGGCCGCGAAGGGAACGGAACCGACAAGCCCCTCGCGCGCGTCACTGCGTTCGACCACCACGGTTGCAGCTTCGGCGGCAAGGCGGAAGCTGAACTCCGGCACAAGATCCGGGTGCGCCGAGACGCCGCCATCACGGTTGTTGGGGTTTCCGGTCTGGGCCACGAAGCCGTCTATCACGCGGTGAAACTGCAGCCCGTCATAGACCCGTTCCCGCGCCAGCAGCTTGATGCGCGCCACGCCCAGCGGCGCGATATCGGGGCGCAACTCCACCACGATGCGGCCCCGGGTGGAATCTATGACCAGGGTGTTCTCGGGATCCAGCATCCGCCAATCCGCAGGCGCCGCGCCGACCAGAACGCCAGCCGCCAGAACTACCGCCAGAACCTTCAACATCCACCCGCCCCCATCATCCGCAGATGAGGGCAGGCGGCGACGGCGGGGTCAATACTTGCGGCACAGCAGATCGCGCAGCACCGTGGAGCGACCAACGTACTGTCCCTCCGGGCCAATCGCCTGGGCCGCACGCTCGCTGGAGTCGAACCAGGCGGCCCGCCCCAGACCCTGACTGCGGCAGAAGACATCCGCGCCGCGGTCGCCGGCGGCCACATCCACGCCGTCCACCGTCGGTCGGGGGAAGAACACGGTTCGCGCGCCCTCGATCCCGCGTTCGTCGCGTCCTGGACGGCCCTGGCCAGCGCCGGGCGGGCGCCCGACCGGCTGCAACGAGGAAATCTGCGCCATCAAACCGTAGGTGTGCAGGTTGGGAACATCCCCCCTCACCTCCTGGCAGCGACCGCGATAGTCGCCGTGTTCGCAGATCAGCCATCGGCCTTCAAACCGCGCGCTCTGGGCCCGGTCATTGAAGCGCCACTTGCCGAGGTCCGCCACGGGCTGGGTGATTGTCACCGAGTCCCCCTGGAAATTCGGCTGGTCGTAGAGGATGACAGATCCGGCCCGATAGGGCTGCGCCTGGGCAGCGCCGGCCAGACCCAGCGCCAGGAGGGTGGCTGTCAGTGGAAGCCAAAATCTGATCATTTCAAGTCGCCTGTGCAAATCACGAGCAAAGATGAGGGTACCCTGCATGAACAAGACCTGAAGGTCCCGGGCTGTTGATTGACAGCTTTCGATGATCATTTCCGCAATGGATATGAACTGATGCGATTGGATCTGTTTGCCCCCGGATCTGAAGCACTATTTTAGCTGTGAGGTCGCGCGATGATCCGCGCCAAGGAGACGGGAACCATGATCGAGCATCGTCCTTTCGAGCGCCTCGGCGGCGCCAACCACGGCTGGCTCAACGCAAAGCATCACTTCTCGTTCGGCAGTTACTACGACCCCACGAACATGGGTTGGGGCCCGATCCGCGTGTGGAACGACGACGAGATCGCGCCCAACACCGGTTTCCCGCCGCACCCGCACTCGGACATGGAGATCATCACCTATGTCCGCACAGGCGCGATCACCCACAAGGACAGCCTGGGCAACCAAGGGCGCACCGAGGCCGGCGATGTGCAGGTGATGAGCGCGGGCGCAGGCATTCACCATTCCGAGTACAATCTGGAACCGGAGACCACCACGATCTTCCAGATCTGGATCGAGCCAAGGACCCGCGGCGGCGCGCCGGCCTGGGGCGCGCGGCCGTTTCCAAAGGAAGACAGGGCGGGGCGTTTCATCACCCTTGCCAGCGGCCTCGTGGGCGATGTCGATGCGCTGCCGATCCGTTCGGACGCCCGCGTTGCGGGTGCGACGATCAAGGCTGGCGAGCGTGTGGACTAAGCATTGGGCGATGGGCGGTACGCCTATCTCGTGGCGGCGATCGGCGCGGTCGAAGTCAATGGCGTCCCGCTGGAAGCGCGCGATGGGGCGGCGATCCGCGATGTCGAGATCCTGAGCATCAAGGCGTTGGAGGATGCCGAGGTCATTCTGGTGGATGCGGCCTGACGCCGTGGCGGACAGATGTGCGATTGGGCCCGCGGTGGGGAGACCACGAGCCCGTTCGCACGTCCGCTCTGGGGCCTGGGCGTTAGCGGGCGGCGAGCGTGGTTGGCAAGCGCGCAGCCTGGGCGGTGCGCATGGCGACCATCTTTTCATTCAGTTCGACCTGAACGCCTTTGTGGCAGTTCGCGCGGGCGGACAGCGACAGTTCGGCGCTGCAGAACCGGCGGGCGGCGAAGTCGGCGCGCTGCTGAAAGGTGGCGATACCCTCGACCGTCGACAGGTTCAGGTCGGCGACCTTGACCGTGGCGGGCGCGGCGAAGGCCGTCGATGACAGCGCAGCCATCGGCAGAACGGCCAGCGCAAGCATGGCGGCGCTGGAAATGGTGTTGGTCAGGTTCTTCATGATCTTATCCCTCTAGGCGGTTATGCTGGGGCGGTGCTGCCCGCCGACGAGGGGCTGAATACTGGAATGATGAATTGAACACTCATGAATACGACGTCATGAAGCAAATGTAAGAACATTACACGAGTTTAATACTTAAACGAACTGCAATAAACGCAACGGGGTTGCGCAGACGGGCCAACACAAAAAGGCGAGGCGATGTTGCAATATGGTTGTAGCGAAGCTCACCTCGTCATCAGGTCGCCAAGGGTGCAGCCCTCGATATGGCCGGGACCCTGGACATGATTGACCGGCTTAGCTTCGACTGCGCCATCTTCGATGTCGACGTGCTGGACCAGCTCGGCGCCCGGGTCGCCGGCTGATCTGTCACATGCCTCGCGCGATCATGCCCGCAAGCAGCTTGTCGGGCGTGATCGGATAGTCGCGAACGCGCACGCCGCAGGCGTTGTAGATCGCATTGGCCACCGCCGCACCCGCACCCGAATTGCCAAGTTCGCCGACACCCTTGATCCCCATGGGGTTGGCCTTGTCATCCACCTCGTCGAGCATGATCGCCTCCAGGTCGCCGATGTCGGCCTGCACCGGCGCCAGGTACTGGGCCAGATCCTGGTTCAGCAGGGATCCGTAGCGCACATCCACCGGATTGCCCTCCGTCAGGGCCGAGCCGATGCCCCAGATCATGCCGCCGGTCAGCTGGCTGCGCGCCGTCTTGGCGTTGAGAATCCGCCCCGCCGCGAACACGCCCAGCATCCGGCGGACCCGCACCTCGCCGGTGACAGGATCGACGCCCACCTCGCAATAGTGGCCGCCATAGGTCTGCTGGCTCCACTCGCGGGCGTCCTGAGCAGGTTTGATCTCGCCCTCGACGGTCAGGCCCTCGGGCGCGGCGCGACGGATCAGACTGCCCAGAGTTTCCGACCGGTTGGCGATCGCCACCACCCCATCCTGGAAGGTCACATCCGCCGGTCGCCCACCGAACAGCGGCGAGGCCTCATCGCCTGTGGCCAGTTCCGCGATCGCCGTCCGAAGATTCTGG
Source organism: Phenylobacterium sp. (assembly GCF_044372605.1). Taxonomy (GTDB): domain Bacteria; phylum Pseudomonadota; class Alphaproteobacteria; order Caulobacterales; family Caulobacteraceae; genus Phenylobacterium. The sequence continues at coordinate 6,327 of NZ_JBILRO010000091.1, forward strand.
CCGGCAGCCAGCGCCGCCGAGCCGGCCGTCGCCGCGCCGAACTGGCCGCCCGAGCCCGGCGCGGGGGGCAGTTCGGAATCGCCAATCTCCACCTTCACCTGGCCCAGCGGTACGCCCATGGTCTCGGCGGCGATCTGGGCCAGCACAGTGTAGGTGCCGGTGCCAATGTCGGTCATGCCCTGCCTGACCGTGATCACGCCGTCGGCGTCGACGGAAAAGCTGCATTTCGCCGGCAGCAGGAAGTTGCCGCGTATGGCAGCGGCCATGCCCATGCCCACCAGCCAGCGGCCATCGCGCACCAGCCCCGGTGTGGGCAGGCGGCGATCCCAGCCGAACTGCTGCGCGCCCTCTCGCAGACAGCGCACCAGCTGGCGCATCGAGAACGGCCGGCCATTCTCGGGATCGGTCGGCGGCTCGTTGCGGATGCGAAGTTCGACCGGGTCGATCCCCAGCTTCTCGGCCAACTCATCCATGGCGCACTCCAGCGCCAGCGTGCCCGACGCCTCCCCCGGCGCCCGCATGGGCCCCGCGCCCGGCAGGTCCAGCTTGACCAGCCGGTGCCCGGTCAGGCGGTTCGGCGCCGCATAGAGGGCGCGGCCGAAGTTGGAGGCGTGCTCCGTAAAATTGCCCTCCCGATGGCAGTGGGTCCAGGTCATCATCGAGAACGCGTTGAGGCGTCCGTCCTTCTCCGCCCCCAGCTGCACCTGCATCACCGTGGCGGGGCGATGGATGGTGCCGTGCATCATCTGTTGGCGCGTGTAGGCCACCTTGACGGGTCGCCCCAGCGCCCTGGCGGCCAGCGCGGCCAGGATCAGGTCGTCATAGGTCTGGCCCTTGCCGCCAAAACCGCCGCCGATGTAGCGGGTCAACAGATGCACGTCGTCGCGCGGGATACCCAGGGTCTCGGCCAGCCCATGCTGGGCCGGCTTGACCATCTGGATCGAGGTGTGGGCGACGCACTTCTCGCCCTCGAACCAGACCGTCGAGGCGCAGGGCTCCATCTGGCAATGGTTCTGGATCGGCGTCGACCAGGTGGCGTCGATCTGGACCGGCGAGGCGGCGAAGCCGCGTGGAAAATCGCCGACCTCCATGTCTTCCTCGCCAACGGGCGAGACAGCCCGATCCAGGCTGCCCGGGAAGTCCACGTCCGGCGCATCCTCGGCATAGGTCAGCTTGACGCGATGGGCGCCAGCGGTCGCCGCCTCCAGGGTTTCGCCCACGACCAGGGCCACGGGCTGGCCGAAGAACAGCACCCGATCGTTCTCAAGAGCGGGTTTTGATCCGGCGCTGCTGCGCGGATGAGCCTTGGTCCCCTTCGGCGCCTGGAACGGCGCGTTCAGGTGCGTCCAGACCACCAGCACGCCAGGCGTCGCCTGGGCCTCGGCGATGTCAACGCCGCTGATGCGGCCGGTGGCGATGGCTGCGCCAACCATTACGCCATAGGCGGGCGGCGACGGTGGCTGAACCTCGTAGGCGTAGGGCGCAGTCCCCGTGACCTTCAGTGGCCCCTCGTAACGATCGACCGGCTTGCCGATCAGGCCCGAGCGGTTTTCCTTGACGGGGTTGTTGGGCGTCCAGTCGTGAACCGAGGTCATGCGCCCCTCCCGTTGGCTTCGTGAATGGCGGCGGCCGACAGGCGCGCCACCAGCGGCAGCTTGAAGTCATTACGCCCCAGAGGGCTCGCGCCCTCCAGCTCGCGGGCGATGGCCTCGGCGGGCGAGGCGCCAGCGGCCAGGGCGGCCTCCGTCGCATGAGCGCGCCAGGGCCTGAGCGCCACCATCCCCAGCGCGACCTGACCGCCGGCTACCGCCACGCTGGCGAGGCCGCCGGCATAGGACGCCCGATCGCGGGCCTTGCGATAGATCTGTCCGCCCGCGGGCGGCGGCGGCAGAACGACAGCGGTGATCAGATCACCTGTCGCCAGCGACGTCTCGATCTGGGGCGTGTCGCCTGGCAGCCGGTACAGATCGATGATCGGAGTGGTCCGCGACTCACCCGAGGCCGCCAGGGTTTCCACCTGCGCCCCCAGTGCCGCCAGCGCCACGGCCATGTCCGAGGTGTGGGTGGCGATGCAGGCCGCGCTCGCGCCGAAGATCGCAGCATTGCGGTTCAACCCCTCCAGCGCACTGCAGCCAGAGCCGGGCGCGCGTTTGTTGCAGGGTTTGGTGGTGTCGTAGAAATAGGCGCAACGGGTCCGCTGCAGCAGGTTGCCGCCGACGCTGGCCTTGTTGCGAAGTTGCGGGGAGCCGCCGGCGACAATGGCCTGAGACAGTACCGGATAACGGGCCAGAACCTGCGGATCGGCCGCGACCGTGCTGTTCGAGGTTGAAGCCCCGATCCGCAAGCCGCCGTCGGGCGTGGGGGCGACCCCGGCCAGATCCAGCCGGCCGACATCAATCAGATGTTGCGGCTGCTCGATCTCCAGCTTCATCAGATCCAGTAGGTTCGTGCCGCCGGCGATGAACCGCGCGCCGGGCGTCGCTGCGGCGGATTTCACGGCCCCAAGGGCATCGACGGCCCGCTCGTAGGTGAATGGCCTCATGCCGCCACCCCGGCGACGTCCTTGATGGCGGCCACAATCTGCGGATAGGCCGAACAGCGACAGATGTTGCCGCTCATGCGCTCGCGGATCTCATCGTCGCTCAGCAACGGTCTGGCGCCGGCCGGCGTTTCCTGGCTGGGAACGCCCGCTTCCATTTCCTTCAGCATGCCCAGGGTCGAGCAGATCTGGCCGGGCGTGCAGTAGCCGCACTGATAGGCGTCGTGGGTCAGGAAGGCCTTCTGGACTGGATGGAGATTGTCCGGCGTGCCGACCCCCTCGATGGTAGTCACCGCATCGCCGTCATGCATGACAGCCAGCGAAAGACAGCTGTTGATCCGCACCCCGTTGACCAGGACCGTGCAGGCCCCGCACTGGCCGTGGTCGCAACCCTTCTTCGATCCCGTCAGCTTAAGATGCTCTCGCAGTGCGTCCAGCAAGGTGGTGCGGGTGTCGACGTCGAGGGCGCGCGGCTCTCCGTTGACAGTGATGCTGGTCTTCAAGCGGACGTCCCCCATAGTCGGCCGCTCACGGCGGCCCGTTGTTCAAAATCCAGTCGGCCCTCAGTCTTCGCCCGGGGCCCGGGCCTTCACCGACAGTGCGTGGACCGGCCCGGCCAGCTCTTCCGCCAGCGCATGATAGACCATTCGTTGCCGGGCGACCCTGGCGATCCCGGAGAATGCCTGGGCCTCGATCGTCACGTTGAAGTGGCTCTCGCCGCCCGCCCGTGCGCCCGAGTGACCGGCATGTCGATCCGAGTCGTCGTCGACCACCAGCACGCTGGGCTGGAAGGCCGCCTCAAGCTTGACCCGGATACTCTCAGATATGGCGCCCATTGGATTCATCTTCAATTCTTGCAGGGAAGTTTCTCGGCCTCATACTCAGGCCATGGCCGCGTCGTTTCAATACAAGCCGAAATTCGTCGACATCCGTGTGCGCCCGCCATCCGAGCAGGACGCCTCGGAACATGACGTCAACGCCCTGAAGCCGGGCGAGCGGCCCTGCGATCATCCAGAGTGCGGCAAGGCCGCCACCGCGCGCGCACCGAAAGCCCGCGACATGTTGAACGAGCACTACTGGTTCTGCCAGCCCCATGCGGCCGAGTACAATCGCAACTGGAATTTCTTCTCCGGTCTCTCGGATGCGGAGATCCGCCGTCGCCAGACCGAAGAACTGATGACCGGGGGTCGGCCAACCTGGGACATGAAGGCCAGCCGCACCTCCCGCGAGGCCGCCGCCTTCGCCGCCAAGTTCGGCAAGGGCCAAGGATACCGCGATCCGTTCGGAGTGTTCCACGGCGCCGGCCAGAGCGCGCCCGCGCCCGAGGCCCGCAAGCTGGGCAAGATCGAACGCAACGCCCTGGCCGACCTGGACCTGGACGAAAACGCCGACGGCCCGAAGATCCGCGCCCGCTACACCGAACTGGTCCGCCGCCTGCACCCTGACGCAAACAAGGGCGACCGGTCCGGCGAACACCGCCTGCAAAGGGTGATCCGGGCCTATCAGGTGCTCAGGAAGATGGGGATGGTCGGAGGGTAGGTCGCATAGAGCCTGTCCGGTTCAGATGGAATCATCTGAACCGGATAAACAGGCTCGTTAGCAAATGTTTAGAGCACGACGGGCGCTTGAACCGGTATCCACTTCAAGCTGTCGTGCTCTAGCCGATCGCTGGTCGCGCCTCATCCAGTCGCCCTAGCTGTGAATACGCCGTCACCGCTGACACGATGACGAGCATGCCCACCCCGGGAATCAGGATCGCCGCATGAGGGCCGATGGCGTGGGCCAGCACGCCGTACAGCACGGCTCCGGCGGGGGCGCCGCCCATGGTTCCGAGCGTGAAGATCGAGAGCACGCGGGCCACCTTATCCGCCGGCGCATATTGCTGAACCAGACTGCGCCCCAGGGTCATGGCCACGCCGCCGCCCAGGCCCCAGACAAAGTTCAGACAACACAGGAGCCAGAACGGCATCGGGATGCTGCAGAGGATCAGAACCGTGGCCCCGGTAAACAGGGACGCCAGATAGACCCGGCCCTTGCGGCGGATGTGTCCGAAGCGGATCATGGCGGTCGCCGACAGCATGGAGCCTACCCAGAACGTCAAGCTGAACACACCCAGCGCCGTGGCGATCTGGGCCCGCGCCGGCCCGACCAGGTCGGTGGGAAAATAGCTCTGGACGATCAGCGGCAGCAGCACCGCGAAAGCGCCCATGAAGCACATGCCCATGCCGGTGGCGCAGATGACTACGGGGGCGATGACGGGCGAGGCCATGGCCGCGCGGAAGCCCCCGCCGATTTCGCTGGCCATGAATCCCAGCACACTGCCCTCCCGGATTCGCGGCGGACCCGCGGGACGGGGTTTGATTCGGATGGCGGCGCCGGCGGCGGCGGCCATCAGGGCGGCCTGTCCGAACAAAAGGGCCGTTAGACCCAGGATCGGCGCGGCCGTCGCTACCGCCATGCCCAGGATCTGACCGCCAAACTGCGCCAGCGAGGCAAAGCCTACAGCCTGATGCACGCCCCCTGGCGCCACGCGGCTAAGCAGGGCGTCGCGCGCCGGCGTCGCAAACGCACCGATCGTTCCGATCACCAGGGCGTATATAATCAGGGTGGCGTAGGTCAGGCGGCCGCCGGCGACAAAGACGCCCAGGCCAAGGAAACTCAGAGCGCAGAGGCCGCAACCGATCAACACCGTGCGCCGCGTGTCGGTGCGATCAGCGACAAAGCCCCCCAGCAGGATCAGCAACACCGTCGGCAACTGCATCGAC
>NZ_JBILRO010000319.1:0-3028 GCF_044372605.1 Phenylobacterium sp.
CCGCGCTTGTCGGTCTCGATCCCCACGCTGTCCAGCCCCAGGCCCTCGGTGTAGGGTTTGCGCCCGATGGCCAGCAGCACATAGTCGGCGTCTATCGTCTCGGCGGCGCCCCCGGCCACAGGCTCGCAGGTCAGGCTGACGCCCTTCTTGGTGGTCTTGGCGCCGGTGACCTTGGAGCCCAGCTTGAAAGCGATGCCCTGTTTGGTCAGCACGCGCTGGAAGGTCTTGGCCACCTCGGCGTCCATGCCGGGCGTGATCCGGTCAAGGAACTCCACCACCGTCACCTTGGCGCCCAGCCGGCGCCAGACCGAGCCCAGTTCCAGCCCGATGATCCCGGCGCCGATCACCACCAGATGGCCGGGTACTTCCGACAGCGTCAGCGCGCCGGTGGAATCCACGATCCGGTCCTGATCAACGACCACGCCCGGCAGGCCGGCGGGCTCGGAGCCGGTGGCGATCACGATGTTCCTGCCCTCCAGCACCGTCAGGGTTCCGTCCTCGGCGGTGACCTCCACCTTGCCGGCGCCCGCGATCTTGCCCGCGCCCCTGATCCAGTCGGCCTTGTTCTTCTTGAACAGGAACTCGATGCCCTTGGTGAGCGCGCTGACCGACTCGGCCTTCTGCGCCATCATCTGCGGCAGGTTGAGACGCGGCGTCACCTCGATGCCGAGCCTGGAGAACTCGGTGTTGGCGGCGGCGTACAGTTCCGACGCGTGCAGCAGGGCCTTCGAGGGCATGCAGCCGACGTTCAGGCAGGTGCCGCCCAGCGTGGCGCGTTTCTCAACGCAGGCCACCTTCAAGCCCAGCTGCCCCGCGCGGATAGCGGCATTGTAGCCGCCAGGGCCGCCGCCGATGATGATGACGTCGTAGGGGGTAGCTTCGGCCATGGGTCAGTCCTTGGTGGGGTCGGGCAAACTAGCCAGGCCGCCGGTGAGGTCAATCGGCCCGGCGGGATCGGACCAATCGATCAAGTGGAGGCCTTCAATTTCCTGAAAATCTCGTACGTTTCCGGTCACAACGGTCCAGCCGCGCGCCAGGGCTTGTCCGGCGATCAGCGTATCGTAGCTGGGGAGCCGCCGGCCAATGCGATCCCGCTCGGCGCGCAAGCGTCCGGTCGCCACCGCATCTTCCCAGGTCCAGGGCTCAACGCGAAGATCGGCCAGAAGCCGGCTAAGGGTCTCAAACTGAAGACCTGGGCGCGCACTCAGCTGGGCGCCAAGCACGAGCTCCTGAGCGACAATTGTGGAGACTACCAACTCCGAACCAGAGGCAAGGGCGTGATCCATACGTTCACGAACGTATCGCTTGGCGCCTCGCATGACGTCGACGAGCACATTCGAATCAAGGCTGAGGATCAAAAGCGAAACTTCGGATCCGGAGATGGGGGATCTTCAGGCGGATCTGGAAAAGGTTCACCTGCGGCCTCCTGCAAGGCGTCAAGCTCGGCCCAAAGCTGGGTGAAGTCTCGCACCTCAGGTTCCAGAATGACCATGTCGCCGACCTTGCGAATACGAACCTCCCCACCATCGAAACGGAACTCTTTCGGCAACCGCACGGCCTGGCTGCCGCCGTGCGTAAAGAGTTTCGCCGTCTTGTGCGCGCCCATGACGAGCTCCGTATCTACACCTCATAGATACGTCGAGAGACGACCAATTTCAACCTGTCCTATACGTCCAGCAACAGCCGCTGCGGATCCTCGATGGCCTCTTTCACGTGCACCAGGAAGGTCACCGCGCCCTGACCGTCCACGACGCGGTGGTCATAGCTCAGCGCCAGATACATCATCGGCCGGATCACGACCTGGCCGCCGACCACCATGGCCCGGTCCTGGATCTTGTGCATGCCGAGGATGCCGGACTGGGGGGCGTTGAGAATCGGCGTCGACATCAGCGAGCCGTAAACCCCGCCGTTGGAGATGGTGAAGGTGCCGCCCTGCAGGTCTTCCAGGGCCAGCTGGCCGTCACGGGCCTTGCGACCCAGGGCGCCGATTTCCTTTTCCACGCCGGCCAGGCTCATCATGTCCGCGTCGCGGACGACCGGCGTGACCAGCCCCTTCTCGGTGCCGACGGCGACCGAGATGTCGTAGTGGTTCTTGAAGATGATGTCGGTTCCGTCGATCTCGGCGTTGACCTCGGGCACCTGTTTCAGGGCATGGACGACCGCCTTCACGAAGAAGCTCATGAAGCCCAGCTTCACGCCGTGGCGCTTCTCGAAGACGTCCTTGTATTGATTGCGCACGGCCATCACGGCGCTCATGTCCACCTCGTTGAAGGTGGTCAGCATGGCCGCGGCGTTCTGGGCTTCCTTCAGCCTGCGCGCGATGGTCTGGCGCAGGCGGGTCATCTTCACCCGCTCCTCGCGCTCGTGGACCGGACGAGGGGCGCTGGCGGCGGGGGCGGCGACCGGCGCGGCGGCGCGGGCCTCAAGGGCTGCCAGCGCGTCGCCCTTGGTCACACGGCCGTCCTTGCCGGTTCCGGGAATAGCGGCCGGCGAGAGATTGTTTTCCGCGGCGATCCGCTGGGCTGACGGCGCCAGCACCGGCTCAGCCACCGCCTTCGCGACCGGAGCGGGTGCGGCGACCTTGGGGGCCTCGACCTTGGGCGCAGCTGCCGCCTTGGGCGCCGCGGCGACGGCACCCTCCGTGATCCGACCCAGCAGAGCGCCAGGCTCCACGGTCGCGCCCTCCTCGGCCGTAATGGCTGTGAGCACGCCGTCAGAAGGCGAGGCTACCTCAAGGCTGACCTTGTCGGTTTCCAGTTCCACCAGGATCTCGTCCTTGCGGACCGCATCGCCGGCCTTCTTCGCCCAGCGCGCCACCGTTGCTTCGGTGACAGACTCGCCCAGGGCGGGGGTCATGATGTCGGCCATTGGGGGGATCAGCTCCTTGGATCGCAGTCAAACGCAGGCGGGGTCGTTGTGGTTCAGGCGAACGCTTCCGTCAGGAAGGCATCCAGTTCTTTCAGGTGGCGGCTCATCAATCCGGCGGCGGTCGAGGCGGAGGCCGGGCGACCCACATAGCGGGCGCGCT
>NZ_JBILRO010000092.1:0-11562 GCF_044372605.1 Phenylobacterium sp.
GTGGTGGCGGCGGTGGAAGCTGGCGAGAGCCGGCGGTCTGCGGCGCGCCGGTTTGGGGTGAGTGAATCGACGGCGGTGAAGTGGTTGCAGCGGCATCGGGCGACCGGGTCGGTCCGGCCGGCGAAGATCGGCGGCCACGTGCGCCCTCTTCTGGAGCCGGAGCGGGACTGGATCCTGTCGCGGATGGCCGAAGCCGGGTGGGACCTGACGGTTCGGGGCCTGTCTGCGGAACTGGCGGCGCGAGGGGTCAAGGCAGGTCCCTATGCGGTGTGGGCCTTCTTCAAGCGCGAGGGCCTGAGCGTCAAAAAAAACGCTGCACGCCGCCGAGCAGGACCGGCCGGACGTGGCGCGCAAGCGGGACCGTTGGCAGCGCCATCAGCATCGGCTTGATCCGCGCCGCCTGGTCTTCATCGACGAGACCCCCGCCTTCGCGGGGGCAGGCTCTGGGCCAAGACCAACATGACCCGCACCCAAGGGTGGGCGCCCAAGGGCCAGCGACTGATCGCCAAGGTCCCGCATGGGCGCTGGACGACGCTCACCTTCCTGGCGGCCCTGCGTCACGACCGGATCGACGCGCCTCACGTGCTGGATGGACCGATCAATGGCGAGTACTTCCGCGCCTGGGTCGAACAGTGCCTCGTGCCAACCTTGTCACCCGGTGACGTCGTGATCATGGACAATCTCGGCAGTCACAAGGGCAAGGCCGTCCGCAAGGCGATCCGCGACGCCGGCGCGCACCTGATCTTCCTGCCGCCTTACAGCCCCGACCTCAACCCTATCGAGCAGGTCTTCGCCAAGCTCAAAACGCTTCTGCGAAAGGCCAACGAGCGAACCGTTGAGGACACTTGGCGACGCATCGGCAAGCTCCTCGACTGCTTCTCACCCGCCGAATGCGCCAACTACATCAGACATGCCGGCAATGCGTACGTCTAAGCCCAACGCGCTCTAGTAAGGCGGCGGGCTCATCGCACGTTCGGTTTGTGGCTGGCAGCACCTCGGGGGCGGCCAAGGTACGTCTACTTTCCGGCAGGAGCCCTACGTCCGCTTGTGGCGCAGAGGCGACGTCCGATAGGTTTAGTTCCGGTTCGGACTAATATTTTGCCGGCCGCTGCTGTTGCACACCAGGCGGCGAGATCGGGCTAAAATCCACCCACATCTCAAGCAGGCCGCGTGGTGGCTTTTCGCCCGGATACTTCGTGAAATCCACCACCCGGGGCGGGTCACTGGAGGGTCGGTTGCGTTGGACCTGAGCAGAAAGCAGTGCGGCGTGGCGGGCATCGGATGAGTAGAAGAAGCGCACTTCGTTCAACCCGCGGGCGGCTGCGACACGCTCGGCGCCTGGCGCTGTGTACCCTTGCCCGGCCAGCGCGGTAACCAACTGGTTGGCCGCCTTCCGGGTGTCAGCGTCTGAGTGCGGATTTACATCTGCCTCGGAGAAGTACTGCAAAAACACGGTCGGCTTGATTGAGTCGGCGGCGACCTTCGCCCAATACTGAACGCGGGTCGGGCGGCGGTAAGCGACTGGATCTCGCATCAACGTGAGACGCGTTCCCGCTGGAATCGGCGCGAGAACCTCCGGCGATAGTGCGTAGGTCCGTGAGGGGAAATCTCCCCGCAGGTAGACGGGCGTTGTTAGGATGTACGCCTCCCCCGCCTTGGCCTGACTTGGTGTCGCGCGGCCGCCCTCCGTCGAAATCGTCGCGTCCCCGTCAGAGCCGAGCCAGAGATAGCCCACAATCGCACCCGCGGGCGCGGGAAAGTCTCCCTGGGCGACCGGCACTTTGATGGCCGGAGTCGGCGTAGAGCCCGCCAAAATCTGGGTGCGCTGCTGTTCCCTGTCGACATCACTCACCTGCGCCTGCTTCACGTCATTGAGGCTGGTCTCTACGGTCTCCAGCTTGGTCAATGTCGACAAATACGAAGCGGCCATGGCGAGTATGGCCAGGATGCCGGCCGACCAAATGGCAGCTAAATTCAGCCGGCGTTGGCGTAGTACGCGTTTGCGGGCCTTGACGCTGGCAGCGACGAGGTCGCGAACGTTCTTCCATTCCAACTGCGCCTCGGCCGGGCCAGGCGCGCGGCTAACGATGTGGCGTTGCGCCCAAGCGGCGTTGGCCCCCAGTCGATCGAACCAAGGCACCATCCTTCCTGTTGTCGCGGTATCCAGCAGGGCGTTTCTGTCGTTGACGAACTGTTTGGCTTGCACGGCCAGGAACCGCCAGATCAGCCCATCCTCCACCTCGCGCCGGAGCCATCCTCGCGGTACGCCCGTGGCGTCTATCGTCACGTCGGCGATCTGCGGCCAAGCGCGGATCAAGGCTTCGTGGCTGATGTCCACGACTTGGTCGGTCGGCAACGGAGTTGCCCGTTCCTGGGCGTATGGTCGGAGAAACGACACGCCCTCGGCGCGGAAATGTTCGAGTACGTCCCGGAGGTCTTGGACGCGGCTTTGACCTACGATTTCCTCAAGCTGATTCAGCTGGCGTGGCCGGCGGGTCGCGCGACCTTCCGCATCGACCTCCGTGAGGCAGCGAAAGAGATATTCAGCGACATCCCGTTGCGCCGGTGTGCACGCGGCGAGCACTTGGTCTGCGTGCGCTGCAAGCAGGCGACTCAGCTGCCCGCCCGGCAAGTCCAACTGCTCCGGGCTCGCCTCCACCGTGGTTTGGTACGCCGCAAGGGTCATGACCCCAGGGCCAGACCAGAGGCGGGCGAGCGAATGTTGAATAAGAGGTAGAGGGTCGTCTTCCAGGAGCGCATCCGCGACCAGTTTCTCGGCGAGGTCCGTAGCGACCGAGCCATGGAACAGTTCGATTGGCTTTCTCACTGCGCGCAGGAGATCGCGCCGCGCCATGCCTGGCAGCAGGTACTGGGCGAGGTTGACGATCTCGGTGAGTCCCGAGAAGCGCACGCAGTCGCCGAGGAATTCCGAGCGCATGGTGACCAACAAGCGGACGGGTCCCAAGGGCGCCGCAGTCGGGGTCTCGTCCCCGTCTTCCATCTCCTCCCAGAATTGCGGGCGGCCGCTGATACCGCTGAGGCCGACAAGAACCTCTATAAACAGCGCAGCTTCAGTCGGATCCACATGCCGGGCGAAGCGGAAGATCTCCTCGAACTGGTCAACGAAGACGTAGAGGCGGTCGACGCCAGCCTCTTGCAGCTTCAGTGCCAGCGCGGCGCCGGCGTCGCGGCCCAGAGCGAGGATCTGTTGGGCGGCTGCCACGTCCAGACCCACCCCCGCGCTTGCCACGGCCGCCGCAAGAGTGCTGAGCGGCGCCCGGCCGGGTCGCATCTCGACTATCGCAAACTTGAGCTTCTGCCGTCGCGCGCGGCGCGCGAGACTGGGAAGCACACCGGCGTAGATCAAGGATGACTTCCCGCACCCAGACGCCCCATGCACGAAGACGACCGCGCGCCCATGGAGACGGGCGACGATCTCCTCGATCATGGTCTCGCGGCCAAAGAAGATCGGCCATTCCTCGAGCCGAAAGGGTCGAAGTCCAGGATACGGCGATGTCGGCAACTCGGCCGTCGTGGCGCCGCGGGCAATCGCCTCCTGCGGGACGGCGCGAAAATCAGCTAGGCTTGGCTCAGGAATCATGAGGCGGATGCTCCACGCCGTATTGGTCGGCCGTGCGCCCTGCAGTTTGTGAAAGCCACGCCTGGAATTGACTGGGCCATTTGGGTTGGGAGCCGTCGATCCAGCCGATATCGCGTCGCTGAGCGGCGCGAATGAACAGGGGATTTCCGAGCCCCGCCATGTCGACAACCGCGCACGGCAGGTAGCGACCAAACCCGGAGAAGATCAGTTCGCGGCGATCGGAGCCAATGAGGTCAATGTCAATATCGAGAGTGTCGTCATCGGCGCCAACGAGCAGCATCGCCTCACAGCGGCTCGCTTTCCTGACAAAACGGTGCGCCGCCTTCGGATCATCTGGGTCGTCCTCGGGGCCAGCCAGCGGCTGGAAGAGAATGCCGGCCTTGTCCAAGTCCTCGGCCGCTCGCGCCCAGGCATCTGAGTGCTCCGGGCGTCCGTGAAGGTAGACCTGCCTGAGCTTCCCGTTTGCCTGAATCGCGGTGGCGACCTTCTGAGCTTGAAGCATTTCTAGCTCGTCGCGCAGCGTGTTCAAGCGGTTGCGGATGAATCCCGCGTGGCTGAAGAGCGCGCGTGCGAAGAGCGGATTGGGCGCCGCGCCCTTCCAGTCCTCTCCGAACCCCCATGGTGCCTCAGCACCCTTGTCGTGGAAGGAGGCGCCCAACAGCTGGACGCCACCAGGTTCCAGTGGTTCGGGCCATTTGCGACCCGCCATCTCGAGCAGGCGGATGACCGAGATGCGGGAGTCGGGGGAGCCCAGGCGCTCAGCCGCCGCCTTGTCCCATAACGAAAGCTCCAGGTGACACCGTTCCGACGCCAAGAACTGATTGGAGACATGGACCTGCAACATCGCGGATCTGGCCAACACTTTCGACAAGTGATCGCTGACCGTCTCCGGTTGAGCCGGATCGGTGCCATGAGGGCTGTCGTCGAGGACGATGTTGAGAGGCTTCACACCGAGATAGTCGAGTGTGCCAGCGAGTTGCTCGCGGAACTGAAGCGACCAGTTGCGGAGGGGTTGTGCTAGGTGTCCGACGCCGCCCGGGGCGCAGCTGATGTAGATGTCGTGCTCATAGCCGAACTTGCTGAGATAAGCTCCCGGCTGGGTCTCCGAAGGGGACACTGTCGGCGGCAAGTCATTCACGCGGGAGACCAGATGGCATGCCGACGAGGGCGCGCCGGGCTGGACCGACGAAGCTCCTGCAGCGTGTGTCACCCGAGGTAGGTTTTTTAGGAATCGGCTGAGAAGCCGATGCTGGATCGCGCGCGCCGACTCGGGTGCCGCGATGGTAAAATGATCGCTGTTCGGCACCTTGAACGGCTCGCCGAAGTATCTTGCACCCGAGAAGGGCTCCACCACCTGCCGACGCAACAGGGACTTCATGGCGATGAACCTGTCCTCCACGAGTTCCTTCCCGACCATCGGGAGGTCGCCTGAGGCCTTCAGGTTGCTGAACTCCTTGTCGAGGTCGAGCAGCCACCCATTGTCCTGCGAGAAGCGCAGCGCGTCGGCCTGACTATGGCCGATGGCGCGGGCGAGGGGCTGCAGAAAGTTTGCGTACTGCGACCCGAGGGAGGGCGACGCAATCAAAAACAGGCCGATAGTGATGCCGCTGTCGCGGAAGTCCGACGCGCGCTCCACAACCAGTTTCCGAACCACGATGCCGCCCATGCTATGGGCCACGAACACAAGCGTGTGGCAGTCGAACAAGCCGTCCAATCGCATCTGCTCTTTCAGTGCGTCGACGGCATCTCCTAGGCGATAGCCACCGCTGAAGAGGTTGGTGCGATAGGAGAAGACATAAATCCCGAACGCCTTAGTCGCGTCGTCGTCCAGGAGCAGTTTCGGCCAGTAGCTTCCATGGTCGGCACCCCAGGATGCCTTGCCAGAGGAAAGCACCCCGTGGACGAAGATGACGGCGACGCCGTTCTGAGGGCGTCTAAGCCACTCCTCGTCCATTCCGCCGTCCTCCTAACCACAGCGGTAGTAAAACACAGCGTTGCGCGACCATCCATAGGTCAACTGTGACGTGTCGAAGGCGGCGCTTTCTCCGCATGATGAGTTTCGCTGCGAGCGCCGCCGTCTGCAAAGGTTGAAGGAGGCGTGTTTGGTGACGGTAGTCGAAAGTCCGCCATGCGGCCGGACCCCAATGTCGCCTGTTGGCGCAACGCGGACCTCCCGCGGCTGCGCAGAGGCGCTGTGAAGGGCTCTAGAACAGGGTTGCCATCTCTAACTGGAACGCTGGTGACATCTCTATCGGTGATCTACAGTGTGTCTACGCCTAATGTATCTTATGCGAAATAATGCTGTAGCAGCAACGTGCAAATGTCACCGGCGAGCAAGTTAGAGATGTCACCCTCCTAGGCCTTCGGATGGCTAGGGAAAGACGCCAGTGGCGGTGTTGATCATGAGCGAAGGCGAGCTGGCGCGCGCGGAGATTCTGCGCGATCTGGATGAGGATCGGTTGACGATCGAGGCAGCCGAGCAGTTGCTCGGGCTGGGTCGACGCCAAGTGTTTCGGGTGCTGAGCGCCTACCGGTCGCAAGGTGCCCAGGGTCTGATTTCCAAAAAGCGGGGCCGGCCGAGCAACCGAAAGATGTCCGGCGAGACCCGCGCTGAAGCCCTGGAGATCGTGCGCCAAAACTACGCGGATTTCGGCCCCACCCTGGCGGCGGAGAAGCTGGCTGAGCGACACGGTCTGCGCGTTTCCAAGGAGACGCTACGCAAATGGATGCTGGAGGACGGCCTGTGGCTTGATCGCCGGCGGCGCCGGAAACGCGCCTATCAGCCGCGCTACCGCCGCGACTGCGTGGGCGAGCTGATCCAAGTGGACGGGTGCGATCACTGGTGGTTCGAAGATCGCGGGCGGCGATGCACGCTGCTGGTGTTTATCGACGACGCCACCTCGCGGCTGATGCAGCTGCGATTCGTGCGCACCGAATCCACCTTTGCCTACTTCGAGGTGCTGCGGGGCTATCTGGAGGCCTGGGGCAAGCCGGTGGCGTTCTATACCGACAAGCACGTCGTCTTCCGGGTTAACAAGCGCGACGCCCGAAAAGGTGACGGCCTCACCCAGTTCGGGCGCGCCTTGCATGGGCTCAACATTGACCTGATCTGCGCTAACTCCAGCCAGGCCAAGGGCCGCGTCGAGCGCGCTCACAAGACGCTTCAGGATCGGCTGGTGAAGGAGCTGCGGCTAGCCAATATCAGTGACGTCGATGGCGCCAATGCATTCCTGCCGGGCTTCATGACCGACCACAACGCCCGCTTCGGCAAGGCGCCGGCGAACACCAAGGATCTCCATCGGCCCCTCACCGTCCGAGATAACCTGGATGAAGCCTTCACGTGGCGGGAAACTCGGACCGTCACTCAGGCCCTGACCCTGCATTACGACCGGCAGGTCTTTGTGCTGAAGCAGATCCCAGCAGCGCTGGCCGCGGCGGGTAAGACCGCTGAGGTGGTCGAATATCCAGACGGCCGGATTGTGGTCCACCATTCTGGCGCCGACTTACCCTACCGGCTCTTCGACAAGGAGCGACGCGTCGACCAGGCTGCCATCGTCGGAAACAAGTTCTTCGGGCCGCTGCTCGCCCAAATCCGCGAAGACCAGGTCCGTCGCGACGCCGACGTGAAACCCCGACGATCGATCAGACCAGCGTCCGCATCGAGCGCGCGTTGAGACCGTGGGCACGGAAGGCGGTCTGGCGCTGCGCAATGTGAAAGCTGCGCGCCAGCCCGCCCTCCGACTGAGAGGCTGGTGACATTTCTATCTGGCCGGCCCAAGTGTCATTTCTAAATGGCGTGGACAAATGCTAAATAAGCTATTGAAAAAGTAGAGGTTCGTAATCAATGCGAGTCGCACCCTTAGCGCCGGGTTTCGTTAGAGATGATTGCGATAAGGACATTTTGAAGAACAGCGCCGTGCGGATCCACGTTGGCGGTCTAGACGTCGCTAGGGCGCGTTTCCGTCCGCGTCCTGGGCGTCATTGTGGAACGGGCCAGGCTTGTCAGCGAAGACCCTGATCGAGGCATAAGGAACTAGTAGGCGCTCCTTCACGCCGCCGAACGACAGTGACACCTCAAAGCCTTCCGCTGAACAGGCCAGATCCCAGAACGAGCCGCCCACGACGATCCTCATCGATTGCGGGTATTTCAGCTGAAATGCGTCTGAAAGTTCGACCCCGGGATGATCTGTCGCGAACGTTACGTTAAGGTCATGACAGTTGGAGATGACCGTGAAGGCCAGTGTCACGGCGGGGATCGCGATGGTTCCCAGAATTTCCAAACCGCCGTCCAGCGCCGAGTGGTGCTCGATTTTGGCGCCTTCGACCCCACCGGCGGCGCTATCACCCGGAGCTTCACCACCTCCAGGGACGGACCTCGATTCAAATTGGAAATTCGATTCACCTTCTCCACTCAAGTCTTGCGCTGCGACGGTGCGGGCACCTCCACAGTTGGAGCCCTATAGAAGGGACTGCCACGTTGTCCGGGTCGGCAGGGTGGGTGCAATCCACCTAGGCGTCTAAGAAGGTCGTTCGACGCGGATTGAAACCAAACAGCGATCCACGTGCGAAGACCGGTGACTTCATGAGACATGGATGGGGGACTCCAAACATGAGAGAACGCGCGAGGAAGGCGAACGGACGAGCCTTTGGCTTCATCCTCGTGATTGTCTTGCTCGACGCCTTATCTTTCGGCCTGATCTTCCCGGTTTTGCCGCGCCTCGTACTAGTACTCTCTGGGGGAGACGCGGCCGGCGCCTCGAGAGCGTTTGGCCTGATCGCTGGCGTATGGGCCCTAATGAATTTTCTCGCCGCGCCTGTCCTCGGGGCCGCTTCCGACCGCTTCGGCCGGCGACCGGTGATCCTAGTTTCGACATTCGGCCTGTCCCTTGATCTGGTGCTGATGGCGCTCGCGCCGAGCCTGGCTTGGTTGTTCTTGGGACGGGCGATTTCGGGGGTGACCTCCGCCAACTACGCCACCGCAGCAGCCTACGTCGCGGACGTATCGGGGGAGGACAAGCGCGCGGCGCGCTTTGGGCTGCTGGCGGCGATTTCTGGCGTCGGCCTAGTGCTAGGCCCAGTCGTCGGCGGATTTCTTGGGGAATTGAGCCCGCGCACGCCATTTTGGGCGGCAGCCGCGCTTACGGGCCTAAGCTGCCTGTACGGACTCTTCGTCTTGCCAGAATCCCTGCGCCGGCATCGGCGCACCGTTGTAGACTGGAGCGCGGCTTTGCCTGTCAAGTCTCTTGGTATCCTCACGAAATACAAAGGGCTCGTGGGCCTAGCCAGTGTCATGACGCTGTTGCAGGTCGTTGCCCAGGCCGCCAACGCGCTGCTGGTGCTCTATACGGCGCACCGCTACGGTTGGAACTCTGGGGCCGTCGGAGTGCTGCTGATGGTCTATTCTGTGGGAAGCATCGCCGTAATGGCGGCGATTGCCCCGCTCATCGTGAAGGCGCTAGGCGATCGCTTGGTAGTACTCTTGGGAATAGCGTGCTCGATCGCTGGGTTCTTCGGTCTAGCGCTCGCGCCCAGCGGTACGTGGTTTTGTGTAGCCGTCGGTGCTGTTTGCTTGGGGAGCGTATCCGGGCCAGCCCTAACGGCGCTCGTCACGCAAAAGGTCGACCCCGGTGAGCAGGGACGCCTTCACGGCGCGCTGGGCGCGCTCATGGCTCTCGGCAGTTTCGCGGGCCCGATTGCGTTTACGCAGATCTTCGCGTGGTCAATTCTGAGTGGCTCATCGCCAAGTAAGTTAGGCGCTGCGATGGCCGCGGCCGGACTGTTGATGATCGGTGCCTGGATACTGGCTTTCGTCTTTGCCCGCGGGCCTGCCAGGGCGCGTCAAGTCGAAGTCCGTGCGGCTCTGCGTCGCGACGAAGTCGCCGAGCCCCAAGGATTCGACCTTGAGAATCCTGCGGCCCATCGGTCATCCGCCCGGGATGATGTCCTTTGACGCTGAGAAAGGCCGCGAGCCCGTCGGCCAAGTGAACAAAGGATTCAAATCGTTGCGCATGAAGTCGGCGCGGCATTGTCGGCGCTGAAGTTTGCCGCTCGTCGTTTTCGGGAGCGATCCAGCTCTCACGAGCACCAACCGCCAAAGCGCCAGTTCGTGACTATTCCACACGACGTCGCGCACGCACACCGCATGCTCGTCGAAATTGGGCCCACCGGAGCTTGTGACTCCCAATTCCTGCACGACCACGAGCCGCTCCTCGTTCTCGTCTTCGATAGAAAAGGCACACACACTCCTACCAAGGTTTGAGGAGGGATTGGCGGCGATCGTCCCCTCGAGGTCCTGCGGGTAGATGTTCCGGCCAGCGATGATGATGAGTTCCTTTACTCGGCCGGTGACACAGAGTTCTCCGGCCATTACGAAGCCGAGGTCTCCTGTCTTTACGAACACAGCCCCCGGATGGCCGGTTAGTTTGATCGAAGGAAGCACAGGCGGTATGGATGCGCCTTGCCAATACCCTAGGCAGACGCTCGGACCCGCCACGAGGATTTCGCCGACCTCTCCGGGTCGTTTCGGCTCGAGGGTCTCGGGATCAACGATGACGACTTCGGTGACTGGCGGTCCGCAGGACACCACAAGGTGCACGTTTGTCGCGTCGGAACTGGCTAACACTGCCCGGCCCCGCGCGAGGTCATCGGCGAGAAGCTTGAAGACCGTGGGTCCCGACGATCGGCGCGCGCCCGACACCATTAACGTGGCGTCCGCCAGGCCGTAGGTCGGATAAAAGGCCTGCCGACGGAATCCGGCAGGTGCGAAGGCATGCGAAAATCGCTCCAAGGTCGAGGCGCGCACCGGTTCGGCGCCGGAGATCGCCGCGGACCAAGACCGCAGATCCAAATCCTCCGGCAGGGGGGCCGCAACATTGGCCAAACAGTGCTCATAAGCGAAATTGGGCCCGCCGCTGAGGGTCGCCCTATAGTGCGAGATCGCGGCCAGCCATTCCATTGGCCGACGAAGGAACGCGCCTGGCGACATCATGACCGATGGGATTCCAGCGTATACCGAGTGCAGGATTCCAGCGACCAGGCCCATGTCATGGTAATGCGGCAACCAACTGACGCAGAGATCGTCAGCGTCAGCATTGAAGGCGGCGCGGAGCAGCGAGAGATTGTGGAGGATGTTCCGATGACTGATAGCGATCCCTTTCGGGGCCCCCGTCGATCCGGAGCTGTACTGCAAAAAGGCCAGGCCATCCGGGGAACCGCGCGCGACCACGCCTGACGCGAGGGCGTCATCGATAGCAATCTCGTCGGTGGCGATCCAATCGAGGCCGGTCGAGTCGACAAGCCCGCTCAAGGTCCGCTGGAATCGACGCAGATGACGGGAATTCGCAAGCACGACATTCGCCTCGCTGCTGCGGATCGTCGCGGCGATCTTGTTTAGTCCGCCCCCCGTCATGGAGAGCATGACGGGGGTCGGACATATCTCGGCGTAGAGGCAGCCGAAGAAGGTCGCAATGAACTCCAGGCCTGGCCCGTAGAGCAGGACTGCGACGGACCCGGGGTTCACGCGCCCCGCCAGGTCGGCGGCGATCAGCCGGGCCTCGAGGTCGAGCTCTGCAAAGGTCAGCCGGTCGCTCTCGCGTCCGCCGTCCAGAAATGCAAAGGCGAGGGCGTTGGGCATGGTCCGGGCCCGGGCGGACAGCATATCCGACAGAGTGGCCCAGTGCGGATCGGCTGGCGCATGGGGCCCGAGCCGGTGGGCCGACGGACGCAGCGCCCTTAACATTTCGCCCATGGGACGCTCGGCATTAGGCTTGGAGGTCCATGTCTATGAACTCCGGCTCTTGTCCGGATCGCAGATATTCGGAGAGCCCATTGATCGTGGGGTGTTCCCAGGCCGCCGAAGGCGACACGGGACGCCCAAGGAGTTGCTCTAGCCGTCCCGACAATTCCACCGCCACGAGCGAGTCGAGCCCGTATTCGTGGAACGGTTTTAGGCGATCGACGTC
>NZ_JBILRO010000321.1:0-2995 GCF_044372605.1 Phenylobacterium sp.
GACAGGTCGCCGGCGCCGTCGCGGGCGCGCCGCTGTACTTTATGACCTCAGCCGGCGGTCTGGTTCGGGCAGAAGCGTTCAGAGGCCGTGACGCGGTCGTTTCCGGACCAGCCGGCGGCGTGGTCGGGGTCGCGAGGATAGCGGAAGCCGCCGGTTCCGCCGCTGTACTGGGCTTCGACATGGGCGGCACATCCACCGACGTCTGCCGCTATGCCGGCCGACTGGAGCGTCGCGACACGGTGAAGGTGGCCGGGGTGAAGGTGCGCGCACCGATGCTGGACGTGGAGACGGTGGCGGCCGGGGGTGGCTCGATCCTTACCTTCGACGGGATGCGCGCCAGGGCCGGGCCTGCCAGCGCTGGCGCCGACCCCGGTCCCGCCTGCTACGGCCGAGGCGGGCCGGCCACGGTCACCGACGCCAATCTTGTGCTGGGACGACTGGACCCGATGGCCTTTCCAGCAGTTTTCGGACCCCACGGTGACGCGCCGCTCGATCTCCAGGCCAGTCGCACCGCCTTGGCCAAACTCGCTGCCGCCATGGGAACAACCGTGGAAGCCGCCGCCGAGGGGTTCATCTCGGTCGCCGTCGAACAGATGGCCCAGGCCGTGCGTCGCATCTCCACGGAACGGGGCTTCGACCCCCGCGATCACGCCCTGGTGGCGTTTGGCGGCGCTGCGGGGCAGGTCGCATGCCAGACGGCCGAGGCTCTGGGCGTGAGCGAGGTGCTCTGTCCGGGATACGGCAGCGTCCTTTCGGCCTGGGGCATTGGTCAGGCCCAGATGACCGCTCTACGGCAGGCGGGAATCGAAGCGCCGCTGGATGCTGACGGTTTGGCAGGGGCGGTGACCCATCTGTCGCAGCTGGAAGCCTTGACCCGGTCCGACCTGATCGCCCAGGACGCGCAGGTTGGCGACGTCCGCCGCACCTTGCGTCTGCGCTACGAAGGGGCCGACGCGGAGCTGCCTGTCGAGTTCTCTGCCCTATCGACGATCAGGGCGGCGTTCGAGGCCGGGCACACGCGCCTTTTCGGGTTTGTGGAACCCGACCGTCAGATCGTGATTGCGGCCGTCGAGGTAGAGTCCGTGGCGCTACCCTCCCCCTTGCGCGACAGCGACGTGCGAACCGCGAGCCTGGCGCAATCAATCCCGGCCGTCCGCCGGCAAGGGGAAGAGGCCATCCAGATGTTCGCCCAGGCCGCCTGGCTCCCGGCAGCCGCGGTATCGGGCGAGACTCTGACGTCGGTTGATGGCCCGGCGCTCATCAGGCGTCATGACACGCAGATCGCTGTCCTGCCTGGCTGGAGCGCGAAGGCGGAGGCCGGAGGGCAGATCCGTTTGGTTCGGAGGCGGGCGACTGCCCGGCAGGCCATATCTCTCAGCACACCCGACCCGGTCACCCTGGAACTTTTCAATCGCCGCTTCATGGGCGTCGCCGAGGCCATGGGCGCGGCGCTGGAGCGGACGGCGCATTCCGTCAACATCAAGGAGCGTCTGGATTTCTCCTGCGCCCTGTTCGACGCCGACGGCGGGCTGGTGGCCAATGCGCCGCACATGCCTGTTCACCTGGGCAGCATGGGCGCGAGTGTGCGCGCAGTACGCGACCGTCATCCCGACCTGAAACACGGACAGGCCTTCGCCCTGAACAACCCTTATGCCGGCGGCACCCATCTGCCCGACATCACCGTCGTAATGCCTGTGTTCATGACCGACGCTGATCCGAAACCCACCTTCTATGTCGCGGCTCGCGGACACCACGCGGACGTAGGCGGCGTCCAGCCAGGCTCAATGCCGCCCTTTTCGACACGCATCGACCAGGAGGGCGTACTGCTCGACGCTCTGCCGATCGTGGAAGGCGGCCGGTTCCTGGATGCGCCGGTCCGCGCGGCGCTGCTGGCCGGAGACTGGCCATCCAGGGCGCCTGATCGCAACATCGCCGACCTCAAGGCTCAAGTCGCGTCTTGCCAGGCCGGCGCCGCTGCTGTGGCGACCATGATCGAGACACACGGCGCTGATGTCGTGGCCCGCTACATGGGCTTCGTGCAGGACAACGCGGCCGAGGCGGTGCGGCGGGCGATTGGCCGGCTCTCGGATGGCGAGGCCCGGGTTCCAATGGATGGCGGTGGCGAGATCGTTGTCCGCACAACAGTCGATGCACAGGCGCGTGAGGCTATCCTCGACTTCACCGGTTCCGCGGACCAGCTGGACACCAATTTCAACGCCCCCTCCGCGATCGTCGACGCAGCCGCGCTTTATGTGTTCCGCACCCTGATCGATGATGACATCCCGCTGAATGCCGGCTGCCTGAAACCCCTCAAGATCTTGACCCGACCAGGCTCGATGCTGGCGCCGTACCCGCCGGCTGCCGTTGTGGCGGGCAATGTCGAGACCAGCCAGCATGTGGTCGACGCCCTCTATGCCGCGCTGGGGGTGATGGCCAACAGCCAGGGCACCATGAACAATTTCACCTTTGGCGACGAGACGCGTCAGTACTACGAGACCATCTGCGGCGGTGCGGGCGCGACTGCCAGCGCGCCGGGGGCAAGCGCGCTTCAGACCCACATGACCAACTCACGCCTGACCGATCCCGAGATCCTTGAGCGCCGGTTTCCGATCCGGGTGGAAAGCTTCAGCGTGCGCGGCGGCTCCGGCGGGAGCGGCGCCCATGCCGGCGGCGATGGATCGCGACGCTGTATCCGGTTCCTGGCGCCGATGGAGGCCGCTCTGTTGGCATCGCGCCGCGACAACGCGCCTCAGGGCCTGGCGGGGGGTGGAGCGGGCCTTGCGGGCCGCCAGCGATTGATCGCGGCGTCCGGTGCGGTGACGGAACTTTCTGCGTGCTTCTCGGTAACGGTATCGGCCGGCGATGTGATCGAGATCGAAACGCCCGGCGGCGGCGGCTTTGGTCGGGCGTGATCCTGACAAGATTTTCCGGCATAAGGACCTGAATGACACTCCTTCTGATCGCCCTCGCCCTGCTTGCTCAGGCCCCTGAATCT
>NZ_JBILRO010000323.1:0-2978 GCF_044372605.1 Phenylobacterium sp.
ACCGAGCCGTCAGTTCCGCGAAAATTTCGCCTGGCCTTCCTGGACCGCAGCGTGGCGCGAGCGGCGGTGCGGCGGATACTGGATTGGCCGGCGGAACAGCTGGTAATGGCGCATGGGCCGCCAATCGAACGTGATGGGCGGGCTGTGGCCGCGCGGGCGTTTCGGTGGCTGACCGGGCCTTAGCAAAATCTCCCGACTTACCAAGAGTGCGTTTCAGGCTCCGACCAGCTGCTTCTTCCGCGCGACGCTCCGTTCCCGGTGCCGTTCCAGCAGTTCGGCCAGGTACTTGCCCGTCCAGCTTCTCGGATTGGCCGCCACGTCCTCGGGTGAGCCGAACGCCACGATCTCGCCGCCGCCGTCGCCGCCCTCGGGGCCGAAGTCCAGGATCCAGTCCGCGGTCTTCACGACGTCTAGATTGTGCTCGATGACCACCACGGTGTTGCCCTGATCAGCCAGCTCGTGGAGCACTTCCAGCAGCTTGCGGGTGTCCTCGAAGTGCAGGCCGGTGGTGGGCTCGTCGAGGATGTAGAGGGTCTTGCCCGTGGCGCGTCGTGACAGCTCCTTCGAAAGTTTGACGCGCTGCGCCTCGCCGCCGGAGAGGGTGGTGGAGGACTGACCCACCTTCACATAGCCCAGGCCCACGCGTTTCAGCGTCTGCATCTTCTCGCGCAGCACCGGCACAGCCTTGAAGAACTCGGCGGCCTCCTCGACCGTCATGTCCAGCACGTCGGCGATAGACTTGCCCTTGAACAGGACCTCGAGCGTTTCGCGGTTGTAGCGTTTGCCGTGGCAGACATCGCAGGTGACGTAGACGTCGGGCAGGAAGTGCATCTCGATCTTGATGAGCCCGTCACCCTGACAGGCCTCACATCTCCCGCCCTTGACGTTGAAGCTGAACCGGCCAGGGCCGTAGCCGCGCGCCTTGGACTCCGGCAGCCCGCAGAACCAGTCGCGGATCGGCTGGAAGGCGCCCGTATAGGTGGCCGGATTGGATCGGGGGGTGCGGCCGATGGGCGACTGGTCGATGTCGATGACCTTGTCGAAGTTTTCCAGCCCCTCGATCCGCTCATGCGGGGCGGGCGCGTCCGAGGCGTTGTGCAGACGCCGGGCGGCGGCCTTGTAGAGGGTTTCGATGGTGAAGGTGGATTTGCCGCCGCCGGAGACGCCAGTGATGCAGGTGAGGGTGCCTACAGGGATCTCGCCGGTGACGTTCTTCAGGTTGTTGCCGGTGGCGCCCACCACACGCAGCTTCTTCTTCGTGATCGGCCGCCGGTCTTCGGGAACCGCGATTTCGCGCATGCCCGACAGATACTGGCCGGTGATACTGCGCGGTTCGGCCATGATGTCGGCGGCGGTACCCTGGGCGATCACCTCGCCGCCGTGGACGCCGGCGGCAGGACCCATGTCGATCACATAGTCGGCCGTCAGGATCGCTTCCTCGTCGTGCTCGACGACGAGGACGGAGTTGCCGAGATCGCGCAGGCCCTTGAGGCTGATCAACAGGCGGGCGTTGTCGCGCTGGTGCAGGCCGATGGAGGGCTCGTCCAGCACATAGAGCACGCCCGTCAGGCCTGAGCCGATCTGGCTGGCCAGGCGGATGCGCTGGCTCTCGCCGCCCGAGAGCGTGCCGGAGTTGCGGCTGAGATTGAGGTAGTCCAGCCCCACGTTGACCAGGAACCGGAGGCGATCGTTGATCTCCTTCAGGATCCGGCGGCCGATCTCCATCTGCTTGTCGGTGAGCTTCGTCTCGAGATCCTCGAACCAGGCCTGGGCTTTCCGGATCGCCAGCCGGGAGACCATGCCGATGTGCTCGCTGGCGATCTTCACCGCCAGGCTCTCGGGCTTCAGGCGATAGCCTTCGCAGGCGAGGCACGGGGTTTCGGACTGGTAGCGACCCAGTTCTTCCCGAACCCAGGCGCTGTCGGTCTCGCGCCAGCGGCGTTCGAGGTTCGGCAGTACGCCTTCGAAGGTCTTGTTGACCTCGTACTTTCGCGCGTTGTCGTCATAGATAAAGCGGATCTTTTCGGAGCCGGAGCCGTAGAGCACCACGTTTTTCGCAGCCGCCGGCAGCTTCCAGAACGGCTCGTCCATCGAGAAGTCGTAGTGTCGGCTCAAGGCCTGCAGGGTCTGGGTGTAGAGCGGCGAGGGGCCCTTGGCCCAGGGGGCGACGGCGCCCTTGTGCAGGCTCTTGTCCTTGTCGGGGATCACCATGTCGGCGTCGAAGGCCAGCTTGGCCCCCAGGCCGTCGCAGACAGGACAGGCGCCGTAGCTGATCGTGAATCCGGAGACCGGGCAGGCGAACTTCTCGGAGACCAGCAGGCGCCGGGGCATCGTCTCGCCCTCGGCCAGGTCGGCCCACTCGGCCACGGCGATCCCTTCGGCCAGCCGCAGGGCGGTTTCGAGGCTGTCAGCGTAGCGGGTTTCCTGGCCGGGCTTGGTGACGATCCGGTCCACGACGATGTCGATGTCGTGCTTGAACTTCTTGTCGAGGACCGGCGCGTCCTCGATCAGCATCAGTTCGCCATTGACCTTGACCCGCTGGAAGCCTGCCTTCTGCCACTCGGCGAACTCCTTGCGGTACTCGCCCTTGCGGCCGCGAACCACAGGGGCCAGCAGGTTGAGGCGCGTGCCGTCGGGCAGGGCGTTCAGCTTGTCGACCATCATCGAGACGGTCTGGCTCTCGATCGGCAGGCCGGTGGCCGGGGAATAGGGAACGCCAACCCGCGCCCAGAGCAGGCGCATGTAGTCGTGGATCTCGGTGACCGTGCCCACCGTGGAGCGGGGATTTCGGCTGGTGGTCTTCTGCTCGATGGAAATGGCGGGTGAGAGGCCTTCGATGAGGTCCACGTCGGGCTTGCTCATCAGCTCCAGGAACTGGCGGGCATAGGCCGACAGGCTTTCGACGTATCGCCGCTGGCCCTCGGCGTAGATGGTGTCGAAGGCCAGCGAGCTCTTGCCCGACCCTGACAGCCCGGTCA
>NZ_JBILRO010000094.1:0-11273 GCF_044372605.1 Phenylobacterium sp.
AAGGTGATGGCGTTACCTGTCAGCTTCTTGACCACGCTGCGGTCGCCGTGGCCCAGCGCCTGGCCGATGGCGATCCCCGCCGCCGAGCCTACGCCCATGACGCTACCGGTCAGCATCCACATGAAGAGATTGGCGTTGACCACGGCGGTCAGCGCATCCGGCCCCAGCACATGGCTGACCCAAACCGCCCCCCAGCTTCCCGAGAGCGACATCAGGGTGTTGGTAGCCAGCAAGGGCATGCCGAACCGGATCAGCGTGGGCGCGACCGGCCCGTCCAGGAACCGACGCTCATCCACCTGGGATCGCGCCGGCGCCGGGGTCGTCTCGATTGCTGAGTCTTCAAGGGCCATGGGTGAAACTGGAAATCCGACTCAGCGATGAAGCCTCACCATAGCGTTGCCCCGCCCGACGCCCTAACGGGGTTGTCGACGCGCGAGGGCGGTTTTCAGGTCACGACCCAACCGGATCCAAAGCAGGATCAGCCCGGTGATCACCACGGGCAGGGTAAGGGCCGCAGCGGATATGACCACCGGGTTGTTGAAGTTGTCGCCGGTCTTGAAGTCCAGAATATGGATGCGCCAGAAGAAATCGTAGAAGCGCCAGACGTCGGATCGTCGGCTCACCACCTCGCCGGTCTCGGACGACAGGTAGAAACTGGTCTTCTCGGCATCATCAAAGTCCACACGCCAGAGCGGTCCAGGCAGGCCCGCCTCCTGCGGCGCCACGGCGAACCACTGCGGCTCAGCCGGCTGTCCGCGGCCCTGGTACTGAACGCCGGCCAGCAGCCGCGCCTCCGATTTTGCAAGCGGCGCCACGTGCCGGCCGGTTATGGCGTCAACCACATGGACCGCGCCGCCGGCATCCTTCAGTCGCCATTGCGGGCCGCGCAGGGTGGACCTAACCGTCGCCTCGACCGGTTCGATACCCAGGCCCCGGGCGACATCCTGATAGCTCACGAGCCCGGACATCGGCAGGGCCGCCGGCTGAAACTGCGCGACATGGTGTTCGCCACGCACCCGCTCGATGGGGATGGCCGTCATCACCAGTCCGCCGACCACCCAGCCCAGCACCTGAAGGCCGACAACCAGCGCCAGCCATTTGTGGATTTGCGTGGACAAGCGCCCCATAACCAAACTCCCGAACCGCTCTTGTCGGCTCTGTCACCGTCACCGACTGTCTTTAGCCCCTAGGTCCGAGGTGTCCCTGCCAAAAACCACCTCGTTGGGCCGCCGCAACCTGCTGCAGGGGTCTGCATCCCTCGGCGGCGATGCCTTTGCGGCGTCTCTCCCACCGGCCTGGGCCCGCAGCCAGACACCCGGCCTCATGACCCCCAGGCCCTGACCGGCGAAGTTGTCGCCCTGACCATCGGCCACGCTCCTCTGACAATCGGCGGCCGCGCTGCTCATGCCATTGGCGTCAACGCCACGGTCCCCGGGCCGCTGATCCGGCAGGAACAGGCCTACCGGACATCGAGGCCGGTCTCAGGCTGCGCTATGCCGTGACCCCGGAGTTCCCGCCCTACATCGGGGTCAATCGCACGCGCGCTTTTGGAGGAACCGCCAATGCCGCCCGGCAGGCGGGCGAGCACGTTCGCAAAACCCGCCCTGTGTTCGGTCTGTGCGCCCGGTTCTAACGGCGACGCGAGCCGAGCCTAAGCGCCAGAGCCGCCCCAACGGCGACGCCCACGGTCAGGCCGATGGCGCCCATTGTCAGAGCCTCGGCGGCCATTGCCGCGCGCGCGCGTTTACGGGCCGCACGCGCCAGCGACACCAGCTTCGCAGGGCCAGCCGCGTCTTCCTGATAACCTTCGTAGACATCGTAGTAGCCGGGTTTTCCAGCCATCTTGTTTGCTCTGTTGATCGTTTCCATCGATACCCCGGCACGGACGCACGCCCGTATGATCTTATCGCCAAGCTGAACGCGCCAGATGGCGGATCGATGGCAGTTTCAGCCTGACACACAAGATATTAAAGCACGGTCGACGGCCTTATAGGAACGATATGACATATCATCGACCAGTCCTGATCGCACTCATGTCCGCTTTGTTTGCAGGAACAGCGCTGGCTCAGTCAGCGTCGGCCATATCCGCCCAGCGGTTGTCCGACATCACCCGCGAACTGGCGTCGGACCCCTATGCCGGGCGCGCGCCGGGCGGCCCGGGCGAGCAGAAGACCATCGACTTCATCGTGGGTCAGTTCAAGGCGCTCGGCCTGAAGCCCGCTGGCGACAATGGCAGTTGGACGCAGTCCGTCCCGCTCAGGCGCTATCAGACAAAGCCTGGCGGCGACTACGCGATCTCGGTCCGCGGCCAGATCACGCCGCTCAGGGAACAGACCGACCTTCGGATCGAAACGCAGCAACCGGTCGACCAGGTGGTCATCAAGGCCGCGCCACTGGTCTTCGTGGGCTATGGCGTCAGCGCGCCTGAGCGCAACTGGGACGACTTCAAGGGCGTCGATGTCCGCGGCAAGATGCTGCTGGTCCTGATCAACGACCCTGACTTCGAGGCTGCCGCAGATGAACCCGTCGCCGGCAAGTTCGGCGGCCGCGCCGCCACCTTCTATGGCCGCTGGGTCTACAAGTACGAGGAGGCCGTGCGCCGCGGCGCGCTGGGGATGCTGATCGTCCACGAGACGGCCGGCGCCGCCTACGGCTGGAGCACCGTCATCGCGGGCAACAACGAGACCTATGACGTCGTCAGAACCAATCCCGCTGCCGAGAAGTTGAAACTCCAGGGCTGGATCCAGCGAGACCAGGCCGTCGAACTGTTCCGCAAGGCCGGGCTGGACTTCGAGGCCGAGAAAGCGCACGCACGCTCGGCTGCGTTCCGACCTGTCGAGCTCAAGGAGGCCAGCTTTTCAGCAGACTACCGCAATGAGTTCACCACGCTGGAGAGCCGCAATGTCGTGGCCGCCCTGCCCGGCGCACGGCGACCTGACGAGACCATCCTCTATGCCGCTCACTGGGACGGGTTTGGCGTAGGCGCGCCAGATGCGAACGGCGCCGTCATCCGGCCCGGCGCTGTCGACGACGCGGTGGGCGTGGCCGGGGTGATCGAGACGGCCCGGGCCTTTGCCGCCGGCCCCCGCCCCGACCGCACCATCCTGTTCGCCGCCTGGACCGCCGAGGAGCGCGGCCTGCTGGGCAGCGAGTTCTATGCCCAGCGCAACGAGCCAGCCCTGGCGAAAATGGTAGCCAACTACACCTTCGATGTCCTGCAAACGTCCGGACCTTCCCGCGATCTGGTGCTGGTGGGCGCCGGGCAGAACGAACTTGAACCAGAGGTCGCCGTCATCGCCGCGCGCTATGGCCGCACCATCACGCCGGATCCGAAGCCCGAACGCGCCCTGTTCTACCGGGCCGACCATTTTTCCCTGGCCAAGCGGGGCGTGCCGGTGATGCTGTTCATGGGCTTGGGCGGCGGCGCGGATCTGGTCAACGGCGGTCGCGCGGCCGGCGACCGCTGGGTCGAGGACTACACCGCCCGGTGTTACCACCAGACCTGCGACCGTTGGGAGCCCACCCAGAACTATCAGGGCGCAGCCGACGACGTGAACCTCGCCTTCGAGGCCGGCCGCGCCCTGGCCAACTCAACCCGCTGGCCTGACTGGAACCCAAGCTCGGAGTTCAAGCCGATCCGCGCGAAATCAGCGGCCGCGCGGCGCTAGAGAAAAGAGGTCATCCCGGCGGCGGAGCGTCCAACTTTCGTTTTTCGGCATCTTGCAGGCTTGGCATTCCGCGGCGTCACGAGCCCATCGTTCCGCCACAACGGCTGGCGGAGGAACGCGCATGGCGAAAATGGCTGAAGGCTTCAAGACGAGGCTCGCGCCCGAGGACGAGTATCCGCACGATCCGGGAGAAGCCAAAAACTACAATGAAAGCATGTACTTCAACGTCTTTGACCCGGTGAAGAAGACCGGCGGTTGGTTCCGGATCGGCAATCGGCCGAATGAGAACTATGCCGAGATCAGCGTCTGCCTCTACCTGCCCGATGGCCGGGTGGCGTTCACGTTCGGGCGGCCGGCCATCGAGGGCAACCGCGAAATGGCGGCGGGTGGCCTGAAGATCGAGGTGGTCGAGCCCTTCAAACGCCTGAAGGTGAGTTTCTCGGGCAAGGCGCTTCTGCTGGCGCGGCCGCATGAAATGGCGGACCCGAAGAAGGCCTATCGCGAAAATCCCAGCGTGCCGTGCACGGTCGAGCTGGACTACGAAGGCGTATCGCCGATGTACGGCGGAGAAACGGTCAAGGCCGACGGGTCGCCCCTGGACATCGACCCGGAAAAGTCCTTCGCCAAGGCTCACTACGAACAGCACTGCGCGGCGAAAGGCGTCGTGACCGTAGGCGACGAGCGGTTCGAGATCTCCGGATATGGGTTGCGGGACAAGTCCTGGGGACCACGGCACTGGCAGGCGATCGACTGGTACCGCTGGTGTCCGATGAATTTCGGCCGGGACTTCGGGATGATGCTGTCGGTGATCGGAGACGGCAAGGGCGGGGCCAGGCAAGGCGGCATGGTGTTCCGTGACGGTATCTACGACCTGATCGAGGAATGCGTGATCGACACCGATTGGGACGCCAATGACTACCAGACGGCGTTGCGGGCCAAGGTGAAGACCGTGGCCGGCAAGAGCTATGAGGTGACCGGCAAGGTCGTTTCCCTGATCCCGCTCCGAAACCGGCGCAAGACGCCGGACGGCCAGGAACTGCAGACCCGGATCACCGAAGGCATGACCGAGTACCGTTGCGGCGACCTGGTGGGCTACGGCCTGAGCGAATACCTGGATCAGATCGTGGATGGCGCACCCAGCGGCCGGACAGCCGGGTACTAGGATGGACGAAAGCCCCGTGAACAACCCCGGATTCGACCCGGACGCGCTGCGCGAAAAGTATCGGCAGGAGCGGGAGAAGCGGCTCAGGGCCGACGGCGAGGCGCAGTATGTGGAACTGTCCGGCCGCTTTGCGCGGTACGCGGAGGACGATCCCTACGCCGACCCCGGCTTCAGCCGCGCGCCACTGACCGACGAGGTCGAGGTGGCGATCATCGGGGGCGGGTTCTCGGGCCTTCTGGCCGCGGCGCGGCTGCGGGAACAGGGAATCGATGACTTCCGCATTATCGAGGCTGGGGCAGACTTCGGGGGCACCTGGTACTGGAACCGATATCCGGGCGCTCAGTGCGACATCGAGAGCTATTGCTACCTGCCGCTGCTGGAGGAGCTGGGATACATCCCGAAGGAGAAATACGCCTACGTCGGCGAGATCTTCGAACACTCCCAGCGGATCGGGCGAGCCTACGGCCTCTACGACGTCGCCTGTTTCCAGACCCGCGTGAGCGCGCTCGCCTGGGATGAGGGTCTCAAGCGCTGGCGCATCCGCACCAATCGCGGCGACGACATGAAGGCGCGGTTCGTCATCATGGCGCTGGGGACGGCAAGCCGGGCCAAGCTGCCGGGCATCCCCGGGCTCGAGGACTTCGAGGGTCACAGCTTTCACACGAGCCGCTGGGACTACGACTACACGGGCGGCGACACCACCGGCGGGCTGACGAAACTGGCCGACAAGCGCGTTGCCGTGATCGGCACCGGCGCCACGGCGATCCAGTGTGTGCCTTTTGTCGGCCGGCACGCCCGGCAACTCTACGTCTTCCAGCGCACCCCCTCCTCAGTGGACCTTCGGGGTAACAAGCCGACCGACGAAGCCTGGTCCAGGTCCCTTGAGCCGGGTTGGCAGGCGGCGCGGCGACGCAACTTCGCCGACATCGTCGAGGGCAAGCCATTCACGGAAGACCTGGTCAACGACGGATGGACCGACATCTTCCGCAGCCTGGCCGCTGGCATTCGGGCCGCGATCGCGCGGGGTGAAAAGCTGTCGCCCCAGGAGGCCGCGCGACAGGCCGAACTGGGCGATTTCATGAAAATGAACCGGATTCGCGCCCGGGTAGACGAGACGGTGACCGATCCGGCCGCCGCAGAGGCCCTGAAGCCCTGGTATCGCCAGTTCTGCAAGCGCCCCACCTTCAACGACGAGTTCCTGCCCACCTTCAACCGGCCGAACGTCACCCTTGTGGATGTGAGCGCCGCCAAGGGCGTCGGGCGCATCACCCGGACCGGCGTGGTGGCCAATGGCGTCGAGTATCCCGTCGATTGCATCATCTACGCATCGGGCTTCGAGATCTCCACGGCGTTCAGGCGGCGGATCGGGTTCGAGATCAACGGGCGGGACGGGCTGTCGCTCTACGACTACTACAAGGACGGCTTCCGCACGCTGCACGGCCACTCCAGCCGCAACTTCCCCAACTGGTTCTACATCGGCGTCGGGCAGAACGGACTGAGCGTAAATATGACCGCCATGTTCGACGATCAGGCGAGGCACATCGCCTACATCATCGCCGAGGCGCGGAAACGCGGGGCCGTCACGGTTGAGCCGACCGCGGAGGCCGAGGAAGCCTGGGTTGAGACGATCCGCTCGGTCGCGATCCTCAACCGCGACTTCCAGAACGCCTGCACGCCCGGCTACTACAACAACGAGGGCGGCGAGCGCTCGGGAGGCCTGAACGGCCAGACCTACACGCCGGGTATAAACAAGTTCAACGCCTTGCTCGCGGAGTGGCGCGCGACAGGGGATCTGGCCGGGCTGGAGCTGCAGGGACCCTAGGGTCTGCCTTCAATTTACAGTCAACATTTTCAACAACATCCGCTCATCCCGGCGAATGCCGGGAACCAGATCTCAAGGCTGGGAGGCTGACTGGAATCGCTGCGCGAACATGGAGCCCGCCCCGACGCCATTCCATCTGGGTCCCGGCATTCGCCGGGATGAGCGGTATTGAGGACGGACCCTAGACGCGAAACGCCCGCCGGGGTTTGCCTGACACACCCGTTCAGCCAGGGTTCACGCAGGCAGTCGTTACCTGAAGCCTCGGACCCAGGAGGCCCCATGCGCAAGTTTCTGACCACCGCCCTCGCCGCCGCAATGCTGGCCGGCCCGATACTCGCCGCCGCGACCCCCGCATCGGCTGACCGCTACCGGGACCACGGCTATCGTCATCACCGCAAGGACTCCGACAAGGCCGCCATAGCGGTAGCCGCCGGAATTGCGGGCCTGGCGCTGGGCGCCGCGCTGTCCAGCAGGAGCAATGGACGCCCCACCTACAGCAGCGGCTATTCCACCCGCAGCTACCCCTACAGCAACGGCTACGACTACGACCCGCGCGACGACAGCTATGGCGGCGACGACTATGGCCGTGGCTATGGCTACAACGACAGCTACCGCCGCGCCCCGGCCGTATGCATCACAACCGAGCGGGTCTACGACCGCTACTCCGGCCGCCGCGTCACGGTCGAACGCCGCTATGCCTGCTGATCGGTCCCGACCACCACCCGCTCCTGCCCCCACCACAACGGCGACTTCGGCAGGTCGATGAACCGCCGCTCGTCCTCGAGCAGCAAAGCGGCCGCCGCTCGGGCTTCCGGGCGTCGGCCGTTTTCGGCCAGGACTTCAAGGCTGTCGAACCAGAGTTCAGCGACACCGTCATAGTCTTCCGGCGCCGACCGGCTGGCGCGCAGGCCTGCACTGGCCTCGGCCGGCAGGCTGTGCAGCTGCACATAGCGCCGGATTTTCAGCTCATCGGCGACGCTGGCCACCAGAGGCCCATGCGTATCGAACCAGTAGGCCTGAAACGCCTCGCGGCTCAGGTGCGGCAATCGCACCAGGCAGAACGTGAGCTTGATCATGGGCGGGCGGTCCTCCTCGAAGCCTGAGGCTAGACCGCCGCCGCCACGTCAGGCCAGAGCGCGGCGGCGAGAGCGGATGGCCGAACCGGCAGCGCCGAAGCCGAGGATCATCATTGCCCAGGTGGCGGGTTCGGGCACGGCTCCTGAGCTTGGATCACCAAATGATATGGACGCAATGCCATTTCCCGATCGCGCATCGAACAAGCCGCTGGCCAGCGTCTGATTAGCGGCGTTGTAGATTGTGTAGTTGTAAAAATTTCGAGAAACGCAACAGCTGGTTCTGGCATAGAGAGTAAGACTTGCGAGGGACGATGTGCGACCAAGCGTGATCTCAAGCATCTGGTCAGCCGCGCTGCTGCCTGAATGCCAGATGTTTGGTCCGAAGGCCTGACTCAGATCACCGTCGATGGCTCCGCCGGGGCCGGTACCGAAGCCTGAGCTTGTCGCGATAGCGCTCCCGCCATTTGACGCAGCGGCCACATTTTCGAGGGTACCGAGCTCGATCGCCACCACTTCAGCGATCTGCATCCAGTCGGGTACCGCGCTGGTGAAGGTTATTCGTGTCGCGTCGATCACGGTAGCCGCTGTTGACGGCATGGCCGTGAAGATAGCCGCAGCGGCTAATCCCCCGGAGAGTAAAGACTTGAAAGTGAAGGCCATGGCCCGATCCCATCGAACATGTTGAACAGGCCCTGAGCATCCCCGAGCGCCCCGATCTACGCATCACCCGATCGGATGATGCGTCCCAGGCGAAGCGGGCTCGCCCCTGAGGCGAAGTCTTGTCATCCAAATGGATGATGCCGCCCCTTCGATGACCTGACATCTTGACGGGCGAACGAGGGTCGCTTCCTCATGAGGAAGCGAGGGCGGGAATGAACGCGATCTCCGATCCGGAAGCGGATCTGATCCAGCAGATCTACGCGGCGGCCTATGATCCCGCCAAATGGGTCGAGGTCATGGAACGGCTGTCCGACGCCGTCGGCGGCCTTCGCGGCTGCCTGACGCGGATCGACATGAGCGACGGTTCAGGCGTCGACGCCATCCTGATGCGCTCCGATCCGGCCTGGGTGGATGCCTATGCCAGGCATTTCGGATCAGTCAATGTTTTCAAGAGCTCGGTCAGTCCTGCCGATCTTCGCGCGCCCGTGAAGCCAGTCGCCACTGATGAAGATTGCCTCTCGCGCGAAGACTATGCGAGGTCTGAGTACTACAACGATTTCATGCGTCCACAGGACGTCGACCGCTCGCTCTTCATCAGGCTAGGTCTGTCCGGCACTGTGGCCAGCACCATCAATATCGGTCGCCGCACCGGCGAGGCGTTCGATCAGTCAGACCTGGATTTCGCAGCCCGCCTGCAACCGCATCTTGTGCGCGCCTACGAAGTCAGCCGCCAGATCGCCCAACCTCTCGGCGTTATTCACACCCTGACGGAAGCTCTGCAGTACTCGCCGCACGCCCTGTTCCTGGTGGAGGCCGACTGCGCGCTCACCTACGCCAATCGTGTGGGCGAAAAACTGCTCGAACGAGATCGCGGTCTGATGGTGTTACGAGGTCGACTGAAACCGCGCCATTCGGACTCAGCGCGGAGATTTGAGGCCATGATCGGCCAGGCCGCGCGGCGCGACGGCGCCCGACTTGGAGCGACGCTCAGCGTGCCGCGCGAAGGTGCGCGGATACCTTTGGCGGTGCGCACAACACCGTTGCCCCTGGAAGACGGCCCAATCTTCCGCGCCATGGCCCCTGTCCTGGTGTCGGTCACGGATCTGGAGTCCGATGTCTCCACGCCCACACACGAACTCAAGGACCTCTTCGGCCTCACCGCCGCCGAGGTGAAGCTGGCCGCCGCCGTGTTTGAGGGCCTGAGCCTGCCGGAAGCCGCCGAACGGTTCGGCATCAGCATCAACACCGTGCGTTTCCAACTGGCTCGCATCTTCGACAAAACCGGCGTCTCGCGGCAAGCTGAGCTTGTAAAGCTGATGATGAGGCTGGCCAGCTGAAGCCCCCTGGCGGCTAACGCTGATTAAACATTCCTGTCAGCTTGGCCTTAAGTTGCCATCTCTTACCAACGAAGTCAGTCGGCCGCATTCCCCGCGCACCGCACCGGAGCCAGACCGTGACAGATCGTCCGGACGCTGATGGCAGGCCACTGAAGGTTCTGCATGTCGATGACGACCACATGAACCTGCGCGTGGTGCAAGAGATCGTGGGCGCTTTCGGCCACCTGGGGGTCATGGCGAACTCGGGCGAGGAAGCTCTGGAACGCCTGTCGACCGAAGCCTTCGACATCATGCTGATCGACATTCACATGCCGGTTATGACGGGCATCGACGTCGTGCGGTTCCTGCGGGCCTCGGGCGGCCTCCAGTGGGACATCCCAGTCGTCGCCCTCACCGCAGACGTCTATTCGCGCCGCCCAGCCGAGTACCTGGCCCTCGGCTTCAATGACTTTGTCTCAAAGCCGATCCTGGTGGCCGATCTGATGGCGGCGATCAAGCGTTGCGTCATGACGCAGCCGCAGACGCTGCGCCGGGTGGGCTAAGGGCCTCAGTCGGCGTCCGTCTCCACAGGCTGCGCCGCCAGTGGCCCGGAATGGCCGTCCAGCGCCGCCGCCAGTTTCTCGCGATCCAGCTGCCCCTCCCAGCGGGCCACCACCAACGTCGCCACGGCATTGCCGATGAAGTTGGTGACCGCCCGGCACTCGCTCATGAACCGGTCGACCCCCAGGATCAGCGCCATGCCGGCCAACGGCACCGTGGGCACCACCTGCAGGGTCGCCGCCAGGGTGATGAACCCGGCGCCCGTGACACCCGCCGCGCCCTTGGAGCTCAGCATCGCCACCGCCAGCAGCAGCAGTTGCTGTTCCAGCGAAAGTTCGATGCCCAGCGCCTGGGCGATGAACATCGCCGCGAGCGTCATGTAGATGTTGGTGCCGTCCAGATTGAAACTGTAACCGGTGGGCACCACCAGCCCGACCACCGACTTCTCCGCCCCGGCCCGCTCCATCTTTTCCAGCAACGACGGAAGCGCTGATTCCGATGAACTGGTGCCCAGCACCAGCAACAGCTCTTCCTTGAGGTAGCGCAGCAGTTTCAGGATTGAAAAACCGTTGAGGGCCGCAATGGCGCCCAGCACCACCAGCACGAACAGGAGGGAGGTGGCGTAGAAGGTCCCCACCAGTGCGGCCAGGCTGACGATCGAGGCGATCCCGTACTTGCCGACCGTAAAGGCGAAGGCCCCGA
Organism: Phenylobacterium sp.; assembly: GCF_044372605.1. Taxonomy (GTDB): domain Bacteria; phylum Pseudomonadota; class Alphaproteobacteria; order Caulobacterales; family Caulobacteraceae; genus Phenylobacterium. The sequence continues at coordinate 10,968 of NZ_JBILRO010000094.1, forward strand.
AGGCGCCGATGGGGGCCGCCCGCATGAAGATCGCCACCAGCTTGAAGAAGGCCTCCGCCGTAGCGTTCAGCACATTCAATACGGGCGCGGCCCTGTCGCCCATCATGGTCATGGCGATACCGAAAGGGATCGCAAAGAACAGTACCTGCAGGATGTTGCCGTCGACAAACGCCCCCACCACCGAGGTCGGGATCACGTCCATCAGGAATCCCACCACCGACATGTCATGGGATTTGGCGGCATATCCCTTGACCGCCTCCGCATCGAGCGTGGCCGGGTCGATGTTCATGCCGGCGCCGGGCTGGA
>NZ_JBILRO010000324.1:0-2932 GCF_044372605.1 Phenylobacterium sp.
TGACCTTCGCAGACGATCCGTTGCGCAAGGCCCGCGTGGAGGATGAGATCATCGCCTACCTGCAGGCCCGTTACGCGACGACACAGAATCCCGACGACCTCTTGCGCCTGCCCATGGTCAAGAGCGGGACCCAGGCGATGACCGCCGTACAGGATTTCATCAAGGCCGATACCGGCGGCAAGCTGAATATCGACGGTTTCGTGGTGGCGGGCGGCTCCAAGCGCGGCTGGACAACCTGGCTGGTGGGTGCGGTCGACAAGCGGGTCGTGGGCATCGTGCCCATCGTCATCAACGTCCTCAGTGTGAACGACACCGCGATCCACCACTGGCGCGCCCTGGGCTATTTCTCGCCGGCTCTGCAGGACTACGTCGATGCCGGGCTCATACCCGGCCAGATCGGCAAGCCGTCGCTGGAAGGCGTGAACCTGATCGAGGACCCGTTGAATTATCAGGACCGGGCCACGATGAAGATCCCGAAGTACGTGATCAACGCGGTCGGCGACGAGTACTTTCCGCCGGACAACACCCGCTACGGCTATTCCAGAGTGGCCCAGCCCAAGCGGCTCAGGATGATCCCGAACTCCAAGCATTCGACGGCGGGTACGGATATCATGGACAGCATCACCGCCTTTCACGACGCTATTCTGAACGAGCGCGCCATGCCGGACTATGCCTGGAAGGTGCGCGCCGACGGCGCCATTGTCGTGACGCCAAAAGGCAAACCCGCAGAGGTGCTGCTGTGGCAGGGGACCAACGCCAAGGATCGCGACTTCCGGGTCGATACGATCGGCAAGGCCTTCACCAGCACACCCTTGACCGCTCAGCCCGATGGAACCTTCGTCGGCAACGTTCCCAGGCCTGCCAGCGGTTACACCGCCTATTTCGTGGAACTGGTCTACCCGAGCGGAGGCAAGTATCCGCTCAAGTTCACCACCGAAGTCTCGGTTAAGCCGGACGTACTGCCCTATCGCTGGGAAGACGCCCGGCCCATCACGGCGCCTCCGAAATAGCCTATGACATAACAGGACCGAATTGCGCGGGCGGACTGTTTGCGCCGCCTGCGGCTTGGCCTATGTCAGGACGATGTTCGCCCCAACGCCGCGCCAGGAGGTCCAGGATCTCCGGCTGTCCAGGATACGTGAGATCGCCAACGCCGGGCTCGGGCGCAGCGATATCCTGCCGTTCTGGTTCGGTGAGGGGGATCAGGCGACGCCGGCGTTCATTCGCGAAGCGGCTTCGAAGGCGCTACTGGAAGGTCAAACCTTCTATACCCATAACCTGGGCCGCCCTGACCTGCGTCAATCACTCTCGGACTATCTGACGCGTCTCCATGGCGTCCCGATCGGAACCGAACGCCTGGCGATCACCAGCGCCGGGGTGAACGCGATTATGCTGGCCGCCCAGCTTGTGCTGTCTCCCGGTGACCGGACGGTGGTTGTCGGGCCGATCTGGCCCAACGTGGTCGAGATCCCGCGGATCCTGTCGAGCCACGTCGAGGTCGTGCCTCTCGAGGCAGCGCAAGGTCGCTGGCGTCTGGACATCGATCGTCTGATGCGGGCTCTGACGCCGGATACGCGCGCCCTGATCCTGAACTCGCCGAACAATCCGAGCGGCTGGATGCTGCCTGAGGAGGATCGCGCCGCGATCCTGGAGCGTTGTCGTCGGTATGGGATCTGGCTGATCGGCGACGACGTCTATGAACGCCTGACCTTCGAGCGGCCGACAGCGCCGTCGTTTCTGCCAATGGCCACCGATGACGACCGGGTGATTTCCACCAACAGTTTCTCGAAGGCGTGGCGGATGACGGGCTGGCGCCTGGGGTGGATGGTGGTCCCGCCGGCCCTGCTCGAAGGGTTGGGCGTGCTCATCGAGTACAACACCTCCTGTGCGCCGGATTTCGTGCAGGAAGGCGCCAAGGCCGCGCTGGACCATGGCGACGCGATCACGGCGGATGTCCGCCGCGACCTTACAGCCGCAAGAGATCAGGTGATCGGAACCCTCAGCGTCATGCCCGGCGTCGAGGCACCGACGCCGGATGGTGGCTTCTATGCCTTCTTCCGGATGGCTGGCCACGGAGACTCCATGGCGACCTGCAAGTCGCTGATCCAGGAAGTCGGGCTTGGGCTTGCGCCAGGTTCGGCCTTCGGACCGGAGGGGGAGGGCTGGTTTCGCTGGTGCTTCGCGGCGCGCCCGGAGAAGAACGCTGCCGGCCTGGAACGCCTTGCGACCTACCTCGCCCGATAAACGATCACTGCAATCAGGATCAGATGCAGGGCCGCCACGGCCCAGAGCGTGCTGCGGAACGGTTCCTTGCGGGATTTGTGGCGCAACAGCTGCTGGGCGGCGATGGCGCCTACCGTGCCGCCTATCATGGACAGGGTCAGAAGGTAGCGCTCCGGAACCCGCTGGGCGTCTCGCCGGGCGGCCTGTTTATCCAGGGCGAAGGCGCCAAAGGTCACGGCGTTGATGGCCAGAAGATAGAACGCCAGCAAGGTGCTCACGGTCGCTGGGCGTCTATTCCGGCGACGCAGGCTGCGCGGGCTGTGTATTCGACCTCAGGGTCGCGCCCATCAGTTGGGATCGCGCCTCCAGCGAGGCCGCCACCGTCTCGCAACGGGCGGGCAGCGTCCAGCTCATCCACTCCTGGGCCTTGCGGGCCTTGGTGACTTCCGGGCCGGCGCTCCATGTCTGGCGCCCCTGACGGACGGCCAAGGCACCCTGGGCGTTGATAGGACGCATGGAGGCTTTTTCGGCTGAGGTCAGAGCGTCCTGGAACACTTTGAGCTGCGCGCGACCCTCACGCTCCATATCGGCATAGACCTTCAGGTCGTCCGCCAGGCTGCTTCCGGGCCTGCGGAACTGGTTCTCGATACGGGTGACTTCCGGCATCACTTCGGCCTTCATGTCGAGATAGCCCCGAAGCGCGCCGTAA
>NZ_JBILRO010000293.1:0-3701 GCF_044372605.1 Phenylobacterium sp.
TCCAGGTTCACACGGATCAGCGGCCAGTTGAGGCGCGCGGCCACCTGCTCGATGTGGGTGGACTTTCCGGTGCCGTGATAGCCCTGCACCATCACGCGGCGGTCGAAGGCGAAGCCCGCAAGGATCGCCCGCGTCGTCTCGGGATCGAACTTGTAAGCCGGGTCCACGTCCGGAACATGGCTGTCCCGCTCGGTGAACGCCGGGGCCTTCATGTCGATGTCCACACCGAAGGTGGCGCGCACATCGACCTCCCGGTCGGGCGCCAGCGCGAGGAGTTTGTCGTCGGATGAGTCAAATGCAGCCATGGCGGGATCGATTACAGGCTTGCCGTGGCGGACGCAAACAGGTGTTTGATAGCAGGGCCATGAAGGAGGAACGAACAATGCCAAAGGACGCGGAAAGCGCAGGGCGCGAGATCACTGTGACGCCGCAGCCAACAGGCTTCGGCGCAGAGATCACCGGTGTTGATCTGTCCCGGCCACTTGAGCCGATGGTGCTGGCCGAGATCAAGGCGGCATGGGCGCGCCACGGGGTGGTGGTGTTCCCGGATCAGCCCCTGACGCTCGAGCAGCTCGAAGCCTTCACCCTGCAGTTCGGGCCGTTCGGCCATGATCCCTACGTGAAGCCCATGGAAGGGCACCCCAACGTCCTGGAGGTGCGTCGCGAGCCCGACGAGAAGGTCACGCCCTTTGGTGGCAACTGGCACTCCGACTGGAGCTTCCAGGCCCAGCCGCCTGCCGCCACGATCCTGCGCTCCGAGATCATCCCCCCGGTGGGCGGCGATACCCTCTATTGCGACGCGGCCAGCGCCTATGAGGCTCTGCCAGACGCCACAAAAGCCAAACTGGCCGCCCTCCGCGCCATCCATTCCGCCAGCAAGGCCTATGGTCCGGACAGCGCCTATTCACGCGAACTCCACCTTCGGGCCATGCCGATCATTGTCAGCCCGGAGGCTGACAAGACCTATGTGCACCCGCTGGTGCGCACCCATCCGGTGACGGGTCGCAAGGCGCTGTTCATTTCACCGGTCTACACGGTGGGCATCGAGGGGATGGCGCCCAACGCGGCCGATCCATTGCTGGCCGAGCTCTACAAGCACCTGGTCCAGGATCAGTTCATCTACCGCCATCGCTGGCGGCCGGGGATGGTGGTGATCTGGGACAACCGCTGCACCATGCACAATGCCCTGGGCGGCTACGACGGCCACCGGCGGGTCATGCACCGCACGACTGTGGCTGGCGAGGCGCCGATCTGACCGGCCTCAGTCTGAGTAGGATCTGCGCAGCATCAGAAGCCCCAGGAAACTCACTGCGCCCGCCGCCGCCAGATAGCCGCCCACCGGCGCAAGACCGCCGCCATTGGCCAGGGTCTGGGCAATTACCGGAGTGAGGCCCCCGCCGATGATGCCGCCCACGTTGAACACCATCGAGGCGCCGGTGTAGCGCACCCGCGCCGGGAACAGGCTGGGCAGAAACGCGCCCAATGGTCCGTAGACGAACCCCATGACAAACAGCGCCAGCGACAGCCATGCCCAGATCAGCAACAGTGAGCCGGAACCCATCATGGCCGCCATGGCGGCGCCCACGGCCAGGGTTCCCAGGCAGCCGGCCATCAAGACGCGCCGTGCGCTCGAGGCGTCGGCCGCATAGCCCGCCGCGATGATCCCCGCCGCCAGAAACACGATCGCGCCCAGTTGCACCTGCAGGAAAGTCTCGCGACTGTAACCGAGCGTCGTCGTGCCGTAGCCCAGGGCAAATGCGGTCGACAGATAGAAGATCGCAAAGCAGGCGACCGCCGCAAAAGTACCCCCTAGCAGCGCGCCCGGATGGCGCTTGAAGACCTCGGCCATGGGTACGTGGCTCGGCGCTTCATCAGTCAGCACCTTCTGGAAGGATGGCGTCTCACCGATCCGCAGGCGCACCCAAAGCCCCACGCCCACCAGGATCGCGCTGGCCAGGAACGGCAACCTCCAGCCCCAGGCCAGGAAGTCCTCTGACGTCAGGACCAGGCCCAGGATCAGGAACAGACCATTGGCGGCGATGAATCCCGACGGCGCGCCGAGTTGAGGGAACATGCCGAACCGCGCCCGCCAGCCCGGCGGCGCATTCTCCACCGCCAGCAAGGCCGCGCCGCCCCACTCGCCGCCCAGTCCGAACCCCTGGCCGAACCGCAACAGGCACAGCAGGAACGGCGCCACCCAGCCCACCATGGCGTAGGTGGGCAGGAAGGCGATCAGGAAGGTCGATACCCCCATCATCATCAGCGACGCCACCAGCGTTGACTTCCGCCCAATCCGGTCGCCGAAGTGGCCGAACACGGCGGCGCCCACAGGCCGGGCGAAGAAGGCCACTGCAAAGGTCGCATAGCTCTGCAGCAGCTGGGCGGAATCCGACGATTTGGGGAAGAACAGCGCCGGGAACACCAGCGCCGCCGCCGTGGCGTAGATGTAGAAGTCGTAGAACTCTACCGCGGTGCCCACCAGGCTGGCGCCCAGCACGCGGCGGTTGGAGGCCTTCGCCACGACGGAAGTATTGGATGTCACAGACGTTCCCCTTGTTGACCAATGGCTTCGCCTCCCGAGCGTTCGGGGTCAAGCCGCTTGGCGCCCCGCCGCCTTTGCGGTTAGGGCGATACGATGAACGCGCAGGTCGACCCCTTCTACGCCATCTCGATCAGCGGACTGGCCCAGCGGCTGAAGTCCGAGGGCCGCTCGATCATCCACATGGAGTTCGGCCAGCCGTCCACCGGCGCGCCGAAGGCCGCGATTGCCGCGGCGCATGCCGTGCTCGACTCCGAGGCCATGGGCTATTGGGAAAGCGCGCCGCTGAAGGCCCGCATCGTTCGCCACTACGCGGAATTCTACGATGTGACGCTAGAACCTGCGCAGATCACGCTCACCTGCGGCGCCTCGCCGGCGCTGGTGCTGGCGCTGTCGTCCACCTTCAAGCCGGGCGATGTGATCGCCATGGCCCGTCCGGGCTACGTCGCCTACCGCAATACCGTCAAGGCGCTGCATATGGTCCCGCTGGAGATCGCCTGCGGTGCTGAAACCCGCTTCCAGCTGACGGCCGCGACGCTGGCGGCGCTGGACCCGGCGCCCGCTGGGCTGATCCTGGCCAGCCCCGCCAATCCCACTGGCACCGTGATCCCGGCCCGGGAACTGGCGGCGATCGCCGAGGTCTGCCGCGCGCGCGGCATCCGGATCATCTCCGACGAGATCTATCACGGCCTCAGCTATGCGGAGCCGACCCGCTCGATGCTGGAGTTCGCGCCCGAGGCCATCGTCGTGAACAGCTACTCGAAGTATTTCAGCATGGCCGGCTGGCGGCTGGGTTGGCTGGTCGTGCCGCGCAGCGAGGCGTCCCGCGCGGTGGCCTATATGGGTGCCATGTTCCTGACGCCGCCGGCTCTGGCCCAGCACGCCGCGCTGGTCGCCATGGATTGCCGCGACGAGCTGGAGGGACACCTGGCGACCTACCGGCGCAATCGTGAGCTGTTACTGGAGGCGCTTCCGGCGCTTGGCCTCGACCGGATCGCCCCGCCCGACGGCGCTTTCTACATCTGGGCCGACGTCGGCGAACTCACCAACGACAGTCTGGGGTTTTGTCGCCAGTTGCTGCTGGACACCGGGGTCGCCACGGCGCCCGGGATCGACTTTGACCCGGTTGATGGCCACCGGTTCATCCGGCTGAGCTTCGCGG
>NZ_JBILRO010000171.1:0-7502 GCF_044372605.1 Phenylobacterium sp.
TCCACACCTGAAATCGAGGATGCGATCCAAAGGTTGAAGCCCTGGTTCGCTCAGAAGCGCGCCCAACAGGGACTGGGCTGACCGACTACTGCCCGCTGGCCTCGCCAACCACCCCTGCGACCGTGGCGCGCGCCGCACACTGGACCAGCGCCGTGCGGGTCTCCGGCGGCAGGGCGGTGGCGTTTTGTGCTGCGCCCTCCAGTGAACCGGTCTTGACGGCCTCGATGATCACGTCGGTGACGCCCTTGAGCTGGGCGGGATCAAGCCTGGCGCCCAGTCGCTCCTCGACGCATCCGCAAAAAGCCTCGCTCTGACCGGCCACAGTACAGGCGGTCTTGAGGCTCACCATGCCGGAGGCCGTGCGGGTCGCTTCCTTGGCGAAGTCCCCGGCGCTGGTCTTGAGGGCCGAACCTGCGTTGTCGCAGGCGGCCAGGGCAAGGCCGGCCAGCGCGATCAGGCTGAGACGCAGGTACATCATGGCAAGGGATCCTTGGGCGAGTGTTTGGCCTTCGTCCGGTTGATGACGCATCGTGGACGGCTGATCCAATGCCAATCTGGCATCTGCCAGATGCGCTGCGGCAATGTTGATCTTCTGGCGGGTGACGGGCTGGTCCAGGGACAGTAGAGCAACCCATGCGCCTGTATCTGGCTTCAAATCGAACCCGTGACAGTCACGCTCACCTGCTCCGGTTGGCAGGGCCGGGCGCTCGGGTCGGCGTGATCGCCAACGCGGTGGACCACCTTCCGATGCCGTCGCGACAGGCCTATGCGCGCGACGTCTACGATCCGATCGCCGAATTCCGGGACCAGGGCCTGGACGCCTATGATCTTGATCTCCGGGCCTACTTTCGACGACCCGAGGCTTTGCTGGCCGAACTCTCGCGCACGAAGATGGTCTGGGCGGTTGGCGGCAATGCGTTTCTGCTGCGAAGAGCCATGCGGCAGAGCGGGTTCGACGCCATGGCGCCGGGCCTCGTCTGGGCGGAACAGCTGATCTATGGCGGCTGGAGCGCCGGGGCCTGTGTCGCTGCGCCGTCGTTGCGGGGTCTGGAGCTCATGGATGATCCGGCGGTCCTGGCCGAAGGCTATCAACCTGATCCGGTCTGGGAGGGGCTTGGATTGATCGACGCGGCGATCGTACCCCATTTCCGCTCCGAACATGCCGAAGCCGGGGCGGCGGAGCGAACCGCCAGCTGGATGGCTGAAAATCGGATTCCCCACCGGACTTTGCGCGATGGCGACGTGTTGATCCAGGACGGTGAAACCCTCGAGCTGCACGTCGGGCGCACTTGACACACGGGTCGTGAGGCCGCCTTTCACCTCGCAAAAGGGAGACAGGCACATGCAGAAACGCCGCATCGGTTCGCTCGAGGTTTCGGCCATTGGTCTGGGCTGCATGAGCCTGAGCCACGCCTATGGCGCCCCTCCGCCCCGTGAGCAGGCCGAACAGGTGCTGCTGGGCGCGCTGGACGCCGGCTATACCTTCTTCGACACGGCGGCGGTCTATGGCCTGGGACACAACGAGACCCTGGTGGGCGAGGTGCTGAGCCCGCATCGCGACAGGTTCGTGCTCGCGTCCAAGTGCGGCATCACCGACGCCACCGGCACGCAGCGCGGGATCGACGGCCGGCCCGAGACGATCAAGGCTCTGTGCGAGGTCAGCCTGAAACGCCTGAAGACCGACGTCATCGACCTCTACTACCTGCACCGGATGGACCGTCAGGTGCCGATCGAGGACAGCGTCGGCGCCCTGGCCGACCTGGTTGCGGCAGGAAAGATCCGTTCCATCGGCCTGTCGGAGGTTTCCGCCCCGACCCTGCGCAAGGCCCACGCCGTCCACCCTGTTGCGGCGCTGCAGACCGAGTACTCACCCTGGACGCGGAACCCCGAGATCGCCGTGCTGGACGCCTGCCGCGAACTGGGCGTGGCCTTCGTGGCCTTCTCGCCGGTCGGACGCGGGTTTCTGGCGGGTGGCGTCACCGACCCGGCGAAGCTTGAGGAAGGCGACTTCCGGCGCAGCATGCCCAGATTTCAGGGCGCCGCGTTCGAGGCCAACATGGCGCTCTATCGCCGGTTCGAGGCGCTGGCGAGCGAAGCTGGCTGCACGACGGCCCAGCTCTGCCTCGCCTGGCTTCTGCAGAAAGATGAGATCATCATTCCGATCCCTGGCACCACCAGCCCCGATCACATGCGCGAGGATGCCGCCGCCGCCGGTGTGACGCTGTCAGAGGCCGTGATGGCCCGGGTCGATCAGATTGTGAACGGCGAGACCGTAACGGGATCACGCTACGCGCCCGCCATGCAGGCCTCGGTGGATACCGAGCTGATGCCCACGGAAGGCTGAGGGTTCTCCCTGTCACAAGGCATTGGGTTCGGCGATTCAGGCGCCGCCTCGCGGCTGCTGTCACCCCCGCGTCCACTCCGGCTGACCCACATCGTCCAGGCGAGTGGGGCGGCCGTGCAGGGCCACCTCGCGGAACTGGTATAGCCAGGCCGCGGTCGGGGCGTTGACCCATTGGCCGCGGAGCCGCATCTGCAGGATCAGGTCATCGCCATGAGGGTGAGCCTGACGGCGTGGGGACTTTGGATGGTCCAGCTCGGCGAGCGGGATCCGCCAGGCGACATGGACTTCGACGGGGTCAGGGATCACGGTGAGTTCGGTATCGGACCAGAAGACCACAGGCGTCACCCGATGCCCGCCCAGGGTCTTGAAGTCATCCAGTCGGCCCAGCGCGGCGTCCCGATCCAGCGACACGCCAAGTTCCTCTGAGGTCTCGCGTCGGGCGGCGTCGATCACATCCTCACCGGGTTCGATATTGCCGCCGGGAAGGGCGTAGTTGCCGGCGTTGCGCCGCATGGTCAGCGCGCGCCGGGTGAGCAGGAACGTAGGCCTTCCCTTATGTGGCGAGACCACCACCGCCACGGCCGCCAGCCGCAATCCATCAGCCGCAATCTCGCGGCGCGGGAACCCCGAGAGATTGGCCGCAATCCGCGATCTGAGATCCGGCAGCGGCAGCGCAGTCCAGGTCACCGCGCGTCGGACGAGACCGTGAAGCCCTCGTAGCCGTTGGCGGCCACCTCGTTGCACTTGTCACGATAGACCGGGAAGCCGCCGATATAGGGCATGAACACCTGGGGTTTTCCCGGCACATTGGCGCCCATGTACCAGGAGTTCGCCAGCGGGAAGATGGTGGGCGCGGCCACCTCGTTGACGTGTTCGACCCAGGCGTCCTGGGCGGCCGTCGTCGCCTCGATGGCGCCCATCTGCCGTTCGCCCATCCAGCCGATGCAGTCGGAAATCCACTCCACATGCTGCTCGATGGCCACGGCCATGTTGCAGAGCACCGAGGGGCTGCCGGGCCCGGTCACGATGAACAGATTGGGGAACCCCGCCACCATCAGGCCCAGGTAGGTGCGCGGGCCGTCCGCCCACTCGTCCTTCAGGGTCTCGCCGCCGCGGCCGCGGATGTCCACCTTGCCCAGCGCGCCCGTCATGGCGTCGAAGCCGATGGCATAGACGATGGTGTCCACGTCATGGCTTCCGCGCGTGGTGCGCACGCCGGTGGGCGTGATCGCCTCCAGCGCCTCTTCGCGAAGGTCGACCAGGGTGACGTTGTCGCGGTTGAATGTGTCGTAGTAGCCGGTGTCGACGCAAAGGCGCTTGGAGCCAATCGGGAAAGACTTGGGCGCCAGTTTCTCGGCCACGGCGGGGTCCTTGACGATCTCGCGGATCTTGCCCCTGACGAATTCGGCGGCCGTATCGTTGGCCTGAGTGTCGACGACGAGGTCACCATACCCGCCCAACAGGGCGAAGCCGCCAATCTCCCAGCGGGCCTGATAGTTGGCCTGCCGGGCTTCCGGGCTGTCCTCCAGCGCCAGGGTCTCGTTGTTCCCCACCATCAGGATGCCAAAGCCGGTTTCGCGTGCTTCCTTCCGGCGCTGCGCGCGGTTGGCTTTCCAGTCAGCGGCGATCACCGGGTCCACAGGGCCGTTATGCGCAGGCACGCTGAAGTTGGGTGTGCGCTGGAAAACGGTCACATGATCCGCCTCGGCGGCGATGATCGGGATCGACTGGATAGCTGACGATCCGGTGCCAATGACCGCCACGCGCTGGCCCTTGAAGTTCACACCATCACGGGGCCAGTTGTTGGTGTGCCAGCTCTTGCCCTGGAAGGTCTCCATGCCCGGGAACGTCGCGTCGTTGGGCACAGAGAGGCAACCGGTGGCCATGACACAGTAGCGTGCGCTGATGCACTCCCCGCGGTCGGTTGTGATCGTCCAGCGGTTGGAGCTCTCGTCAAAGTGGGCGGTGGTAACCCTGGTCTCGAGCTGGATGTCCGGGCGCAGGTCGAACCGGTCGGCGACATGATTGAGGTAGCGCAGCAGTTCCGGCTGGGTGGCGTAGCGCTCGCTCCAGACCCACTCGTCATCGAGCTCCGGCGAGAAGGAATAGGAATACTCCTGGCTCTCGATATCCACCCGGGCGCCGGGATAGCGGTTCCAGTACCAGGTGCCGCCGACGCCGGTGCCGGCCTCGTAGATCCTCGCGCTGAGCCCCATGCCGCGCAGCTTGTGCAGCATATAGAGGCCAGAGAACCCGGCGCCCACGATCACCGCATCGAATGAATCGCCTGCTGCGCCCGTCGCCATGACCACATTCCCTCATCCGTTGTTTTCCAACCATACCCGACTTGTCGGGCCGTGCATGACTTTCATGCAGGAGGGCGCCGCAGGGTCAGGCCTGGGTTACCGGCAACCTCAGATAGACATGACCGCCGGGACTGGCGGGGGGCAGGGCGCCGGCCCGGATGTTCACTTGCAGAGACGGCAGGATCAGCGTCGGCGGTGCAAGCGTGGCGTCGCGGGCGTGGCGCATGGCGACGAAGGCGGCTTCGGTGACGCCGTCGTGAGCGTGAATGTTGTGGGCGCGCTCTTCGGCCACGGTGGTTTCCCAGCGGGCGTCGGTACGGCCTGCGGGCAGGTAATCGTGGCCGACGAAGAGGCGGGTTTCCGGCGGCAAGGCCAGGACCTTCCGGATGGATCGGTAGAGAGCCGTCGCGTCGCCGCCTGGGAAGTCGGCGCGGGCGGTGCCGTAATCCGGCATGAACAGTGTGTCGCCGACAAAAGCCGCGTCGCCCAGGGTGTAGGTGACACAGGCTGGCGTGTGACCGGGCGTATGCAGCACGCCGATGGACAGGTCGCCGAGCGGAAGGACGTCACCTTCGCGCACCAGTCGATCAAAGTCGCCGCCATCGGGCTGGAGATTCTCGACCTCGAACAGCGGTGCGAACTGCGCCTGCACTTCGGTGATCCGCGCCCCGATCACCACCTCGGCTCCCGTGGCGCGGCGTATGTGATCGGCGGCCGACAGATGATCGGCGTGTGCATGGGTCTCCAGTACATAGGCCAGGTGCAGGCCCTGCTCCCGCACGGCTTGCAGGATCGCCTCCGCCGAATCGGTCGATAGCCGTGCGCTCCTGGGCTCGAAGTCGAGGACCGGGTCGATGATCGCCGCCGCGCCTGTAGCCGGATCGGAGACCAGGTAGCTGGCAGTAGATGTGGCGGGGTCGAAAAACGCTTGAATATGCGGTTGCATGTCCGGAGCCTCCTGAGTGTGACCGCGAATATATTAGATCTTGCTAATTTAGCAATAGCGCATATATGGAACTCATGTTCGATCTCACGAACTTCGACATCGCCCAGTTCGAGGCCAGCGCCGGGGAAGCCGCGAAGCTTCTGCGCGCGCTCGCCAACGAGCGGCGGCTGATGATCCTGTGCCAGCTCGTGGACGGCGAACGATCGGTGGGCGAACTGGTTCCCCTCGTCGGCCTTTCGCAGTCCGCCTTGTCGCAGCACCTTGCGGTGCTGAGGGAAGAGGCCGTCGTGGCAACCCGCCGCGAAGCCCAGAGCGTGCGCTACCGGATCGTCGACCCCGCAGCGCTGAAGGTGGTGGCGACGCTCGCCGAGATCTTTTGTCCCCCTGACATGAGGTCCCCCAATGACAACCGTTCTCACGCCCCTCACGCCGGCTGACGCGAGGAACCGCCTGCTCCAGCACCGCGCCGTGCTCGTGGATATCCGCGAGCCAGACGAGTTCGCACGCCGCCACGTCCGCGGCGCCCTGTCGCGTCCGCTTTCGGCCTTCGAACAGGCGCACCTGAAGATCGAGCCGGGCCGCGACGTGATCTTCACCTGCCGTACTGGCATGCGGACCGGTGCGAACTGCGACCGGCTCGCCAAGGCCGTGGAGGGCCCGGCATTTGTGCTTGAGGGCGGTGTTGATGGCTGGGAGGCAGCCGGTCTGCCGGTCGAAGAGGACCGCAAGGCGCCGCTGGAAATGATGCGCCAGGTCCAGATCGCAGCCGGCCTACTGGTGCTGGCGGGCGTTGGTCTGGGCTTCGGGTTTCACCCGGGCTTCTTCGCGATCTCCGGGTTCGTCGGCGCCGGGCTGATCTTCGCTGGTGCGACCGGCTTTTGTGGCATGGCGGGGCTCTTAGCGCGGGCGCCCTGGAACCGCCGAACGGTCGGCTGATTCTATGGATCCTATCCTGTCCTATGCCGCCGCGGGTCTCAGCGGCGCGCTGATCGGGCTGCTGCTCACGGTGTTCGGCGGCGGGGGCTCGGTGCTTGCGACGCCGCTGCTGCTGTATTTCGTCGGCGTACAGGACCCGCACGTGGCGATCGGCACCTCGGCCGCCGCTGTCGCCGTGAACGCCGCCATGGGCCTGGGCGTCCAGGCCCGGGCGGGACGGGTCAAGTGGCCCTGCGCCCTGGTGTTCGGCGGGGCTGGTCTAGCCGGTTCGCTGGTCGGGGCCCACCTGGCCCAGAAGGTGGACGGGGCGGTGTTGATCCTGTGGTTTGCCGTCGTCATGGCGCTGATCGGCGCCTCAATGCTGTTTCCCAGGAAGGATGCTGGCGATCCGTCCGTACACCTTACGCCGGCCCTAACCGTCAAGCTGGCCCCCTTGGGCCTCGCCACCGGTCTGGCCGCAGGCTTCTTCGGGATCGGGGGCGGATTCCTGATTGTTCCCGGCCTGATGGCGGCGACCGGCATGACCCTGGCCCATGCGGCGGCCTCCTCCCTCGTCTCGGTGGCCCTGTTCGGCGCCGCGACCAGCGCGAGCTACGCTATCTCGGGCCTGATCGACTGGGGCCTGTTTGCCGCGCTCGTGGCCGGCGGCGCGGGCGGCGCCCTGGCCGGCGCGCCCATGGCGCGGGCCCTAGCGGGACACGCAGACCTGGCCAGGCGAGTATTCGCGCTGATGGTGATCGCGACAGCCGCCTACGTCGCCTGGCGCGCGATGACCTGAGGCGTGACCGCAGAAGGGACTCCTGCGATGTGTAGGGATCGGGTTACAACGACGTCGGACGATCCGGCGCTCGCCTTGGCTGGGGGCTGTCGTCGCGGGGAGACGCAACGCCATGTCGGTCGCAGAGGCCAACGACCCGGGATCGACCGGCGAGATGTCCGTGCCGCCGACAGGCTTCGCGGCCTATCTCTT
>NZ_JBILRO010000096.1:0-11197 GCF_044372605.1 Phenylobacterium sp.
GTCGCCCTCGCCCAGTGCGCGGCGCATGGCGTTGGCGTGTTTGACGTAGGCGGTGCGCTCGTCCGGCGTGGCCGCCACCGAGCGGAGGATGGCCATGGAGATGACGCTGTCGCCCTCGGCCAGACGGATGCCGCGCACGCCGGTGGAGTCGCGGCCGGCGAACACCCGGACCTCGTCCACGGCGAAGCGGATGCAGCGCCCAAGCGCCGTGGTCAGCAGGATGTCGTTGGCCTGGGCGTTGCAGACGCCGACGCCGACGATGGAGTCGCCGTCATCCAGCTTCATGGCGATCTTGCCGTTGCGCTTGATGCCGATGAAGTCGGAGAGCTTGTTGCGCCGCACGCCGCCGGAGCGGGTGGAGAACATCACGTCGTACTGATCCCACGTCGCCTCGTCCTCAGGCAGCGGCAGGATGGAGGTGATGGTCTCGCCGGGCTCGATGGGCAGGAGGTTGACGAAGGCCTTGCCGCGCGAGGTGGGCGTGCCGACGGGCAGGCGCCACACCTTGAGCTGATAGGCCTTGCCGCCGGAGGAGAAGAACAGCATCGGCGTGTGGGTATTGGCCGAGAAGACGCGGGTGACGGCGTCCTCGTCCTTGGTGGCCATGCCCGAGCGGCCTTTGCCGCCGCGATGCTGGGTGCGGTAGATGCTGAGCGGGGTGCGCTTGACGTAGCCGCCGTGGGTGACGGTGATCACCATGTCCTCGCGGGCGATCAGATCCTCGTCCTCAACGTCGGCGTCGCCGTCGATGATCTCGGTGCGGCGCGGGACGGCGAAGGCGGTGCGGACCTCGACCAGTTCCTCGCGGACGATGGCCATGATCTTTTCGCGCGACGCCAGGATGGTCAGGTAGCCCTGGATCGAGTCGGCCAGCGAACGGGCCTCATTGCCGATTTCGTCGCGGCCAAGGCCGGTCAGGCGCGACAGGGTCAGAGCCAGGATCGCGCGGGCCTGTTCGTCGGTGAGGCGGATCAGATTGCCGTCGATGGTGAGGCTGCGCGGGTCAGCGATCAGCTCGACCAGGGGCAGCATATCGCCCGCCGGCCAGTCCTTGGCCACCAGCCGCTCGCGGGCCTCTGACGGGTCCCTGGACGAGCGGATGATGTGGATAAACTCGTCGATGTTGGCGACGGCGATGGCGAGGCCGACCAAGACGTGGCCCCGGTCGCGGGCCTTGCCCAGTTCGAACCGGGTGCGGCGGACCACGACCTCCTCGCGGAAATCCACGAAGGCCGTGATCATGTCGCGCAGGCCCATCTGCAGCGGACGTCCGCGGTTCAGCGCCAGCATGTTGACGCCGAAGGAGCTCTGCAGCGGGGTGTAGCGGTAGAGCTGGTTCAGCAGTACCTCGGCGGAGGCGTCGCGCTTCATCTCGATGACGATGCGCATGCCCTGGCGGTCGCTCTCGTCGCGCAGGTCGGAAACGCCCTCGATGCGCTTGTCGCGGACAAGTTCGGCGATGCGCTCGACGAGGCTGGCCTTGTTCAGCTGGAACGGAATGGCCGTGATGATGATGGCTTCGCGGTCCTTGCGGATCTCCTCGACATTGGCGATGCCGCGCATGATCACCGAGCCGCGGCCGGTCATCAGAGCGGTGCGCGCGCCGGTGCGGCCGACGATCTGGCCGCCCGTGGGGAAGTCAGGACCGGGCACGATGTCGAGCAATTCGTCGAGGCTGACGTCGGGGTTGTCGACATAGGCCAGGCAGGCGTCGACCACCTCGCCCAGATTGTGCGGCGGGATGTTGGTGGCCATGCCGACGGCGATGCCGCCGGCGCCGTTGACCAGCAGGTTGGGAATGCGCGAGGGCAGCACAACGGGCTCGCTCTCGGAGCCGTCGTAGTTGTCCTTGAAGTCGACCGTGTCCTTGTCGAGGTCCGCCAGGATGGCCATGGCGGCCTTGGTCATGCGGCTTTCGGTATAGCGCATGGCGGCAGGAGGGTCGTTGTCCACCGAGCCGAAGTTGCCCTGCCCGTCGATCAGCAGCAGGTTCATCGAGAACGGCTGGGCCATGCGGACCATGGTGTCGTAGATCGCGACGTCGCCGTGCGGGTGGTATTTACCCATGACGTCACCGACCACGCGGGCGGATTTGACGTAGGAGCGGTCCGGCGTGTGGCCCTGTTCACCCATCGAAAACAGGATGCGGCGGTGGACCGGCTTCAGGCCATCACGCACATCGGGGAGCGCGCGGCTGACAATCACGCTCATCGCATAGTCGAGATAGGAGCGCTTGAGCTCGTCCTCGATCGCGATGGGGGCGATGCCCCCGCGGGCATCCTCGGGAGGGGTCTTGCTGTCGTCGGTCAAGGTGGGGAAATCGCCGTTCGAATCGAAGGGTTATATGACGGTTATGAGTAGCACCCCGGGGCGGCACGCGCCATCTCTCGCGTGTACGCGTGCGCGTGCGCGAGGGTGACAGGGCCCTGGCGGGCGAGAGCGGAAGGGTGACGCACCGGCGCATCCGAAGTAGTCATGAGCGATGCCGCTAACGCTTGGTGAACTGGCACCCTTCTTTACCGCGCCCACGCCGTCCAATCCGGGGTTTGTGTTCGACACGGCTGCCGGGCGGTACGTGCTGCTGATGTTCCTGCCGGCCATGCCCGAACAGCGGCTGGCGGCCCTGCAAACGATGGCGGCGCATCAGGCCCTTTTCGACGACGAGACGGCGTCGGCGTTCGTGATCCTGCGCGATCCGGATGCGGCCAGGGGGTTGCGCGACACGCGGGGCCTGCGGTGGATGCACGACCTCGACGGCAAGATCACCGAGCGCTATGGCCCGCAGCCGCACTGGCTGTTGCTGGACCCGACGCTCCGGGCGCTGTCCGCCGCGCCCATCGAGGCGCCCGGGCCGCTGTTTGACCTGATCCGGCGGCTGCCGCCGCCCGGCGCACACGCGGGCACGCCGCTGAACGCGCCGGTGCTGATCGCGCCCAGGATTTTCGAGCCTGAGCTCTGCCGGGCCCTGATCGATCTGCATGAGGCCGACGGGGGCGCCTTCACCGGGGTGATGCGCGATGCGGGCGAGCGCACGGTCGCGGTAATGGACGACCTGAAGAAGCGGCGCGATGTGCTGGTGGACGATCCCGACCTGGTGGCGGCGATCACGTCGCGGCTGGAGCGGCGGCTCTATCCGTTGATCAAGATGGCGCTGGGATTCTCTGTCACGCGGATCGAACGCTATCTGGTCAGTTGCTACGACGCCCAGGATGGCGGGGTGTTTCACCCGCATCGGGACAACACCACCCAGGGCACGGCCTATCGCAAGTTTGCCTGTTCGCTGAACCTGAACGACGATTTCGAGGGCGGCGACCTGCGGTTCGCGGAATTTGGCCCCGCCACCTATCGCCCGCCGGCAGGCGGCGCAGTGGTGTTCGCCTGCGGCCTGATGCACGAGGCGCTGAAGGTCACGCGGGGGCGGCGCTATGCGTTTCTGCCGTTCTTCTACGACGAGGCGGGGGCGGACGTGCTGGCGGCCTATCGGGCGCGCACCGGGGCCACAACAGGCGGTGCGGCATGAGCGCCTGGCCCGAGCTGCCACGGCTGTCCTGGGGCGAGTTCGCGCCGGCCTTCGTCGCGCCGACCCGGCGCAATCCGGCGTTCAACTTCAACACCCTGGCGGGCCGCTATGTGTTGCTGGGGTTCCTGCCGCAGGATGCGGCGGGTCGCGACGCGGCGATGCGGGTCTTTGCGAGCGTGCGTGAGCGGTTCGATGACCTCCACATCACGGCCTTCCTGTGCGGCGGCGCTCGGGATGACCCCTCGGTTCCGCCGGATCTGATCCCGGGCCAAAGGTGGTTTTTCGATCCCGGGGGCGAGATCGCCGGGCAGTGCGGGGCCGACCAGCCGACCTGGATCCTGCTGGACCCGTTGCTGCGGGTGCTGGACCGCGCGTCGATGGCGCAGAGTGCGGGGTTGTTTGCGCGGATCGCGGACCTGCCGCCGATCGACCAGAACGCGGGCGCACCGCTGAGCGCACCCGTGCTGATCGTGCCCCGGGTGTTCAGCAACGACCTGTGTCGCCGCCTGATCGCGCACTACGACGCGGAGGGCGGGGAACTATCCGGCGTGATGCGCGACGTGGACGGCAAGACCGTGGGCGTGATGGACCCCATGAAGCGCCGTCGCGACGTGCGGCTTGAGGACGTCCCTGAGCTCAGGCGCGAGATCCTGGGGCGGCTGGACCGCGCCCTGATCCCGATGATCGCCCGGGCCTTCCAGTTCCGGGCGACGCGTCTGGAGCGCTATCTGGTGGCCTGCTACGACGCCGACGAGGGGGGCTACTTCAAGGCCCATCGGGACAATGAGACGTTCGGCACGGCGCACCGGCGGTTCGCGGTCTCGATCAATCTGAACGCGGAGGGGTTTGAGGGCGGGGACCTGCGGTTCCCGGAGTTCGGCTCGCGGACCTATCGGCCGCCGACCGGCGGCGCGGTGGTGTTCTGCTGCGCGCTGCAACATGAGGCGACGCCGGTAACATGCGGGCGGCGCTACGCTTTTCTGCCGTTCCTCTACGATGAGGACGGGCAGAAGATCCGCGAGGCCAATCTGTCGAGGTTCCCCGACGCCACGCCGGCGGCAGGGGCGTGAAGACGGTTCTGCTGGGCCTGATGATCCTGGCGGCAGGCGCTGCGCCGGTTCGATCGGCGCCCGCAATCCAGCCGGGCTACTGGGAATCCACCAACAGGCTGCTGGCACCGATCCACCAGACCTCGACGGATAAGCGCTGCATCACGGCCGCCGACGTCGAGACGTTCATGGCCGGCCCGTCAAACCGCCACTACGCCTGCACCTACCCGGGCCGGGTGATCGCGGGCGGCAGGATCCGGCTGAAGGGCGTCTGCGTTTCGAAGACCGGCCAGAAGGTTTCGGTGCAGGGCGCCGGCGCCTACACGCCCACCAGCTTCACCCTGACCGCCGACATTGCGACCGTGTTCCTGGGCCTGAACATCGTGGGCCGCGCGACAACCGACGCCAGGCGGATCGGGGATGTTTGCCCGGTCGCGCCCTGAGCGGTCCGAGGCGGCAGCGGCGGTCTTACCCGCTATTGTCTTGTTGAGGGGGAAAGGCAGGGCACTTCGCTGGCCGTCCAGTCGAATTCATAGGTAGCCGGCACGTTCTCTCCGCCGCCAACGGACGCCTTCTGACCTGAGGGCTTGTAGAAGATCCAGCCCATACTGTTGTCGAATGCAGCTATTCGCCCGTTATCACGCTGCGCGGTGACCGCTTCGATCTCCGGCTGTTCGACGCGCGAACCACGCACCATGCGGATCGACCCATCGCGCAATTCCCAGGCGCGGTAGTAGTTTCGCCCGAATATCCGCGTATCGAAGCTAGCCTTTGACGACCATTCCTTCGCTTGTGTTGAGGTTGGCAACCGGACCGTCGTCACGTGGCAGCTATACTCAGGCTTTGTGTAGAACGGCACGTCCGGACTCTGATCCGCCGCGCGGGCTCGCCGCTCTGGTGGGCTGAAACCGCCTCCGGGCAGAGCCAGCGATTTCGCGCCACCTCCATCATCATCCCAGTTGATCTTTCCGGCGCCACTTATCGTCAGGATGCTTGCACCCGCCTTTTGATCGTATCGCCACTGAACGTCGTCGATCGTCTGCCAGGTATTTCCAATCGCGCGCTGCCGGAAGGCGTCCTGTAGTTGTCCAGTCGACACGGTCGAAAACTTGATTTGCTCTTCCAGGCCTTTGACGCCACGAACGATCCTGGTCGACACAATCCGTGCAGGTTTGTCGAATCCAGCCCGCGCATCGATCTCATACAGGTTGACTTCTTCAGGCGTGGCCGGTGCTCGCCACTCCAACCTCTGAAGTTCATTGCCGGGTTCGGTCAGTGGCAGCACCCAGTTCACCGGGAATACCGGCCGGGCGCTCGGCGAGGCCACTGGCGGGAGTGTTCCATCCAGCCAATAGATGACCCCCTCGATCCGTGCCCGCACCAGGACATGATCGAAGTATTGCGGGATCGGCAGACGCTGATCGAGGCCGTCGTCGATGCCGGTCGAGTTGACGAGCACAGGCTCAGCATCAACGCCTAGCTCCTTGAGCAGGGCGAGCAGCAGAGCTGTCTTTCCCTTGCAGTCCCCATAACGGCGCTGCCAGGTCTCGTCGGCCGAGGCGGGTGTCAGATTGCCGGTATTGAGACCTACATAGATGTATCGCACATCCTGCTGGACCAGTTTAAGCGCCGCACTCGCCCGATCCAGCGGACTGGCGTTCGCAGCGGCGATGCGACCAGCCTCACGCTTGATTGTGGAATTGGCGTCCAGCGTCGCCGCCTTCGCATAGAGGGGCGCGAATTGACGGGACATCGCCGCCCAGTCAGCGAAGGCGGTGTATTCCACCATGCGTTGCCACTGAAAGCGCGCGGGCGCGTCCTTCGGCGGAGAAAGGACCGCGGGGTTGTCGAATCGAAAGTCGACCCTGTGATCGCCCGCCAGCATGGCCGCCGCCATGTCAGGAGTCATTTTGAGGTGAGGTTTGTGGCCCTCGTCCCAAACCAACCCCAGACGATATCGGCCGGGCGACGGGCTTGCCCCTAGGAGGAGGAGGCCGGCCGCCTTGCGCCCGAGCGTAGGGTCGTTACCAAAGGTGGTGAGGCCGACCTCGAGCTCGTCCCCCACACGCAGGTCCGGGACGCGCAAGATCGCGGTCAGGTTGCCATTGATCTGCGCGGCTTCCAGCTGATCCTCGCGCCGCAGAATCTCGAAGGAAGATGTCTTAAGGACATCAATGACCTGGTCGTCGCGAAAGACCTTGATGTCGTGAACGATCGGCGCTCCGGACCTTGGGTTCCAGGCGATCGAAATGTTGCCGAGGGGCAAGGCATTCGATTGGAGGATCTTGACGCGATAGCCGAGGTATTGCGCCTGCCCCTGATCGCCAAGATGAATTCTGGCATCCTGTCGACGCATAAACAGGGGGCCGCTGACGTTCTCCGGCACAGGCAATAGCACCGACGGATCGGACCACGTCGGGGCAGGACCCCGGCGCACCTGTTCGGTCTGCGCGCAAGCTGAACTCGCGACGAGCATCGACGCTAGAAGTAGTCCTGAAACGCGCACGGCTTTCCTCCCCAGATGGCGCATTGTGACGGGCGCTAGAGCGCTTGCAAGTTGAGTCTGCCACGTATTCAACCGGATCAGCGTGCAGGAGATATTGGTTTGGCTCAACGTCCGCGGCCCCCGATTGGAGTCGTTTCGGAGGTCAGCTAACGGGGATCTTTCCCGGCCGGGTGATCGCGGGCGGCAGGATCCGGCTGAAGGGCGTCTGCGTTTCGAAGAACGGCCAGAAGGTTGTAGCGCCTTCCTCTGGAAGCACCTCACGGGATATGGAGCGCCGTCGAGGCCAGGCGCTCACATCCTGCGGTTAACTGGCAGAAAGGGGCGCTTCACAGGTCAATACGCGAATGTTATTCGCTTTGATGTTTTGCAATGGTTCGGGCTCCGCCTTGCCGACGGCACCGCTAACTGGGGAGTAGGATGAGCGAGCACGATCAGATCGGTTACGCCGTGGATCACGGCGTGGCCTCGATCACCTTCAACCGGCCCGAGAAGCTGAATGCGCTCACCCCGGCCATGTTGCAGCTCTTCTTCACCGCTGTCCGGCGGGCGGCCGCCGATCCCGAATGCCGGGTGATCGTGATCACAGGCGCGGGGCGCGGGTTCTGCGCGGGCCTTGATCTGGGCGTCATTGGAACGGGCGGGACCTCCAACGCACTCTCGACAGCAGAGGATGACGCGCCTCCGCAATGGGGAGACGACGTCGGACCGGATCTGTCACGGTTCTTCTCGGGCGGATGGAATGAATTGATCACCTCCCGCAAGCCGACGATCGCCGCGATCAACGGCCCGGCATTCGGGTGGGGCTTCATCCTCGCCCTTCACTGCGACATCCGCTTCGCGGCCCGGTCCGCAGTGATGAACGCCACCTTCGCCCGTCTGGGCGTGCCGGCGGAAAAGGGCTCCGGGTGGCTGCTGGCGCGCCTGATCGGCTCGGCGCGGGCGCTTGACCTGCTCTATTCGGCGCGGCGCATAGATGGCGTCGAGGCTGAACGGCTTGGCATCGTCAACACCGTCTTGGCGGACGACGCTCTGGGCGAGCACGTGACCGCCTATGCCCGGCAGATTGCATCTCAATCGGCCCCCCGCGCCCTTGCCGCGATGAAGGCGCAGGTCTGGTCAGCCCTGGACGACCCCTATGATGTGGGCTTTGCCGATGCTGACAAGGAACAGGACCTGTGCACCAGGACTGAAGACTTCCGCGAGGGCGTCGCGAGCTACAGGGAAAAACGGGCCCCGAATTTTCGCGGTCAATGACGTTCAACGAAGACAAGCTCAGGAAGATCACATCATGAAGACGCGTATCACGGAGATGTTCGGGGTCGAGACGCCGATCGTCATGGGGGGGATGACCGGGGTCGGCTATGGCGAACTGGTGGCGGCGGTGGCCAATGCCGGGGCGCTGGGCTTCATCACCGCGCACATGTTCCCGTCGGGCGAGGCCCTGCTGGCGGAAATCGAGAAGACCAAGGCCCTGACCTCCAAGCCCTTCGGCATAAACCTGACGCTGCTGCCGTCGATCAACCCGATCCCTTATGACGACTATCGCGAGGCCATCATCGCGTCCGGCATCAAGATAGTTGAAACGGCGGGACGCGCGCCGGTGGACCACCTGCCCCGCTTCAAGGAGGCCGGCGTGAAGGTGATCCACAAGTGCACCTCCGTCCGGCATTCGGTCTCTGCCGTTCGCCACGGCGTGGACGTGATCAGCATCGACGGTTTCGAATGTGCCGGGCACCCGGGCGAGGACGATATCGGTCTCGTGGTGCTGCTGCCGGCGACGGTGGATGCCGTGGACGTGCCGGTGATCGCGTCCGGCGGCATGGCCGACGGGCGCAGCCTGGTCGCCGCCCTCGCGCTTGGCGCCGAAGGCGTGAACATGGGGACCCGCTTCTGTGCGACGGTAGAGGCCCAGATTCACCCGGCCGTGAAGCAGCAGATCGTGGATTTCACCGAGCGAGACACGGTGCTGGTGGGTCGCTCCCTGAAGAATACCGCCCGGGTCGCTCGCAACGCCATCTCGGAGCAGGTGGCGGAGATCCAGAGGGACCCGACCAAGTCCTTCGCCGACGTGAAGGAACTGATGGCGGGCGTCCGGGGTCGCAATAACGTGTTGCGTGACGGTGATCTGGATGGCGGCATCTGGACCACGGGCCAGAGCCAGGCTCTGATTCACGATGTGCCGACCTGCGCCGAGGTTGTCCGCAACATCATGGCCCAGGCCGACGGCATTCTGGCGAAACGCTTCGTGGCCATCGCAAACTGAGGCGCGGCCGGGAAAGCGCCTCGACCACCTGTCAACCTAACGCCCAAAGCCGCGGCCATTACCGCAGATCATCAGGACACCACAACCAATGCTGAAACTGCATTTTGCGCCGAATTCGCGGGCCGGACGGATTGTCTGGCTGCTTGAGGAGCTTCAACTTCCCTATGAAATCAACAGAATGGCGTTTCATCCGAAGGATCTGAAGTCCGAAGAGCACCGCGCGCGACATCCGCTCGGGAGAGTGCCGGTGCTCGAAGACGGCGATGTCTCGATCTATGAATCCGGCGCAATCGTCGACTATGTGCTGGAGCGCCACAAGAATGGCGGTCTGAAGCCTGCCGTGAATGACAATCGGTTTCCTGAGTATCTGCAGTGGTTTCATTACTGCGAGGGCATGGTGATGCCCGCCGTCAACACCATTGTGGTCCAGACCATCCTGCTTCCGGAAGATCGACGCGACGCCACCGTGCTGGGACAGGCGCAACGCCTGCTGTCCAAATCCCTTGAGCCGGTCAACACCGCGCTAGACGGCCGCGACTACCTGGTCGGTGATTTCTCTGCGGCCGACATCATGCTGGGGCATGCGTGTTTCATGAGCAATCGACTGGGGTGCGTGCCGGACGAGATGCCGCACCTCAAGGCCTATGTCGCCAAGGTCACCGCCCGTCCGGCTTTCCAGACCGCGATTACGATGCCGTAGAGCGGGGGCCTTCAGATCCCCAGCATGGCTCGCGCCATGATGTTGCGCTGGATCTCGCTGGTTCCCCCGAGGATCGTCACCGCCCGGTCGTACAGATAACGCCCCATGGCCACAGCCGCGTCACGACCTTCGTGGCTCGACTGCGGTCCCAGGGCCTCGATCGCCAGTTCGTCAAGGCGCTGGGTGAGGACGTTGCCCTGGAGCTTGAGCATTGAAGCGGCCGCGCCCGGAGATTCGCCCAGGGCCCGGGCGGAAACGACCCGGTGTTCCTGCATTTCGACCGCCGTGATGTCGATCTCGACCTGAGCTAGTTTACGGCCAAACCCTGCGTCCTGGGTGGCGTATCTGGACGCCAGGTCCTGAACCCATTTCAACCTCGCCCAGAGCCCGGTGGCGTAGTTGCCGCCGCGCTCGAACTCGAGAAGGTATTTGGCGACCGTCCAGCCCTCGTTCTCAGCCCCGATCCGCTGATGTTTCGGGACCCGCACGTCGTCGAAGAAGACCTGATTGAACTCATGGTCGCCGGCGATGTTCATGATCGGGCGCATGGTCAGACCCGGCGTGTTGCGGTCGATCAAGAGGAAGGAGATGCCGCGCTGGGGCTTGGCCTCCGGGTCTGTTCTGACCAGACAGAAGATGTGCGTCGCCTGATGCGCCAGGCTGGTCCAGATCTTGGTTCCGTTCACGACATAGTCGTCCCCGTCCGAATGGGCGCGGGTTTGGAGTGAGGCAAGGTCGGAGCCGGAGCCAGGCTCGGAATAGCCCTGACACCAACGGTGTTCGCCCGACAGGATCTTCGGCAGGTAGTAGGCCTGCTGCTCGGGGGTTCCGTGCCCGATAATCACCGGACCGCACATGCGGATGCCAAAACTGTGTATGCCCGGAGCCCCGGCCGAGGCGCACTCAGAGGCAAAGATGTGGCGTTGGGTCGTTGTCCAGCCCGTGCCGCCGTGCTCGACGGGCCAGTCCGGCGCCACCCACCCCTTTCGATGTAGCGTAGCATGCCATTTTGCCGTCGGCGCCAGCTCGCAGAAGGAGCCCGTCCTCGCCGCCCCGGCTGCGCGCAGGTCCTCGGTCAGGTGCGTGTCCAGAAAGGCGCGAACCTCTTCACGAAAGGCCAGATCGGCGGGGGCGAGTTGCAGGTCCACGGGTCATGTCC
>NZ_JBILRO010000325.1:0-2915 GCF_044372605.1 Phenylobacterium sp.
CTGACGGTTGTCATTGTGGCCGCCATGACCTTTCCGGGTCTCGTCCGGTGGATCGACTATCCAGAAGCGCAGGGCGCGGTTGCGGAGACGCTTGAGGCGTCGGGGCGGCCCAATCCGCACGTCAAGAGGGACTGGCTGGGGACGCATTGCAGCCTGAACCAGTTGGCCTACCGCTGGTCAGCGATGGGGTCGCAGGGGCGCGCTTGCGTAAGCCTCTCGAATGGCAGGGTCGAGGTGAGGGTGGAGCGACGATGGCCTGCGCAGCGGTTTTAGAACCCAGGGGCGCAGACTCTTTCCTGAAGCCGCATGACCCAACAACCACCCTCCTCTCCCCCGGCGAAGCCGAGAGGGAGAGGATCAAGGAGAGGGCCGGCTCGTGCGAACGTGATCCGCCGGTGGGGGCCAGAGGATTTGCTGCGGCGGCGCTCTCCGGCCCTCGACGTCACGCCAGAGTCGCCCAGCCGGCCCTCTCCTCTGGTCCTCTCCCTCTCGCCTTGCTGCGCGCGTCGGGGGAGAGGAGGTTTTTTGCGATCCTACGTCCGGAACTGACGTCGCCGCGTGGTGGACTGTCCGGATGTCCACCGAACCACACCCCGCCCGTGACTGGCCGATCCCGCCGATGGACCATGGGTCCGGGTGGAAGGACACCGCCTTCACCTGGGAGATGGGGGAGTTGATCCTGGCGCGGATCAGCGCGGGGGAGACGGTGAAGGCGATCACGGCCGATCCGCGGATGCCAGCCTATTGCACGGTGTTCCGGTGGATGCAGGTCGTGCCGGCGTTCGGGGAGGCGGTGGCGCAGGTGCGGGCGGTGCTGGCGGCGAACCGGGTGGCCGAGCGCGATGCGTTGCGGCGATTGCGCGGCCGGCGGCGGCGCGGGGGGCGGCGACCCATGGTACCGGCGCGGGCGTTGGGCCAGTTGCTGAGCGACCTGCGCGACGGGGCGTCGGTGAGCGAGGCCGTGCGGCGGCCGGGGGCGCCGTCGTTCAAGGCGCTCTATACGCGGGTGCGGGGATGCCCGGGTTTTCGGGCGGCCTTCATCGACGCCTGCGACTGGCGCGACGGCTGGCTGGCCTTCAACGCCGAGCATCTGGTCCCGGACAAGGTGTGGCTGATGGGCATACAGGCGACGAACGCCGAGATCCGGTCGCTGTTGGCGCGCAAGGGGCGGCTGACGCCAAAGCTGTATCGAAAAATGGGGTAGATCACGTCGAGAATGGATTGGACCAATCCATTCTCGAAAAACGTGATCGCCTTCATATGTTTGGAGCGGGTTGCGGGCGGAAAACCGGTTTCCACTTTTCCTCAACCCGCTCCAGGCCGGGGCGTTGCGCGCGGCCTCATGCGGCCTCATAGATCGCGTGAATGTTCCGGGATCCGGGACGCGTCTTTCTGGGGAAACGGCATGCGCCACCTGACATCGAAGATCTCCGCGAGCCTGGCCGCGCTCGCAGTCCTGGCGACGACGCCGGCCATGGCGGCGGATGCGCCGATCGTCGTCAAGACCGCGAACGGGCCGGTTCAGGCGACTGAGCGCGGCGCGGCGATGCGCAGCTATTTCGGTATTCCGTTTGCGGCCCCGCCGGTGGGCCAACTTCGCTGGACGGCGCCCGCGCCGGCGGCCAAGTGGACCGCGCCGATCGCAAAGACCGCTAGCGCGGGGCCCTGCCTGCAGACCGGGACCGAGGGCATGCTCCGCTTGCGCGGCGACAGCGAGGATTGTCTCTATCTGGATGTGCATACGCCGACCGGCAAAGGCCCGTTCCCGGTGATGGTGTGGATCCATGGCGGCGCGTTCACCACCGGCGGCGCGTCGAGCTACGCCGATCCGAGCGCGATGGTCGAAAAGGGCGTGATCGTGGTGGCGATCCACTACCGGCTGGGGGCCATGGGCTTCCTGGCGCATCCGGCGCTGCGCGATGCGGGGGGCAGCGCGGGCAACTATGGGATGATGGATCAGCAGGCGGCGCTGCGCTGGGTGCGGGGCAATATCAGCCGGTTTGGCGGTGATGCGAAGAACGTGACGATCTTTGGCGAATCCGCCGGCGGCATGAGCGTGCTGACGCTGCTGGCGTCGCCGCTGTCAAAGGGGCTGTTCGACAAGGCCATCATCCAGAGCGGCGGCTATGGGGTGTCGGGCCAGCTGACGCAGGCCGCGATGGAAGCCCGGAGCGCCACGGCGCTGGAAAAGGCGATGGCCGGGGCGGAAACCGGCGCGGCCTGCGCCGGCGGGACCGTCACGGCGGCCTGCCTGCGCGGCCTGCCCGACGCGGTGGTGCGCGGCAAGCTGATGAGCGCCTACGGTCAGGCGGTGGGCAATGTGATCCCCTCCGTCGACGGCAAGGTGCTGCCCCGGACGATCCAGGCGACCTATGCCGCAGGGGCCAACATCAAGGTTCCGGTGATCAACGGTTCGAACGAGGACGAGAACCTGCTGTTCGTGGCGCTGAGCGAGTTCGGCGCGCGGTTTGCGGCCAAGCCGCCGAACTTCAATCCCGCTGACCGATCCTTCCTGATGACGCCTGAAGCCTATGCGGCCGGCGCGAAGGTGGCGGCGGCGCAGCAGGGTCTGTCGGCCGAGGACCTGACCGAGAAGTATTATCCGCTGAGCCGCTTTGGCAGTGACGTGGCGCTGCAGCCCAGCCTGGCCACCGGCGCGGCGGGAACCGACAGCACCTTCTCATGCAACGGCGTGAACGTTTCGGCCAGGATTGCGGCGCAGGGCTCGCCGGTGTGGATGTACGAGTTTCGGGACCAGACGGCCGTGCCGCTGATCGGCATGGTGGGCGGCCGGTATGTGTTGAGCCTGCCGCAGGGCGCGGCGCACGCCTATGAGCTGCCCTATCTGTTCGGCATGGCGGCAAGCCAGAACGCCGAACAGACCGCGCTGAAGGCGACCATGTCAACCTACTGGA
>NZ_JBILRO010000327.1:0-2888 GCF_044372605.1 Phenylobacterium sp.
CCTTGAGGCTGACCAGGCCGCGTCCGGGCTTCAGGCCGACCACGCCGCAGACGGCCGCCGGAATTCGGACCGAGCCGCCGGTGTCGCTGCCCAGTGCGACATCGCAGAGGCCCGCCGCGACCGCCACCGCCGAGCCTGACGATGAGCCGCCGGGCGGGCGATGCACCCGGGCGTCCCAGGGGTTCCAGGGCGCACCCACAGCCCGGTTGGTCCCCCATGCGCCATAGGCCAGTTCCACCGTGTGGGTCTTGCCCACGACCGAGTATCCCGCCTGCAACAGGCGCTGGACGACCACGGCATGGGTGGTCGGGCCTGGGTCAAGCGGCACGACGGCGCCGCCCCCGGTGGGCGTCCCGGCGATATCCATCAGATCCTTGATGGCCACGGTGGGCCCATCGGAGGTCTCCCCGAACAGTGGCGGGTCGAAGACCTGGATGAAGGCTTTGAGACGGGGGTCGTAGCGGCGGATCCGCGCGAGGGCTTCAGTCGGTGTCATGTCCTGACTATCGCGCGACCTGCCGCCTCGCGCTAGGTAGGGGTATGTCCGAGAACCTCTACGATCTTCTGGCCAGCCGGTTTCCGCAGGACCGGGCGAAGCCGTGCTTCCTGCTGAGCGATGGCGGGCAGGTCAGCTACGGCGATCTGGAGGCCGGCGCGGCGCGGGTTGCGGGTCGGCTTGTGGCCGAGGGCGTTGAACCGGGCGACCGGGTGGCGCTGCAGGCCGAGAAGTCGGCGGCCGGCATCATGGTCTATCTGGGCGTCCTGAAGGCGGGCGCTGTCTTCCTGCCCCTGAACAACGCCTACACTTCCGCGGAGGTGGACTACTTCCTGAAGGACGCCGAGCCGCGGGTGTTCATCACTGATCCGGCATCCTGGGTGAAGGAGGCGATGCGGCATCCGCCCCTCGAGGTTTCGGTGAGCCGCACGGGCGGCGATCTGGCCAGCCTGATCTACACCTCAGGCACGACGGGCCGGTCCAAGGGCGCGATGCTCAGTCACGGCAGCCTGGCGGCCAATGCGCTGGCGCTGCACGAGGCGTGGGGCTTCACGGCGGACGATGTGCTGCTGCACGCCTTGCCGGTGTTTCATGTGCACGGACTGTTCGTGGCGCTGCATTGTGCGCTGCTCAGCGGGTGCCCGATGGTCTGGCTACCCAGGTTCGCGGACGCCGAGGTGCTGGCCGGCCTCAAGCAGGCGACGGTGATGATGGGGGTGCCCACCTTCTACACCCGACTGCTGGCCAATCCGGGGTTCACCCGGGAGCTGGCCTCTGGCCTGCGGCTGTTTGTCTGCGGATCGGCGCCCCTGATGCCCTCGACCTTCGCCGAGTTCGAGGAACGGACCGGACAGCGGATTCTCGAACGCTACGGGATGAGTGAGGCTGTGATCATCACCACCAATCCGCTGGCCGGCGGGCGGGTGGCCGGATCGGTGGGCTATCCTCTGCCAGGCGTAGATCTGCGGATCGGCGGCGACGGGCAGACCGGTGTCATCGAGATCAAGGGCCCCAGCGTCTTCTCGGCCTACTGGCGGATGCCGGAGAAGACGGCCGAAGAGTTCACCGCCGACGGCTTCTTCATCACGGGCGACGTGGGCCGGCGCGATCCCGATGGCCGGGTCTGGATCTCGGGCCGGGCCAAGGACCTGATCATCTCGGGCGGATACAACATCTATCCCAAGGAAGTTGAGCTGGTGTTCGACGAACTGCCTGGCGTGACGGAGACGGCGGTGGTGGGCGTGCCGCATCCCGACTTCGGCGAGGCGGTGGTGGCGGTGGTGATGGGGCAGGGCGAGGAGGCCGCCATGATCGCCGAGGCGCGCCGGCAGCTGGCGGCCTACAAGACCCCCAAGCGGGTGCTCTTTGTGGACGAGCTTCCGCGCAACGCCATGGGCAAGGTGCAGAAGAACCTGCTGCGCGAACGCTATGCGGACTTGTTCCGGACCTGACACCTCTGGCAGGGTCCGCGCCAATCACAACGGGAGACGTCAGATGGATCTGCAGCTCAAGGGCAAGACGGCAGTGGTGACCGGCGGGACGCGCGGCATCGGCCGGGCGATCGCCGACTGCTTCGCCGACGAGGGCGCCAATGTCGCCATTTGCGCCCGCAACGCCGAGCAGGTGGCCGAGGCCGTGAAAGCGCTGGAAGCCAAGGGCGTGAAGGCGTTCGGCAAGGTGGTCGACATCGCCGACGGCCCGGCCCTGCAGGCCTTTGTCAAAGAGGCCGGCGAGACCCTGGGCGGGATCGATGTGCTGGTTTCCAACGCCAGCGCCCTGGTGCAGGGCAATGGCGAGGACGCCTGGAAGGCGATGTTCGAGATCGACATGCTGGGCGCGGTCCGCACCTTCGAGGCGGCCAAACCCTTCCTGGAGAAGGCGGCCGCCGCCCATGGCGATGCGGCGTTCATCATCACCTCGTCGGTCTCTGCAGCCGAGACGGACAACCCCAATTCCTACGGCGCCATGAAGGCTGCCCTGATCCACTACGCCAAGGGCGTCGCGCGGGAGGGCGCGCCCAAACAGGTGCGCTGCAATGTGGTCTCGCCGGGCACCGTGTTCTTCGAAGGCGGCGTGTGGGGCAATGTGAAGGCCGGCATGCCCGCGTTCTTCGACCAGATGATCAAGCGCAATCCCACGGGTCGCATGGCGACCCCGGAAGAGGTGGCCGCGGCGACGGTGTTTCTGGCCAGCCCGCGTTCGGCCTTCACCACAGGCGTGAACCTGCTGGTGGATGGCGCGATCTCGCGGCGGGTGAACTTCTGAGGCCGGGGGCGGCGGCCGGACTTAACCCGAGGGGCGCGGGGGCGGTCGACCGGGGATGACCGGGGCGGCGCGGGCGGAGTTCAGCAGCTGGGAACGGACCTGAGGGGCCGCAACCGGGCGGGCCAGA
>NZ_JBILRO010000232.1:0-5489 GCF_044372605.1 Phenylobacterium sp.
CGGACCGTCGAGATCCTGCGGGCTGACGGACGGCTGATCCGCGACGTTCGGCCGCTGTGCCGGATCAATGTGCAGGTGACCGTCGAGCGCGATGGAAACCGCGAGAACGGCTACACCGGCGCCGGCGGCCGCGCTGGCTTCGAGGCCTGGATCAGCCCGGACAAGTGGCAGGCCCAGGTGGACGAGGCGCTGCGCCAGGCGCTGACCAATCTGGACGCCATCCCCTGCCCGGCCGGCGAGATGGACGTGGTGCTGGGTCCTGGCTGGAACGGCGTGCTGCTGCACGAGGCGGTCGGCCACGGTCTGGAGGGCGACTTCAACCGCAAGGGCACATCGGCCTTCTCGGGCCGTATCGGCGAGCGGGTGGCGGCGCCGGGCGTGACCGTGTTCGACGACGGCACCCTGCCCGGTCGCCGGGGTTCGCTGACCATCGATGACGAGGGCACACCCACTGAACGCACGGTGCTGATCGAGGACGGTATCCTGGTGGGCTATATGCACGACCGGATGAGCGCGCGGCTGATGGGGCTCGCCCCCACCGGCAATGCGCGGCGACAGTCCTATGCCCACATGCCAATGCCGCGGATGACCAATACGGCGATGCTGAATGGCAGCCATACCCAGGCCGAAATGATCGCCTCGACCAAGCGCGGCCTCTACTGCGCCAACTTCGGCGGGGGTCAGGTGGACATCACCAACGGCAAATTCGTGTTCCAGTGCACCGAGGCCTACCTGATCGAGAACGGCAAGATCACCACGCCGGTAAAGGGCGCCACCCTGATCGGCGACGGTCCCTCGGCGCTGACCCGGGTGACGATGATCGGCGACGACTTCGACTTCGACCCCGGCGTCGGCGTCTGCGGCAAGTCGGGCCAGAGCGTGCCGGTGGGCGTGGGCCAGCCGTCGCTGAAGATCACCGGCCTGACCGTGGGCGGGACCAGCGTCTAGACTGCACTGCCTTCCCCGTTCACAGGGGAGGGGGAGCGCCGCCGATCAGGCCTCGCGCTCCGGGGGAGCCGTCGTGGTATTGGCGCCGTGGTCCCAGTGGCGGATCAGATAGCTCAGGCCGATAAAGACCACGCCGCAGCCGATGCCGGCCCAGCCCAGCTTGTTGAAGCCGTCGATGGAGGTGGCAAGGGCCGCCGCCGGATCCAGGACCTGGCCGCCGACCGTCTCGGTTCCCATGGCGCCGGCGATGATGCCGCCCACGTACTGGGCGATGGAGGACGCCAGGAACCATACCGCCATCATGAACGACACGATCGAGGCCACCGACAGCTTGGTGATCTGCGACAGGCCCACAGGCGACAGGAACAGCTCCCCCGTGGTGTGCAGCATGTAGAGCAGCGCCAGGATGACCAGCGGCATCCGGAACTGGTCGTCGGCCATCCCCTGCGCCCAGACCACCACCAGGAAGCCAAGCCCCACCTGGATCAGGCCCAGGCCGAACTTCATCACCGGATTGAGATCGAGGTTGCGGCTGGCCAGCCAGGCCCAGAGGGCCGCGAAGATCGGCGCGAAGATCAGGATGAAGCCGGCGTTGAACGACTGGGTCTGCGCCGCCGATATCCCCTGCAGATCGACGTTGCGGTCGGCGAACAGGTTCAGCGACGTGCCCGCCTGCTCGAACAGGGTGAAGAACACCACCGAGCCGAAGATCAGCACCATGGCCAGCAGCATCCGCTCTCGCTCGACCTTGTCGCATCTGGCGACGAGGAACCAACCGATAAAGGCCAGCGCAACGACGGTCGAGATGCCCAGCGCCCAGCCGACGAGCTGGTTGCTCTGAACCAGCAGCCAGATCGGGATCACCCCCAGCACACCCAGGCCGTAGATCAGCCACTCAACGTTCAGTGGGCCAGCCACCTTGCGGGTGAGCGCCTCCGGAACCGGCGGCTCGCCCTTGCCCATCAGATGCTTCTTGCCCAGCACGAAGACGATGAAGCCCGCCGCCATGCCGACGCCGGCGAGACCGAAGCCGGCCCACCAGCCAACCGTCTCGCCCAGCAGACCGCACAGCACCGAGGCCCAGAAGGCGCCCAGGTTGATGCCATAGTAGTAGAGGGTGAATCCGGCGTCGCGGCGTGGATCACCCTGCGGATAGAGTTGGCCCACGATGGTGGAGATGTTGGGTTTCAGGAAACCCACGCCGACGATGATCAGGGAGATCGCCAGATAGAAGGCGGTCTTGCCCAGCGGATCCGACTGGGTCTCGATTGTGTAGGAGCCCTTCGGCAGAACCGCAGGCAGGGGCGCGCTGGCAGGCAGGCTCTCGATTTTCAGGCCGCCACCCTCGGCGGGACCAAACGCATGTGGCTGGCCGGCGACGATCAGGCGAACTTCCCGGGACTCCATTCGGCCCTCGGCCGAGATCTGATAGCTCTGGCCCGCATAGGTCAGGGCCTGGGTCGAGGGTCTGCCCTCCACCGCCATGGTCAAGTGCCCCGCGACCAGCAGCAGCGCGCCGAAAGCCACGGCCTTGCGCGTGCCGAGCCAGCGGTCGGCCAGCAATCCGCCGACCAGCGGCAGCAGATACACCAGCGAGGTGTAGGAGCCGTACTGCGCGCCGGCCGTCTCATCATCGAACAGCAGGTGCTGGGTCAGGTAGAAGATCAGGATCCCGCGCATCCCGTAGTAGGAAAACCGCTCCCACATCTCGGCGAAGAACAGGATGATCAGGCCGCGCGGGTGGTTCTTGAGCAACTGGAGCAGCACCGGAATGCCGGTGACCAGGGTGATCACGATGCCGATCAGGACGACGATGTTCATAGGAAAGGGGTTCCGGTGATCAGGAAAGGTATGACGCCCCAAAGCCCCCGGCGCGCCTGTCGCAAATCTGCACCGACACAATCACGCGCCATCCCCAAGTACAAGCAAGCCGGCTATACTTTTGCGGGCAATCGGGCCGCTTCGCCCCCTTGAGGCTCTCAATGAAGATACCCGGACCCGACCATCCGATCACCATCACGACCGCGCGGAACCGCTGGCAGGCGCGCTTCAACGGCGAGGTGATCGCCGACAGCGCAGATGTGCGCGTTCTGAAGGAGGCCAGCTACCCGGCGGTGATCTACTTCCCACGCGCAGATGTCACCATGGCGGCGCTGTCCCGCACGGAGCGGTCCACCCACTGCCCCTACAAGGGCGATGCGGCCTACTATTCGCTCAGCGTCGGCGACCGGAAGACAGAGAACGCCGTCTGGACCTATGAGGCGCCCTACCCGGCCATGGCCGAGATCGAGGGCCGGCTGGCCTTCTACGCCGACCGTGTGGAAATCCTCGAGGTCAGATAACGCCGTCGCGGTTCTGGGCCAGACGCCAGCCGGTGTATTCCGGCAGGCTGGTCACTTCGCGGACACACCACTTGGGAATTTCGAAGGACATGGCGGCCATGCGGTTGCTGGCCTCACATTCGGCCAGCATCAGGCCTTTCAGGTCGCCCTCGAACACGTCGACGGTAAAGCCGCCCAGCTTGTGCCGCAGCTTGCTCAACCGCTCGCCAGGCAGGGCGGCCAGCACCGCATGCTCCTCGGCGTTGAGATAGAGGTTGGCCATCGGGCCGATCAGCGGGTTGTCCGGGGCGTATTTCTTGGCCAGCTTGAACTCGCGTTCGCCGGTCGAGAGATGGGTGATGGCGCGCAGCCGAAGCCGGCCGCCGTCAATGTAGAGATCCTCGATCCGTCGCGCGCCCGCTGCGTCAAGTGTCGGCGCAACTGCCGCGTCCACCAGAAACCGGCGCTCGGCGACCCAGTGGGCATACTTCGGAAGCTTTACCGGCATCGTTCTCCCCCCAAGCCCTGCCGGTCCGACCGGATCCGGCCCCACGACCAACTCTCCCAGGGTGCAAACCCCATTGAGCGGGACAGGCCGCAACATCGTACGTCTCGAGACGGGCCGGCGCAGACGCCGACCTTGGAGCGGCCGGGGGGAATCGAACCCCCGACATTCAGCTTGGGAAGCTGACGTTCTACCTCTGAACTACGGCCGCGCTGGCGACCCTTTAGCGGCTCGCGCGCATCCCCTCAAGGCGTGCTGGATCGGCAGCTGAAGTTCGATAGGGATTGTGGACCGCCCCGTCACCGCCGCTGTTTGGCGCAAAAGGGAGTACGAATAGGCCAATCGCGGCTGTCAATTGCCCTGCGTTGACGTGCGGCCGCGAGAGTCGCACGATAGGCGCAAAGCTCAGGGAGTTGAAAGATGGCCGACGGCGAGATGCTGCAGCAGGCGAAGTTCCATTCGATGGTGGAAGGCACCGCCGAGGATTGGGCTGCGATCAGCCGCGCCGGCCAGGCGCACCGGGGCGAACATGTCGACCGGATCGTGAGCCACCTGAACCTCCTGAAGGGCGACCACGGCGGCTTTGCCGTGGATCGACTGGAGCACAGCCTGCAGACCGCGACGCGCGCCCACCAGGCCGGTCAGGACGAGGAATATGTGGTCTGCGCCCTGCTGCATGACATCGGCGACATCCTGATGCCGGCCAACCACGCCGAGCTCGCGGCGACCATCCTCAGCCCCTATATCTCGGACCGGAACCTCTGGATGCTGGAGAAACACGGCATCTTCCAAGGGTACTACTTCTTCCACTACCTGGGCCTGGACCGGGATATGCGCGAGGAATTCCGCGGCCACCCGGACTTCGAATACACAGCCCAGTTCTGCCACCTCTATGACCAGAACTCGTTCGACCCGGCGTTCCAGTCGATGCCGCTGGAAGCCTTTGTGCCGATGATGCGCCGCGTGATGGAGACGCCGAAGCGATCGATCTATCGCAAGCCCCAGACCGCCTGACGGCGCCTACTGCCCCTGGCCCAGGGTAAAGCCTGCCTCGCCATCGAAGGTGCAGAGGTGCTCGGTCTTGATGAAGTCGATCCCGGCTCCGACCGCGCGGCTGCTTAACGCCACGATCTCGTTCAGGTCGATGGACCCGCCGCCGTTCATGAACCGGCAGCGCCAGTGATCGGTGCAGAAGGTCTCCGGGATACCGCCCGGCCAGACCTTGACCCCGCGATTGGTGATCATCTTCAGTTCCAGCGGCCCGCCCACGATGCCCTTGAGCCTGGCGGCGTTCCTCAAGAATGTGGAGTTCCACTACGTTGATGCGCTCAGCCATTGCGGTTGATTGTCATCACCCCTATCATATGCATAACAAATCATTCCATTCACATCGGACTGCATGATAAATCTTGAACTGAACCTGGTCCGAAGTTTTGTGGCCATTGCCGAGGTGAAAAGCTTCACCCGGGCCGGCGAGCGCCTTGGCCGCTCCCAATCGGCGATCAGCCTGCAGATCCGGCGACTGGAAGACCAGATCGGCGTGCGGTTGCTGTCGCGGGATCCCCGCCACGTGGTGCTGACGGCCGACGGTGAGGCCTTTCTGCCCCAGGCGCGCCGCCTGCTACGCCTGAACGATGAAATCCTGTCCGGCCTGAGCGGCGGCGACGTGGCGGGGGAGGTTCGCCTGGGCGCACCCGAGGATTTCGCCACCGTCC
>NZ_JBILRO010000231.1:0-5590 GCF_044372605.1 Phenylobacterium sp.
CCGCGCCAATCCGAAGGCGACGCTGGCGGTCACCTGCGATCTGACGCTCAACCTGCTGGAGCAACTGCGTGACGGCGCGCTGGATCTGGCGCTGGTGAAGCGTGAGCCGCTGGGTCCCGATGTGGGCACCCGCGTCTGGCGGGAACCGCTGGTCTGGGTCGGCGCGGACGAAAGTCTGGCCGAGGCCGACGGGCCCCTGCCGCTGGTGGTGGCGCCTTCGCCGTGCGTCTACCGCAAACGCGCGATCACGGCGCTGGAGAAAGCCGGCCGGCCCTGGCGCTGCGCCTACACGAGCCCGTCGCTGGCCGGACAACAGGCGGCGTTGCGCGCCGGGCTTGGCATTACCGTCCTGCCGCGCGAGATGGCGCCCATCGACCTCGTCCGGCTGGGCCCAAAGCACGGACTGCCCGAACTGGCCGACACCGAGATCGCGCTGATGCGAGCGTCAACGGCCGTACCGGAAGCGGCCAACAGGCTGGCCGATTTCATCCTGCTGTCACTCGACCGCGAGCATAGCCTGATGGAGGATCAGCGTGTCCAATTGCGTTGATGCGGAAAACTCATCAATCAACCTCTGGCGGCGCGTCGTCCGAATGCACACTTCGTGAATGCGGCCCGGGCCCCTCTGGCGATCAACCATGATCGCGATGTCGGATCGCACGGTGCGTTCGGGGTCCGGTGATGCTTCCCCCCATGTCGCCTGCTGGGCCCTGGGCGCACCTCCATTTCGGAGGAGCTGATGAATCAAAATCGAATCTGGCGTTTGCGGAACCACCACCGGGGGCTGGAGCAACGGCTCCATGACGAACGGCGCAGACCCTTTCCTGACGCCCTCGTGCTCCAGGACCTGAAGCGCCAAAAGCTCCTGGTGAAGGACGAACTGTTTCTGGCGGAAGCCGGCCTCGAGCCGTATCGGCAGCATGCGGTGCTTGCCTGAGTCCCATACCAGGAGAGGGCGGCAAATTCGCAGCGACCCTACAATTTTCGCCCAAACACAAGACAAGTGAGATTTGATTCTGGACCTGATCACCGCCATTCTGACCAGTGACTTTCTAGGCAAGCCCGCCTGGCTCTGGCTCGTATTCATGGGGATCGTCGGCGCCTTGCTCGCCTTCGACCTCGGCATATTGCACAAGTCGGACAAGGCGATCGGGGTATCCGAGAGCCTGAAACTCTCGGCATTCTATATCGCCGTCGCGGTCCTCTTCGGCGCCTGGGTGTGGTGGTCCATGGGACCTACCTCGGGCATGCAGTACTTCACCGGCTACGCGCTTGAGAAGGCGCTCTCGATCGACAACGTCTTCGTGATCTCGATCATTTTCGGCTATTTCGCGATCCCGCCGAAATACCAGTACAGGGCGCTGCTCTGGGGCATTCTGGCGGTGCTGATCATGCGCGGCGTGATGATCGCCGCCGGCGCCGCCCTCGTGCAGGAGTACGAGTGGGTGCTGTACATCTTCGGCGCCTTCCTGGTCGCCACGGGGATCAAGATGCTCGTGATGAAGGAGCAGGAGCAGGACGTTTCGAAGAACCCGGTGGTGACGTTCCTCTCCAAACGCATGCGCATCACGCCCGAGCTTCACGGCGAGCGCTTCTTCGTAAGCCAGCCAGACCCTGCGACCGGCAAGATCGTACGCTTCGCAACGCCGCTGTTCCTGGCGCTGGTGATGATCAACATCGCCGATCTGGTCTTTGCGGTTGACTCTGTGCCGGCAATCTTCGCGATCACGACCGACACCTACATCGTCTACACCGCCAACATCATGGCGATCCTGGGCCTGCGCGCGCTCTATTTCGCCCTCGCCGCCCTGGTCCACCGCTTCGAGTATCTGAAGTACGCACTGGCCATCGTGCTGGTCTTCATCGGCGCCAAGATCTTCTGGAACCAGATTGTCGGCAAGGTCGACCCGGCGATCTCGCTGGGCGTGACCCTGTCGATCATCGCGGCCGGTATTGTGTTCTCGCTCTGGAAAACACGTGGGGTGCAACCGTCGACGCACGCCTGATCAGGGTGGAGGCGCTTCAGTCCGGCGCATCCGGTCTCGCCCCTCCCCCGTGAACGGGGGAGGCAGGGAACTAGCTGCCCCACACCTTGAAGTGCTTCGACAGCTTCAGTCCCTGGCGCTGGTAGTGCGAGCCGAGGTCGCCGTAGAGCCGCGCCGGGCGTTCGGTGAGCGGTTCGTAGACCAGGCGGGCCACCGTCTGGCCGTCTTCCAGGATGAAGGGGGTCTCGTGGCTGCGGACTTCCAGCACGCCTTTCGAGCCCTTGCCGTGGGCCTCGTCGGTGCCGAAGCCGGGATCGAAGAAGCCCGCGTAATGCACGCGGAACTCGCCCACCGACGGATCGATGGGGGTCATCTCGGCGGCCTCCATCACCGGGATCTCCACGACGTCCTTGGACGCCAGGATGTAGAACTCGCCGGGGTCCAGCAGCAGCTGACCGTTGCGGGGCACGAGGGGCTCCCAGAAGTCGCGTGGGTCGTGGCCGTCCACGTGATCCAGGTCGACGACGCCGGCGTGGCGGCGACCGCGGAAGCCCGCGATGTCGCCGGTCAGATCAACACCGACGCTCATCGTGCGCAGCCGCTCGGGCGTACCCACCTTGAGCCTGAGTTGATTGAGGCGCGTGCCGGAGCGCACCAGCACCGAGAAGGTCTGCGGCGCGATCTCCATGTAGATCGGGCCATCGTAACCCTCGCGGACATCATCGAAGGTGTCGCCGTAGTCGCTGAGCAAACGCACAAACACGTCCACCCGTCCGCTGGAACTCTTGGGATTGGCCCGGGCCGATACGCCGGCGGGCAGCTTCAGCCGCTCCTGCAGTTCGGCGATGTAGACGCAGCCGCGCTCCAGCACTGCGCCCCGGGTCAGGTCGAGCTCGTGCATGGCCACTTCGGAGATCCGGTCGCGCACCGTGCCATGGCGCGGCAGGAACGAAGCCCTCACCCGCCAGCATCGTCCCGCCAGGCGCAGGTCGAGGCTGGCCGGCTGCACCTGGTCGGCGTCAAACGGCGTCGCCGACGTGATCGCGCCCTGGGCTATCAGGACGTCGATGGACTGGCAGGGCAGGATGCCCGGGGCTTGAAATGCACTCATGGGCGGCGGAGCCTTAGCCGAGAATACGGGCGTGGCAAGGGAAAGGGGACCGCAGAAAACGCAGAATGCACAGAAGGACGTACTGCTCGCGCAGCGATATCCTGTTCCCGCCGCCGTCGACAGAAACATCTGCCCCTTCTGCGCCGTTCTGCGTTTTCTGCGGTTCTCTCACTCAGGCCGCTTCGCGGGAACCGGACCTTGACGACATCGGCCTCGCCCGTCATGCCGCAGGCCGCACTTCAAGGAGACAGACATGGCGGAAGATCCGCGCAATTGGGAACCCGAGACCCAGGCGGTTCGCGGCGGCCTGATGCGCACGCCGCATGGTGAGATCTCCGAAGCGCTCTTCCTGACCCAGAGCTTTGCCTATGAAAGCGCCCAGGCGGCCGATGACCGGTTCGCGGGCGGGCCAGGGTTCATCTATCAGCGGTTCGGCAACCCCACGACCCAGATGTTCGAGGACCGGCTGGCGCTGATGGAGGGCGCCGAGCAGTGCAAGGCGACGGCGTCCGGCATGGCGGCAGTGCAGCTGTCGCTGATGGGCCTGCTGCGGGCGGGCGATCACCTCGTGGCCGGCCGCGCCCTGTTCGGCTCCTGTCGCTGGATCATCTCGGAGTGGCTGCCCCGCTTCGGCGTGGAAACCACCTACGTGGACGCAACGGATCTCGAAGCGTGGAAAAATGCAGTGCGGCCCAACACCCGGGTCTTCCTCGTGGAAAGCCCGGCCAATCCGCTGCTGGAAGTCACCGCCATCGGCGCCGTGGCCGAGATCGCCCATGCCGCCGGCGCCAAGCTGGTCGTCGACAATGTGTTCGCCACCCCGATCTTCCAGAAGCCGCTGGAGCTGGGCGCGGACATCGTCGTCTATTCGGCGACCAAGCATATCGACGGCCAGGGCCGGGTGCTGGGCGGGGCGATCCTGGGGTCCAATGAGCTGATGAACCAGGCCTACAAGGACATGCATCGCCATACCGGCCCGGCGCTGTCGCCCTTCAACGCCTGGGTGCTGCTGAAGGGTCTCGAGACGCTGGATCTACGCGTGCGCCGCCAGACCGAGACCGCCGGCCGTGTGGCCGACGCCATCGCCGCCCATGCCCGCGCGAAACAGACCATCTATCCCGGTCGTCCGGATCATCCCCAGGCAGCCCTGATCGCCAACCAGATGACCGGCGGCGGCAATGTCATAGCCTTCGATCTGGGCGACCGCGCCTCGGCCTGGCGGTTCCTCGACGCCCTTGAGATCGTCGACATCTCCAACAATCTGGGCGATGCCAAGTCGATGGCCACCCATCCCTGCACCACCACCCACCGCTCGATGCCCGAGGCCGAACGGCTAGAGATCGGGCTCACCGAGGGCTGGGTGCGGATGAGCGTGGGCCTTGAAGGCGCCGGCGATCTGGTGCGGGACGTGAGCCGGGCGCTGGACAGGGCTTAAGGCCCCCTCCGTCGCTCCGCGGGAGGGGGTTCACGCCCCCGCCAGAGCCTCCGGCGCCACCGCATAGAGCCGGCTGCAGAATTCGCAGGTCACGTGGATCTTGCCGTCGGGCTCAACCATGTCCTCGCGCTCCACTGCCTCGAAGGATTTCAGCACAGACTCGATGCGTTCCTGGCTGCACCTGCAGACCGCCGCCAGCATCCGCGGGTCGAACACCCGCACGCCGTCCTCGTGGAAAAGGTTGAAGAGGAGCTGGTTCGAGCTGAGGTCCGGGTCCACCAGCTCGTCCTCGCCGATGGTCTCGAAAAACGCCTGGGTGCGCCGCCAGGCGTCTTCCGTGGAGCCGCGTGTTTCATCGGCGGCAATGTACTGGATCAGGACACCGCCGGCCCGCGAGACCCCGTCCACCTGGCCCACCGCCAGACGCACCCGCGTGGGGGTCTGCTCGGACTG
Organism: Phenylobacterium sp.; assembly: GCF_044372605.1. Classification (GTDB taxonomy): domain Bacteria; phylum Pseudomonadota; class Alphaproteobacteria; order Caulobacterales; family Caulobacteraceae; genus Phenylobacterium. Next base: position 4,985 of record NZ_JBILRO010000231.1, read on the forward strand.
GACGAAATACTGCTCGGCACAGAGCGCCAGGGTCTCGCCTTCGATGGCCGTCATCCCCTGATAGCGGTCCATGTCCGGGCCCTGATCCACGGTCATCATGAACACGCCATCGCCGAGAAGGGTTCTGGCGCCGGGCCGAACAAAGCCCTTCGACGCCGCCGCCACTTCGTCTGACTCGAACCGGCAATAGCCGCGCAGGCCGCCGGTTGTGTCATAGTCGGCCACCACATAGCGCACGGGACCTGAACCCCGCGCCTCGACGATCAGGCGCCCCTCGAACTTCAGGTTCGACCCCACCAGCGCCGCCAGCGCGCACGCTTCACCCAACAGGTTCGCCACGGGCTCCGGATAGTCGTGAGCCCGCAGGATGGTATCGATCGCCAGGCCCAGGCGCGCAATGCGGCCCCGGACAGGCTCGCCTTCGATCTGGAAAGCGCCGACCAGATCGTCGTGAGGAGAGGTCATTTCGGACATGGGGCGCTATATGGGGATTGAGCGAAGCATTGCGAGCCGCCTCAGATCGCGCCGAAACACCAGGCCAGGATCGATTTCTGGGCGTGGATGCGGTTTTCGGCCTCGTCCCAGATTACGCTCTGCGGGCCATCC
>NZ_JBILRO010000330.1:0-2871 GCF_044372605.1 Phenylobacterium sp.
TGCGAGCCAAGAAATCCGATGTCGCCTGAGTTCTCGCCCGCCGAGATGGAGCAGTTGATCCGGCGCTATTTCGCCGCATGCAACGCCGCAGACCTCGTGGCCTTAAAGGACTGCTTCACGCCCGACGCCGTGCACTACTTTCCTCCGGGGCTGCCCGACGTGCCGTGGGTGGGCGCTGAGCGAATCGCCGAAGGTTGGATCTGGTGTGTCGAAACCTTAGGCTCGGTATGGACCATCGAGAGAATTCTCTGTTCGGCTGCCTCGCCCGAGGCCGTCATCGAGTGGACACACTGGAAGACCAAGAGCGGCACGGCGCTGCGCGGCGACGAGTGGTACGTTTTCGACAACGCGACGCGGCGCATCAGGGAAATCCGAGCCTTCTACGCCTCTCCTGCCACCCGGGACACGCCGGTCAACGAACTGTCCGGATTCGACTACGCGGGCCGCGGCTATAACCTTGCCGCCCCTGTCCTGAGCCGGCCAGGGAGCCCGGCATGAACTTCGTAATTGTCGCCCACGACGGCCGCGACGAGGGCGCGCTTAAGCGACGCCTTTCGTGCCGCGCCGAACACATGGCCGGGATCAAAGCCGGCAAGGCTGACGGCACGATCGTCGATGGCGGCGCCATGCTCGACGACGCCGACCGCATGGTCGGTTCGGTGGTGCTCTGCGAGTTTCCCGACCGCGCCGCCCTGGACGAGTACCTAGGGCGCGAAGTCTACGTAACGCAGGGCGTCTGGGCCGACATAACCGTGCACAAGATACGCAGGATCGACTGGGCGTCGTTGATGTCAGACTGATCGGCGACCGCCGCCCGGCTGTCGGCTTGAAAAACTCCCCACCTCAGCGCGCCCAGGCAGTGGCGGAGAAATATCAGCCTCTAACTGCCTGCTCCTCGCTCAGTCGCAACAGACTTTTTGTCGGTTTCGACTGGAAACGTCCCTCTCGAACTGCGCCACCGTCCGACGCTGCTCGGCCCAAGAAAGCGGAAGGCGGCCCAGCGGCGCCGACTGGATCTCCCCACTCAAGATCCGCTGCTGGATGTCGGGCGCCAGAAACGCGAACTCTGCTAAGGCTCGCTTTCGAGGAGATGTCGGCGCTCTGGCCTTGAGCATCGGCCGAATGCTGTCGGGCTTCACCCCGCAGGCGCGCAGAATGGAATGACCGTTGCGTAGCCATTGGACGAGTTTGACGTTCGGTCTGACGTACGGCGGCAACGGCGAGCCGCATTGAGTGCTTAGCCACTTGCGCCCTCCCCTCATCACCAACCGTATAGGCAGCAGGATCCGGAGCAATCCGGCGTGCGATGGGTCCGTAAGCACCTGCTCGGTCGGCTGCAGAATTCGGCGCACTTGGATCAGCGCGCTCGCTGGCGACATCGCTCCTGGCAGCGCACCTGTGCGGATGACTGTACGTCGTCAGAAGTTTTGGGACAGTCGTGGCGCGGATTTAGCGGAGGGTTGGCCTCATCTGGGGTTGATATCTAGGCGGCGATTTTGCGGTGCTGCAAGGGAACTGACAACTTAACTCCGGTAGCCCGAGGAAGCCCCCTCCCCGTTGCCGAGATCACGCGGCGGCGGCAGCAGCCGTCCACGCGCGGTGAGCCTCGGCCCGGAACTGGCGAAGGGTCGATCGGCCGATCAAATGGGGCTGGAGGTTGAAGGTGTTGTAGATCGGACCGTGGGTGGCGAGGAACCTCTGGGCTGAGCCCTGGGACTTGAACTTCTGCTGTTTTCTTTCTCGTCGTCGGATCGCCAGGTGGGAGTTCTCGGCCCGATTATTCTCCCGCATACCGCCAGGTCGGTGGACGCCCTTGAGGCCGAGCTCCCGCACCGCCGCGCCGTATGACGCCAGCTTGTCCGTGGTGATGGTCTCGGGGTGAATCCCCTGGTTCTTGAGCAGCCTCCTCAACAGCTTCAAAGCGGCGTGTTTGTTGCGCCGCTTCTGGACCAAAACGTCCAGAACTTCGCCCTCGTCGTCCACGGCGCGCCACAGCCACATCTTCTGTCCGCCGATCCGGACGTACATCTCATCCAAATGCCACCGGCCGGTTGGCAAACACCGGCGCCTTCGCAGGTTCGCGGCGATCTGCGGGCCGAACTTCAGCGTCCAGCAGCGGACCGTCTCATAGCTGACCTCGATGCCCCGCTGGGCCAGCAGTTCCTCGACGTCTCGGAAGCTCAGCGTAAAGCGGTAGTAGAGCCAGACGGCATGCCGGATCACAGCGGCTGGGAACCGGTGGCGTTTGAATGAGATCGGCTTCACGGGCGGCTCCATCCTGGCCACATGGCCATATCTGGAGACATCTTGCCGTTAGACTGACAGCACCGCGCTGACTATGCGGCGCGACGAGCGCGAATAGTCTGGATCTGGAGGCCGGGCCTTGGTGCCCGGGTGAGGAAACGAATACCCATTTCGTTCACCAAATCTTCCGCAGCCAGCAGCAGTGTGCGCGTGCTGTCGCGACCTATAATGAACCCAAGCAAGGCGCGTGAATTCGACAACACCGGTCTGCCGCCGTCGCCCGGCTGCCCGAACGCATGGCGTCCACGACCGCGGGCAAGGGCTGCACGATCGAAGACCACGTCGTTGCCGCTAGACACTAATATCGGATTGGAGATATCGCCGGTCAGAAAGCCGCCCGCCGACGGTCTTTCAGGTTGGTTACTGCGTCTTCCGACGACTTCCTCGGCGGGCTCTGTGGGCAGCTTTCGGATCCGCATCATTCCGGTCCCGAACACATTTTGCGGCAGATCGCGTGTGACAGCCGCCTGTTCGGTCATCGACAGAAGTTCGCGCGACACCGCGACCGTAAAGGTAGCCAGAACGAAGAGATGATCGAACGGAGCACCGGATGGCAGAACCGACTTT
>NZ_JBILRO010000098.1:0-10962 GCF_044372605.1 Phenylobacterium sp.
AGGTCGCCCTGGCGCAGGGCGAGGTCTTCCACCCCAAGACCTACCGCAAGGAGTTCATGAACGGCGTCTCGGTAGCCTGGAACCGTATTCCCTGGGTGATGGGCTGCTGCGCCCGCTGGAACGAGGACACCCGCAAGGAGCACTATCAGGAGCTCGTCGCCCTCGAAGACCGCATCGTGCTGGCCGGGGAGCACGCTTCCTATGTCGGCTGCTGGATGGAGGGCTCGCTGCTCTCGGCCATCGACGCCATCACCCGCCTGCACAAACGCGCCATGGAGGCCTGAGCATGAGAACCCGTCTCACCCTGGCCGCCCTGATGGCGACCCTCGCCTTGCCCGCCCTGGCCGACGAACCCGGCCCCGGCGGCAGCCGCCCGCCGATCCCGAAGGACGGCGCGGACATCTACCGGACCTATTGCCAGGTCTGCCACATGGCCGACGCCAAGGGCGCGGTCGGCGCCGGCATTTTCCCGGCGCTAGCCGACAATGCCCGCATCGGCACCGCCCAGTACGCCATCTACCTGATCGCCAAGGGCAAGGGCGGCATGCCCTACTTCAGCGACAGCCTGACTGCGGCCCAGATCGCCGACGTGACCAACTATATCCGGACCCACTTTGGCAACGACTACAAGAACGCGGTCACCGCCGCCGACGTCGAGCCCTTCGCCAAGCCGCCGAGACAGGCCAGGCGATAACAGGTCTAGAGGACGGGCCGGGTGCCGCAGGTGCGGCTACCGCCAAGGCCTGCAAGGCGAGGATTGGTCCCGCAGTATGGCCCCGGCGTCCGGAGCCTGTAGCGCCACAGCTTGAAGTGGATATCGGTTCAAGCGCCCGTCGCGCTCTAAATGCATGAAAACAAGCCTGTTTATCCGGTTCAGATGATTCCATCTGAAACGCACAGGCTCTAGTGAAGACCTCTTCGCTGACATCGAGGCGTCACGCAACCTTGAGGCGCAGAATAGCGCTCTAATCCCCTGAGTGGCCCAAAAAACTCGCCTGAGAGGAGAATCGCGTTGAGGTTGTTTTCTGTAAAAGTACAGTGCAGGAGCCCGGTACGGTCGGGCTTTCCTCTTTGGAGCAATACCTTGTCTTTGCATAAATACGCCGCCGTTGCGACGGCCGCGCTAGCGCTCTCGTTCGCAGCCTCTTCCGAGGCGGCTGTCGACATCAACGGCGGCTCCTCGTGGGGCGGCTGGGACTCTCGTGGAAACTCGCTGGCCGTCGGCCTCTGGGGCTCGGGAAGCACCACCCGTAGCTACGATGTCTACACGTCGACCTTCATCTTCAACAACAACGCCCCCACTGGCGGGACGCAGGTAAGCAAGGCAGGCACACCGGTCGGCTTTGCACCGGGCGCTTCATCGACGGGCGCCTTTGTAAATGGCAATACAATCCTGGGTATCGGACTGGATCTGAATGGTGCCGCCAGCACCCTGGCATCGACGTTCGTGATCTTCGGCTTGCAAGGCGATGCCTACCAGCCCGCGTCGGCGCTCGGAGCCACTGATGGTCGCGCCTCCTCAAGTCAGTGGGGGCACAAGAACGACTTCGTCTTCTACTTCGACGGCGCAACCGGCGCTGGACCGAGCAACCTCGCAGTTTACACCTCGGACGGGACCGCGCGGGGCGGAACAGGCTCGTATTCCAGCCTCACTGGAGCCAACGTGGGCTTTGACTATGCCACCCGTATGTTCCGGAATGGCGAAGCTGGCGGCTCGATCCAGATGTTCTTCGACCTCACGGCGATGCAGGATCTCTACGGTGGCGGCCCGAACGCCATTACGAGCGGCTGGACAGATGGTCAGCAAAAGATCGGGCCGATCGGCAACAACCTCAACATGTATGTGTGGAATGGCACCAACGCAGACGGCGGCACTGCTGTAGTCTTCAACGCCGCAGGCGCTGTGCCGGAGCCGGCGACCTGGGCCATGATGATTTTTGGCTTCGGTCTGGCCGGCTCGCTGTTCCGCCGCCGACGTGCCGGCCTGAAAGCAGCCTGACGGATCAAGATCTTGTCGCAGGCCGGTCCATGGGGCCGGCCTGCGTCTCTGTCCGCGCACTCGCCCCAATCGCCGTCGCGTAACCCGTCGCCAAACCACCGGCAACCGGGCGGCATTAGGGCAAGCTGACGCCGGGCTGGTCCTGATGGGGCGAGTTCTGTATCCGGAGGGCACCAGTCCTCCGGACCCCGGATCCCATGCCCGACCCCTTCATCGGCCCCACGTCGCAGACCTTCATCTCGCAGCGCCTGAGGCTGCACTACGCCGACTGGGGCAACCCCGGCGCCCCGCCTCTGATCCTGCTGCACGGTGGACGCGACCATTGCCGCAACTGGGACTGGGTGGCCCAGGATCTGCGCCGCGACTACCACATCATCGCCCCCGACATCCGCGGCCACGGCGACAGCGCCTATTCCCCCAGCGGCGACTATTCCATGTCGGCCTTCGTCTATGATCTGGCCCAGTTGATCCACCAGCAGCATCTGGCGCCGGTGCGCATCGTCGCCCACTCCATGGGCGGCGCCATCGCGCTGCGCTACGCCGGTGCCTTTCCCGAAACCGTCTCGAAACTGGTGGCGATCGAGGGACTGGGCCCCTCCCCCGCCATGATCGCCGAGCGCGCCAACCGCACGCCGATGGAGCGTATCCGTCATTGGGTGACCGAAACCCGCGCGCTGGCCGGCCGCACCCCGCGTCGCTACGCCTCCATCGACGAGGCGCTGGCTCGCATGCAGGCGGAGAACAAGCACCTGACCCCCGAACAGGCCCGCTACCTCACCGTCCACGGCGTCAGCCAGAATGAAGATGGGAGCTATAGCTGGAAGTTCGACAACTACGCCCGCTCGTTCTCCCCGGTGGACTTCAGCCCCGCCGAGCAGCAGCAGCTCTGGGCCAACATCACCTGCCCGATCCTGCTGGTGAACGGCAAGGAAAGCTGGGCCTCCAACCCCGAGAAGGACGGCCGCATAGCCCACTTCCAGAACGCCCGGCTGGTAGAGTTCGACCGCGCCGGTCACTGGGTGCACCATGATCGGCTGGAGGACTTCCTGACCGAAGTCCGGGCATTTCTCTAGGCACGTGCGCACATGCTGACCCTGAACCGGATCGACGAGTGCGGGGCCAGCAGTATCCTGGGCTATGCTCTATGCCTGGCGGCGCTGCCGTCACGTCCGCAACGCACCTGACCCCTTGTCAAAGCGGCGAAACGCGCTGCCAATCCCTGCAACTCAGACGTCTGCCGGGAAACGCACCATGGCCACACCACACACTCACCTGACGCGCCGTGGCCTGCTGGGCGCAGGCGCCGCCACACTGGCCGCCCCGGCCTTCGCCGCGCGGCCGCTCTCCCCCAGCGACAAGGTCAATGTCGCCGTCATCGGCGCTGGCGGACAGGGCGGGGTCAACATGAACAAGCTGACCGACCAGAACATCGTGGCCACCTGCGACGTCGACTACAACGCCGTCTGGCGCGGCATGCTGGACAAGCGCTCTCGGCTGCTTCCAGGCCGCGAAGCCCTGCGCGACGCCTACGACCGGGCCCCGGCTTTCTCCGACTACCGCAAGATGTTCGACACCCGGAAAGACATCGACGCTGTCCTGATCGCCACACCCGACCACCACCACGCCGTCGCCGCCCGCATGGCCATGGAGCGTGGCATCCACGTCTATGTGCAGAAGCCCCTCACCTACACGGTCGAGGAAGGCCGCCGCCTGCTGGCCCTGGCCAGGCAGAACCCCGACCTGATCACCCAGATGGGCAATCAGGGCCACTCCGGCGACGATGGCCGGCGCGTCATCGAACTCATCCGGGGCGGGGTGATTGGCAAGGTCACGGAAGTCCACGTCTGGACCAATCGCCCCGTATGGCCGCAGGGCGTCGCAAAGCCCGCCCCTGTCTCGGCCCCCGAGGGGCTCGACTGGCAGGCCTGGCTGGGCCCCGCCAATGTCGACTGGGGCTACCACCCGGACTACGCCCACTTCAACTGGCGCGGCTGGACGCCCTTCGGCCTGGGCGCCCTGGGCGACATGGGCGCGCACCTGTTGGACTTCCCCATCTGGGCCCTGGAGCCCGGCCTGCCCACCCGCATCGAGACCCGGCACTCCCGCTGGGCCGGGTCCTCCAGTCTCTGGAGCACGCGCCGCCCGCCCGAGATCACCAGCTTCCCCCTGGCCAGCATCACCCACTACGAGTTCGGCAAGATGAAGGGCGGCCCGCTGCGCCTGACCTGGTACGACGGCGGCATCCTGCCGGCCACGCCCCGGAACTTCCCGGCTGACCTGAAGATGAACCCCGACGGCGGCGTCCTCTTCATGGGCTCAAAGGGCATGCTGATGCACGACACCTACGGTCAGAAGCCCACCCTGATCGGCGAAGGTCTCGACGCCGCCGCCGCCAAAATCCCCCGGTCCCTGCCCCGCATCCAGGGCGGCATCGGCGGCCATGAGCAGAACTGGATCCGCGCCATCCGCGGCGACGAAAAAGTCTCCTGCCCCTTCGAGTATGCCGTCCCGCTCAATGAGACCATGGTCCTGGGTATCGTCGCCCTGAAGGCGGATGCGCCGCTGGAGTACGACGCCGCCGCCGGCCGCATCACCAACAACGCCGACGCCAACCAGTATCTGACACGGCAGTACCGCAAGGGCTGGGAACTGTGAGAACTTCAGGCCACCGCCGCATCACCGGTCGGTTCCGCAACCGGTGACGGCCCCAGCAGGCCGGCGATGGCGCGGGCTGCCCGCGATGAGGCCGGTTCCCCCTGGTTCTCGAAAGTCTCGTTGAAGCCGGCGACCTGAACCGGCCGGACCTGCGGATGCCCGGTCTGGGCCGCGGCAATCGTCGGCAGAAGCTGCTGGATATCCTCCACCACCGGCCCGAAGCGCCAGTGACCATAGCTGGGGTCACCGCGCCACTCGATATGCCTGGGGTTCAGCAGGACGCAAGGTCGCGGCTGGCGCAGGAACTCATAGATCTGGCTGCTCACATCACCCAGATACACATCGGCCATCCGCAGATAGGTCATGTCGATGGCCGCCACCGATCCGCCCAGATCCATGTGGATCGCAGGGTTGCCCAGATAGGCGGCCAGTTCCGGGACCTCGCGTGGCGGCCGGCTGCCGAACAGGCGCAGATGGGGGGCGAAGATCAGGTTGTAGCGGGTCTGGCCGGCGAACGCGTCAAGCACCTGCCGTCCCCAGACCGGCCAGGAGCTCAGGCCTGCGTGAAAGTGCGGATTGTAGAGCACCGTGGGCCGCTGCTCGGCAAAAAGCTGCGGCAGGTCCGGTTTGAGCGCGTCCACCAGATCAAACTTGGGATAGCCGACGATGGCGCAGTTCCCCAGCGCCACCAGACCTTCCTGGATCATGCGGTCGCGCTGTTTGCGCCCGGCGGCGAAGACCAGATCGAAGGCGCCCAGCCGCGCCTCGAACGGCCCCTCCCGGTCGCCGGCGCCATGCTGTGTGTAGACCAGCTTTGACTTGACCCCCAGCTTGCGCAGAGCCGCCGTGGTCCGCTCCGGGGCGACAATCACATCATAGGCCGCCAGCACGCGCGCATTGGCCACCAGCATCGGCAGCTTCGGCGGCCCGCCCTCAGGCATCCGGATCGCCCGCAGCCAGCCCGGCCCCAGCAGCCGCCAGTTGATCCGCGAGGGGCCCAGCGCCTCCACGATGTCGCGTGCGCGACGAAGCACGGCGGGATCTGTCGCGGCGACGTCAACCTGCAGGTCCGGGCGAGACGCCGCCAGGGACACCGCCACCGACAGGCTGTGCAGCACCTGGTGGGCCTGGGCGATGTAGAGGAAGCAGACCCGCCCTGTCGTCTCGGGCGGCGGGGGCTCAACAAGGCGGGCGGGGGTCAGGGGAATCGAGCCTCACAGGCGTCGCGACGCGACGGCCCTCGTTACAGGCTGACCACAGAAACGGCTAGCACGCTGTACAGATTCGCCTCTGACAGTTCAGCGCAGAGTCCCGGATGGCGCCCTGTCCCGCCGGGGCTTGTCGACTTGGCCATTCGACACGACTACACCGAACCGGCTTCAGGCACTGACCCTGCCACCCTCGATGAACCTTCACTCTTTCCCGCACAGCGACATCCTACGGCGATGAACCCGGCAAACGACAAAGACCCGACCGCACCTGTCATCGTCTGGTTCCGGCGCGACCTGCGCCTCAGCGACAATCCGGCCCTGAGCGACGCTATCGAGACCGGCCGACCGGTCATCCCGCTCTATATTCTGGACGAGACGGAGGGCCTGCGCGCACCCGGCGCCGCCTCTCTGTGGTGGCTCGGCATCTCCCTCGCGCGGCTGAACGCGTCGCTCGAAACCCTGGGCTCGCGCCTCATCCTGCGTCGGGGCGACGCGGCGACCGAACTCATGGCCGTCGTCAACGAAACCGGCGCGGCCGAGGTCGTCTGGAACCGGCTCTACGACCCCGGCGTCACCGATCGCGACGCGGCCCTGAAGGCCGGGCTGAAGGCCCAGGGTCTGGCGGCCCGAAGCTTCAATTCCGCCCTGCTGTCCGAGCCCTGGACCGTGCGCAACAAGAGCGGCGAGCCGTTCAAGGTCTTCTCCCCCTTCTGGCGCGCCGCGCAGGGCAGCCTGGACCTCACCCCCCTTCACCCGACCCCTGACGCCCTGACCGCGCCCGCTATCTGGCCGGACAGCCGGCGCCTGGAGACCTGGGGCCTCCAGCCGACAAAGCCGGACTGGACGGGCGGGTTCAGCCTCTGGACGCCGGGCGAAGTCGGCGCGCACGCCCGCCTGGCCAGCTTCCTGGAAACCGGCCTCGCCCGCTACACCGACGGCCGCAACATCCCCGCCGCGGAAGCCGTCTCGCGCCTGTCGCCGCACCTGCATTTCGGCGAAATCAGCCCACGCCAGATCTGGGCCGCGGTCGATACCGCCATCGACGCCCGGCCCGCGCTGGGCCGCCAGGCCGACAAGTTCAAGGCCGAACTGGGCTGGCGCGAGTTCAGCTACTCCCTGCTGTTCCACAACCCGCAGATCGAGACCCGCAACTTCAAGCCCGCCTTCGACGCCTTCCCCTGGCGCGATGATCCGGCCGGCTTCGACGCCTGGACAAAGGGGCAGACCGGCTATCCCATGGTCGACGCCGGCATGCGCGAACTGTGGACCACCGGCTTCATGCACAACCGCGTCCGCATGCTCGTGGCGTCCTTCCTGGTCAAACACCTGCTGATCGACTGGCGACAGGGCGAGGCCTGGTTCTGGGACACCCTGCTCGACGCCGACCGCGCCAACAACGCCGCCAGCTGGCAATGGGTCGCCGGCTCCGGCGCCGACGCCGCCCCTTACTTCCGCATCTTCAGCCCGATGGGTCAGGGCGAAAAGTTCGACACCGACGGCCGCTACGTCCGCCGCTGGGTCCCTGAACTGGCCCGCCTCCCCGACGCCGTCATCCACAGCCCCTGGACCGCCGATCCCCTGATCCTGCGCGCCGCCGGCATAACCCTGGGCCAGACCTATCCGCACCCCATCGTCGAGCATGGCTTTGCGAGAGAACGGGCGCTGCAGGCGCTGAAGGCGACGAGGGTGGAGGGCGACGAGGCGGGAAGGAATTATGGTGACAGTTGCAATAACCCCTAAACTTCCAACGCTTGGCGCACCGCCTGAGATTAAGGGGTTATTGCAACCATCACCGTAATTTACCCTGCGCGACAAAATTGCCGTTGCAGCAACTACAGCTCTGAGTTAATTCAAAAAGTATGTTTTTTCGTCAATCCAGATTACGTTTGATCCAGGTAGGAGCGGTGGCGCTTTCGCTGCTCGTGACCAGCTCCGCCTTTAGCCAGCAACGGAAATTCAACACTGTTGAAGCCGCAAAAAACGGTTGGTTTGCGGAACAGAACCGGTCAGCGAACTGGTATTTGGCACAGCACAAAAAACTTTCCGATGCGATCAACGCGTTGCAACCGCAAAGGCCGGGTGTCGTCGACGCCTATGTGCTGTCCATTGGCCTCGCTCGAATTACGGTGACAGTTGCAATAACCCCTAAATTTCCAACGCCTGGCGCACCGCCTGAGATTAAGGGGTTATTGCAACTGTCACCGTAATTCCACCGCGCCTCACCGGCGCCTTCTGCGCCACTCTGCGTTTTCTGCGGTATTGCTCCATTTCGACAGCCCGCCCGAATGCTACGTCCGATCCTGACGTACCTCCGTGGTCCACTGCGCAACATGACCGCGACCACCCCCGATCGAGGCGCCGACATGCTGGCCGAGCTGGCTGAGATGGATCTCAGCGCGGCCAAGCACGTCCACGCCCAGCTCCTCGCTGCCACCGAGGCGGACGAGGTCGCCGATCTCAGCCGGTCCTACCAGCGCGCGTCCCGCTGCCTGCGCCAGACCCTGGCGTTGAAGGCGAAGCTGGCGCAGGACGCCGTCGTCCACCGCCTCCGCACCACGCCGACGTCCACCCCCGACTTTCTCGCCATGGGGCGGGCGCTTGCCCAGGAAGACGCCCAGTTCGATCGCCTCGGCGAGCTTCAGGACGCCGTCGGGCGCCTGATCCATGCCGAGATATCCGACGCCACGCTCCGGGCGGACTACGTCGAACGCCTCGACGTCGAACTCGACGACTGGTTTGTCGAGCCCGACTTCACCACCGAACATCTGGACGTCCAGGTGCGGCGCGCCTGCCGTATCCTGGGCCTCTCCGGGGACCTCGCCAGCCGGTGGCGCGATCTGCCTGAGGCGCCGGACAATCCGCCGGATCAGGAAGATGATGACCCTGGCCATAAGGCATCCGGCGCCGCGCCACCGGTCGCCGACACCGGCTGACGCGGCCGTCGTCCGCGCCTGCTGCGTGTTCCCCGGCGCCTTTTTTCCTGGCGCCTGTCCCCTACCCCGCCGACACGATCGCCCGACGCAGCAGTTCCAGCGCGCCGGCTGCGAACGCACGCATATTGGCGCCGCGGTCGCTTTCGCCTGTCTCGATCGTCAGCACCGCCTCGACCGGCCCGGCCACCGCCACACAGGTGTGACCGGCGGCATCGCCATAGCCATTGCCCGTTGGCCCCGCCGCCCCGGTCTCCGAAAGCCCCCAGGTCGCGCCGTAGCGCTCCACCTGATTGCGCGCCAGCAGCATGGCATAGGGCTCACTGGCCGAGCGCATCCCCTCCAGGGCCTCGCGCGGGATATCGGTCAGGAGCACCCGGGCCTTGGGCGTATAGACCACCGCCCCGCCCAGATAGTAGGCGCTGGCGCCGGGCACGCTCAGCAGGGCCGCCGAGATCAGCCCGCCCGAGGAGCTCTCGGCGATGGCGATCTTCTCGCCGCGGTCTTTCAGCAGCGCGCCGATCTCGGCGGCCAGGGCTTCCAGGTCTTTCATCGTGTCTCTTCCCTCTTGGCGATCCCGCCGTTCAGCGTCCATGATGCCGTCTAACAACCAAAAACCCTACCCCGGAGAGAGACGATGGACGCGCAATCACAGTGGACGGGGCTGGACGCAGGCCGGCTGGAACGCATCACCGACCATATCGAGCGCAACTATATCGGTCCGGCCAAGATCGCCGGCTGCCAGGTGGCCGTCGCCCGCCATGGCCACATCGCCTATCTGAAGTCCTTCGGCATGATGGACATCGAGCGCAACAAGCCCACCCGCGACGACACCATCTACCGCATCTATTCCATGACCAAGCCGATCACCTCGGTGGCGCTCATGACCCTCTATGAGCAGGGCTATTTCCAGCTCAACGACCCGGTCAGCCGCTATGTGCCGTCCTGGAAGAACCACCGCGTGTGGGTCTCGGGCGAAGGCGCCGACATGATCACCGAGGCGCCGGGCCGGCCGATCACCTTCCGCGATGTGCTGTCGCACATGGCCGGGCTCACCTATGGCGGCGGTCTGCCGGGCGTGGGCGTCCAGCACCCCATCGACAATATCTACCGCACCCTGCGCATCCGCTCGTCGGGCACCACCGACACCATGATGGAGTTCATGGACAAGCTGGCCCAAGTGCCCCTGCGCTACCAGCCGGGCCAGGCCTGGATGTACTCGCTGGCGACCGATGTCTGCGGCGCGCTGGTGGAGATCATCTCCGGCAAGCCGCTGGCCCAGTACCTTCAGGACGTGATCTTCGGCCCGCTGGGCATGGTCGACACCGCCTTCTACGTGGCCGCCGACAAACAGGACCGCTTCGCCGCCAACTATGAGCGCGGTCCCGACAAGAAGCTGAAATTGCTGGATGATCCGGCCACCAGCAGCTTCATCAAGGAACCGGCCTTCAAGTCGGGCGGCGGCGGCCTCACCGGCACCACCGCCGACTACATGCGCTTCTGCGAGATGCTGCGTCGCGGCGGCGAACTGGACGGACATCGTATCCTGGGGCCACGCACCCTGGAGATCATGCACATGAACCACCTGCCCGGCGGCAAGGACCTCACCCAGGTGGCCATCGGCGGCTTCTCCGAAACCGCCAACGAGGGCGTGGGCTTCGGCCTGGGCTTTGCCTCGACCATGGATCAGGTGGCCACCGGCGGCCTGGGAACCGGCGACTACTACTGGGGCGGCGCGGCCTCGACGATCTTCTGGGTCGATCCGAAAGAAGACCTGACGATGGTGTTCATGACCCAGTTGATGCCGTCGGGCACCTTCAATTTCCGCGGCCAGCTCAAGAGCCTGGTCTACTCCGCAATCATTGATTGAGGGTCAAGTTCCCACGGGGTGTCATCCCGGTTTCGCCATGGGCGAAGACCGGGACCCATAGACCCCGCGCCTGCGACCCGTGCGCGGCGGCGCGGTTGCATGATGTGTCCGCCGTCCCGTGCATATGGATCCCGGTCTTTGGCTGAGCCAAAACCGGGATGACACGTGAGAAAATCGAGGAACCTTGAGCCCCCGCCCCCAACCGCCTAAACGTGCCCCATGCCCATGACCCATACCGCCCTCGAAGCCGTCCTCAAGGAGGGTTTCCCCGACGCCGAGATCGAAATCCAGGATCTG
>NZ_JBILRO010000100.1:0-10937 GCF_044372605.1 Phenylobacterium sp.
GTGACTTCACGCCGCCCAACCGACCCCTCCTCGCCCTAAACGCCATGGCGGCCAGTTTGCCTGCCGGTCCAGGCGTCTCCGCCGACACGAGGGCGCAGCCCTCGCCGCGGCGCGGCGCGTCCGCAGGACGCGTCCTTGACACGCCTGGACCGGAAGGCTCGAAATCTACCATGGGGTTTAAGGGGCGGTCTGCGTCCCGGGGGGGATGCGGGGCTGGTCACAGACCGGGGCCTGCCATATCTCTCCGGCAGGCCTCGATACTGGTCCGGGCGCGAGCGATCAGGCGCAGGTCAGCTGCGCAGCCCGACGTCGACGCATAGTCGCGCCCACGACGCCGAAACCGCCGATCATCAGCGCCCAGCTGGTCGGTTCCGGGATGGGCGCAGTGGGTGTGGTGAGGATCACATTGTCGAGTCCGGGGCCGGCGCCTGACGAGAAGAGCGCCTGAACACGAACGCCGATGGAGGATGATGTCGCCGCAGCACTCAAGGTCCGCGTGATCCAGGCTCCACCGACGGAGTCCGTGTAAGAGCCGCTCGCCAGCACCGTGTTGCTGAACGGGTCGTAGAGTTCATAGCCCAGCGTTCCGCCCAGAGAATTCGTTGCCCATGCGGTGGTGTCGAGGCTGAGGTTGAAAACCTGGCCCGACGTTGCGGCTACGGTTTGATAGAGGCCTCCCAACAACCCGACCTGGTTCATGTCCAGGAAGTTGACACCGTCAGATGCATCTACCAGCACCGGAATGATGGGGAGCTGCACATAGTTGTTGTGGATGAGATCGACGCCGTCGGCGAACTGGGTCCAGCCGGGAGTGCTTCCAAAATCCCGCACACTCCAGGGTCCGCCGGGATTGGTTATGTCGCTGGCTGTCACGACCCTGTCCTCAAAGCTGCCGTTGACCAGCAGATTGGACGCCTGCGCCTGGCTGGCAAACGCCAGCGCAGAGATCAAGGAAGCCGTCTTTACCCAGATGTTCACGTTGCAATCTCCCTGGGTGCCCGCCACCCGAAACAACTTAGAGACATTGGTGGCATCGATTGCAATTCGGTTTTGTGACGGTTGGCGATTACTTCTTTGAAGGCTCGAAAATGGGGCATTGCGTGGTGGAAGCAGGCCCATCGCTCCGCTTCACGTAGCGCGTGCACCCCGCTCTTCACTCATGATCCGTATCGCCAAGGGCGACCCGGCGGTGTACGCCCGGCGGCGACAGTTCAGGAGAACTCTATGAAACCTGTGATGATCGCCCTTGTTGCGTCGCTGACGGTCGCCGCGCCGGGCGCCGCCCTGGCGCAAGCGCCCGCCAAGACCGTCGTGCTGGCCAGTGACATTCCGGTCGCCCGCACGCCGCCGGGTTTCTGGAAGACCTTTCCGGCGCCGGTTCTGGCGCGGTGCACCGAGCCCCTGGCGCCGGGGGCGCCGGATCTGCGGGGTGTGTGGACGGGCGACAACGAGGGCAAGACCCATGTCGAGCGTATCCAGCAGTGCGGCGACCGGGTGGTGATCGAAGGTGGCGGCGTTACCCACGATATGCGGGCTGACGGGATCCTCGCCAATGGCGTCGACGATATCGCGGCCGGCTCGGGCCGGCCGATCAAGGTGGCGGCGGTGTTCGAGAACAACGGACTGTCGCTCAAGCCCTTCGGCGGGCCGACCCGGGTCACGCGGGTGCTGCAGGGTGATGTTCTGGTGTTCAACTACAACGGCAAGGTGATCCAGCTGCGCCGGATCGCCGCCCTGCCGGCGGGACTTTAGGCGCCGTCGGCGGGCGCCAGCGCCCCTTCCGGCCCTTCGGGCCACCTCCCCCATCGGGACCGTTGCATAATTCCAGATAGCGAGAGAGCTCGACGCCACGCCCCTTCGCCCCTTGTGGGAGAAGGTGGCCTCGCGAAGCGAGGTCGGATGAGGGGTCGATAATCCTCTCCGATAAGGCATTGAAATCATTTCGATAGGGCGGCGCGACCCCTCATCCGTCAGGCTTCGCCTGCCACCTTCTCCCACAAGGGGCGAAGGGGCGCGTAGGCCAATTCTGGCGCCAGCCTGAATTACGCAATGGTCCCCCCGTGGGTGAACCCCAGGGGCCCTTCTGCGTTCTCAGCGTCTTTCTGCGGTTGAACCTTTCTGCGCACCGCCAGGTCAGGCCCGGCCACTCCGGCCGGCGGTAGCCCACCTTCGTCGTCATGGCGCGGTCCACCGTCGCACCGGTCTTGCATCCAGCCCACTTCTGCGCCCTACATTCCAGGCGGGCCGGAGTCGTGGCGGCCAATCGGGGGATGAATGTTCGGTCTGGAGAATGCGCAGAGCCTGGTGGGCGTCGGGTCAGTGTTGCTGATCTGCTGGGCGGTGTCGGAAAACCGGGGCCAGTTCCCCTGGAAGCTGGCGATCGGCGCGATCCTGACCCAGGCGATCCTGGTGATGGCGCTGTTCGGCCTGCCGCCGCTGCGTGAGGCGCTGCAGGGCGTGGGTGTCGTGGTCGACGGTCTGGCCTCATCCACCCAGGCGGGCGTCAGCTTCGTGTTCGGCTTCCTGGCGGGTACGCCGAACCAGCCCTATCCGCTCACCGACGGCGGGGCGCTGTTTGTCTTCGCCTTCCGGGTGCTGCCGGTGATCCTCGTGGTCTGCGCGCTGGCGGCCCTGCTGTGGCACTGGAAGATCCTGGTCTGGATCACCCAGCTGTTCGGCGTGGTGTTCGAGCGCACCATGGGCCTGCGCGGCCCGCCCGCGCTGGCCACTGCCGCCACCGTGTTCATGGGCCAGGTCGAGGGGCCGATCTTCATCCGCAGCTACCTGCCGGGCCTCTCGCGTTCCGAGCTTTTCATGTTGATCGCCGTCGGCATGGCCTGTGTCTCGGGATCGACCATGGTCGCCTACGCCACCATCCTGAAGGATGTGCTGCCGGGGGCCGCCGCCCACGTGCTGACCGCCTCCATCGTCTCCGCACCCGCGGGCATCCTGCTGGCGCGGATCATCATCCCCCGCGACGCGGTGATCGAGCAGACCCAGGCCTACGATCCGGCCGCCGCCAAGCGCTATGCCAGCTCCATCGACGCCCTGATCAAGGGCACCAACGACGGCCTGCAGATCGTCATGAACGTGGCCGCCACCCTGATCGTCTTCGTGGCGCTGGTGGCCATGCTGAACGGCATGCTGGGCCTCTTTGGCGAGGTGGCGGGCGCGCCGCTTTCCGTGGAGCGCGGCCTTGGATTGATCTTCGCCCCGCTGGCCTGGGCCATCGGCGTGCCCTGGAGGGACGCCCCGGCCGCCGGCTCACTGCTGGGGGTGAAGCTGGTGCTGACCGAGTTCACCGCCTTCATCCGGATGGGGGAAATCCCGCTGGACGCCATGGACCCCCGCACCCGCATCCTGATGACCTACGCCCTGTGCGGCTTCGCCAACATCGCCTCGGTCGGCATCAACCTGGCCGGATTCTCGGTGCTGGTGCCGGAGCGACGCGACGAAGTGGTGGGCATGGTATGGAAGGCGATGATGGCCGGGTTCCTGGCCACCTGCCTCACCGCCTCGATCGTCGGCCTGCTGCCGGCGGCGCTGTTCGGGTAGTTCAGCCTGCTTTGCGCAGGACGCAGAGGGACTGACCAAGCGCACCCTCGGCGACGACCGCGTCGCTTCCGTCGCGGATATCGACGATGTCCATCCCCAGTTCGCGGGCCCAAACCTCAAGGGCCCCGCGGTCGATGAACGTATTCAGCGGCTGCATATGCTTGAGTTTGTGGTTGGTCACCGTGTCCCGGAAGATCTGCAGGTGGACCGGATCGCGGAACTCCAGGAACGAAAACACCACAGCCCCGCCGGGCTTCAGCACGCGATGGGCTTCCTCGAGATACCAGTAGCTCTGCTCGTGCAGCAGGTGGGTCAGGACGGAAAAGAAGCAGACCATGTCGGCGGCGCCGTCCGCCTCTGGAATGCCGATGTGATCGATCACCTCGAAGCGCCAGTCAGGCCGCGCGCTGATCTTGCGGGCGTGCTCGATCAGGTCGGGCACCAGATCAACGCCGAGGTAGGTCCCGCTCAGCCACGCCGAGAGGGGCCGGGCCAGACGTCCCGAGCCACAACCAACATCGACCAGGTGGCCGTCAATGGGGAGGCCGTAGTGGCGAAGCACCGACAGTTCGATTGCGCCGACCTGTTCGAAGCCACCGCCGATGGCGCTCTCCATAGCCTCGACGTGGGACATCTGGGCCTTGATAGCCGCGACGAAGGCGATGTTCACCGCCTTCAGGTCGGTGGAATCCGGCTGCCGGTTCAAGCGGGAGGGCTGGGCCAGCGCTTCCCGGACGAACCGCAGCGGATGAAACCCTGACATCGAAACTTCCCCCCAATTTTCGTCAAGGTAGCAATGACGCTCGCAGGGGTCGATTGTTATTGGGCCTTGATCCATGACAAGGCGCACGCGCTAGATTGGTTCCCGAAAAGGAACGCCGCTGATGAAGATCTACGACACGCCGCTCGCCCCCAATCCACGCCGGGTGCGTTGGTTCATGGCCGAGAAGGGCATCCAGGACATCGAGATCGTGACCCTCAGCCTGATGGATGGTCAGCAGCGCGACCCGGCCTATGTGGCCAGGGCGGGTCTTCCGCAGGTACCGATGCTGGAACTGGATGACGGGACCTGCATCACGGAATCGCTGGCCATCTGCCGCTACCTGGAAAGCGTCTATCCCGAGCCGAACCTGTTCGGTCGCAACCCGCAGGAAATGGCGGTGATCGAGATGTGGACTCGCCGCGCGGAGATGATGGTGGCCACGCCCCTGATGGTCGCGGTGCGCCACCTGAACCCGCGCATGGCGGCGCTGGAGGCGCAGGTTCCGGCGATCGGCGAGCACAGCCTGGCCGGCGCGCTCAACGCGTTGAAGGTCCTGGATCGACGGCTGGCGGACGGCGAGTGGCTGGCTGCAGGCCGCATAACCATCGCCGATATCGTCGCCTTCGCCGGCGTCGACTTTGGTCGGATGATCAAGCTCCAGGTGCCCGACGCGCTGGTCCATGTGCACCGTTGGGCCGAGGCTATGCGGGCGCGGCCTGCGGCAACGGCCGGGATGCCGCCGCGTCCTGCGGTCTGAGCAGTTCCAGAGACCGGATCCGGGCCTGCAGTGAAGGCCCGGTGGCCATGACGAAGACCTCGTCGGCTTCGGCGCGCGCGGCCTTGGCGGCCAGGGTTGCGCGAACCGACCCTGCGTCGCCGGCGATGGTGCGCCCCTCGA
Organism: Phenylobacterium sp.; assembly: GCF_044372605.1. Lineage (GTDB taxonomy): Bacteria > Pseudomonadota > Alphaproteobacteria > Caulobacterales > Caulobacteraceae > Phenylobacterium. The sequence goes on from NZ_JBILRO010000100.1 coordinate 5,217, forward strand.
CGTCGGCCAGCAGCGGTGTGCCGGCCCATTCGGCCAGGAAGGCCTCGGCGCTCTCGATGTCGGTGAAACGCCGGCGGCGCCCGGACAGCATCGCGACATTTCCGGCCCGGCGCATCGCGTCTCCGCGCCACCCGGCCTCCTCGGTTTCCGCCGCAAAGGCCACCATGGCGGTCCCGGCCCAGGGCTCGTTACGGAACGCCGAGGGCTCGAACGTCCGCCGATAGGCCGCGATCGCCGGCCCGGCCTCCGTCCGCGCGATGAACTCGGCAAACACCAGCCCCACGCCCATGTTCCCGGCGAACTGGGCGCTCTCTTCCGAGGTGCAAAGGACGAAGACGTCCGGATGGGAGGGTCCCGTCGGATTGGCCTTGATATCGTAGATCGGGTGACCCGGCGGGATCGGGACCTTGCCCGAGGAGTCTAGCAGCCAGGCCATCAGCAACTGGAAGTACTGTGGAAAGGCGTCCGAACCGACCGAGCGCAGCGCGCCGCCGGTGCGGCCATCGGCGCCCAGCGCCCGGCCCAGGCCCAGGTCGATCCGGCCCGGCGCCAGGGCCTCAAGCATCATGAAGTTCTCCGCGACCTTCAGCGGCGAATAGTTGACCAGCATCACGCCGCCGGAGCCCAGACGGATGGTCGAGGTCTGCTGGCTGATGGCGGCGATCAGAAGCTCCGGACTGGGCGACCCCAGCCCCGCGATGTTGTGGTGCTCGGCCATCCAGAACCGGTGATAGCCAAAGGCTTCAGCCGCCCTGGCTACCTCGATGGTCTCGCGTACGGCCTGGGCCTGCGTCGCTTCGCCCGTGACCGGCGACAGATCGAGAACCGAAAGCTTCATGGGTCAGTCTTCGTCCAGATAGCGCCAGGTGTCGGCCCCGTCGAACTGGCGGATGCGCACCGCGCCGAGGTCAAGGCCATCGATGAGCCGGGCGTTGACAGCCATCCGGTCGCGCGATCCGTCCAGGCTCTGCCAATGGGTGGTGATGCCGCATGACCGGCAGCGGTGGAAGGCCAGCATGCGATCGCCCCAGACATAGGGCTGTGTGCTTTGCGGGGCGGGCAGGGTGACCTCACTGGGTCTGTAATAGGCCCACCGCGCGCCCAACCGACGGCAAATCGAGCAGTTGCATTCGCTGACCTCGGTCGGCGCCTCGGGCGCCCCAAGCCGCGCGGCCCCGCAATGACAGGCAAATTCGATCATGCGTGTGCTCCTCCCCCGGCTATTGCTGAGGCTGAAGATCGCCGCTGTCCAGTCAAAGCGTCGGCGAGGTCGCGCGCCGAAGTCTTGGAAAACTCTGGAAAAGCCCGCGCGTCAGGGTTTGCGGGTCGCGTGCTGCGCCGTGTCCGTCACGCGGATCCACACCTGCGACCTGCAGATCAGCCCGCCGACAAGGCAACCCTTTACCTTGATGGCGTCGTCATTGACGTGCTGGGCGGACCCTTTGAACGTCACCCCAAGGTCAGGCACATAGACCTTGCCCCGGGCCAGGCCGTCATCGCCACGTACGAAGTCCCGCAGCAGCTGTTGACCTATCAGTTCAGCCTTGCCGCCCCGCGCTGCATCCGCTCTGGCCCCCTCTGTCGCCCAGACCACGTCGCCGCAGATCCTGGAGCCGCAGGGCCGCAACTTCAGGTGCACGGTGTTCTTCGGGTTTTGCCATACCCCGTTGAAATCATCGGCGGACCGGCTCCAGGCGGACCCTCCAGCCAATGAGAAAGCTGCTGCGACAGCCCCGATCACGAATCTTCGACCTTGGGTCATAGGGCCTGATAGTGGGGGCATGTGACGATCTCTTTACGTCTGGCGCTTTCGCTTCTTCAGCACCGCCGAGAAACTCATGACGGGCTCGTCCTTCGAGGTGATCAGGCCGCGTACGAAAACCATGCTGCGGCCGGCTTTCACGACCTCGCCCCGACACTCCACCAGATCGCCGATATGGGCGGTGCCCACGAACTCGCCGTTGAAGGTGGCCGTGACGCTGTGATCGTCATGCAGGACGTCGCGCGCGATCACGAAGAGGCAGAAATCGGCGAAAGTCATGACGCATCCGCCATGCAGGAACATGCCGCCGTTCATGTGCTTGTGTTCGGCGCGAAACGCGCATACCGGCCCCCGCTCGTCGATCCGGTAGTAGAAGGGGCCTGCCAGATCCTCGTAGGGATCAGCGCCCGGATAGTAGGACCAGCCCGCCCACTCACCCTCGGTGACCTGGATAAGCCTGGAGGTATAGCTGTTCTGGGTCTCGCCGCCGTCCATCAATCCTCCATGTCGCGCGCGAAGCGTTTGCTCCGCCTGCGTTCCGTCTCTAGTTTGGCCGCGTCGCTTAAGCCTTTCCAGGACCCAAGATGCAAGGCCGGACCGTGATTCTTCTGGCAAGCCTGATGCTGACGGCGTCCCCGGCTGTGGCTGAACCCCCCAAGCCGGAAGCGCCTGCGCCCACGTCCAAGCCTGTTGCGGCCGCTGAGAAACCGGTCGACGAGAACGGCGTGCCGGCCTGGGCCAAGCGAAAGCGAATGCAGCCGGTGCAGTCGTGCGAGACGAAGCCCAATATCGGGGTCGAGACCTGGCGGCAAAAACTGGATTCGTCCGCCCCCCAGCGCCTCAAGCCGCGCACCCCCACCTCAACCTGCCACTAAGGATATCGCCATGGCGCTGGACGCCGAGACCCGTGATCAGCTGATCGACACCGTGCGCCGCTTCGTCAGCGAGCGCCTGCGCCCTCTGGAGGCCAAGGTGGCCGAAGATGACGCCATGCCGCAGGACGTGGTGGATGAAATGAAGGCGCTGGGCCTGTTCGGTCTTTCGATCCCCGAGAGCTACGGCGGGCTGGATCTCACCATGGAGGAGGAGTGCCTTGTGGTGGTGGAGCTGGGGCGCACCAGCCCGGCGTTCCGCTCGACCTTCGGCACCAATGTCGGCATTGGCTCGCAGGCGCTGGTGATGTTCGGCACCGAGGCTCAGAAGCAGAAATACCTGCCGGGTATTGCATCTGGCGACATCATCACCTCGTTCGCGCTCACGGAACCGGAGGCGGGGTCCGACAGCGCCGCGGTACAGACCCGGGCCATACTTGACGGCGATCACTACGTTCTGAATGGCGCGAAACGCTACATCACCAACGCCAACAAGGCCGACCTGTTTACGGTGATGGCGCGCTCTGATCCTTCCAAACCCGGTGGTGGCGGGGTGTCCGCGTTTCTGGTGGAGCGCAATTTGCCGGGCCTCACCGTCGGCAAGCCCGAGAAGAAGATGGGCCAGCAGGGCGCCCATGTCTGCGATGTTGTCTTCGACAATGTCCGCGTACCCGTCGAAAACCGGATCGGTGCCGAGGGCGAGGGCTTCAAGGTCGCCATGCAGGTGCTGGACAAGGGGCGCCTGCACATCTCGGCATTGTGTGTCGGCGTGGCCGAGCGCCTGATCACCGACTGCGTGGCCTATGCCACCGAGCGCAAGCAATTCGGCCAGCCCTTGAGCGGGTTCCAGTTGGTCCAGGGGATGCTCGCGGATTGCAAGACCGAAGCGCTGGCCGCCAAGGCGCTCACCATGGAGACCGCCCGCAAACGCGACCTGGGCCAGAACGTCACCATGGAGGGCGCGGCGGCCAAGTACTTCGCCTCCGAGATGGTGGGGCGTGTCGCCGACAAGGCCGTGCAGATTTTCGGCGGCGCCGGCTACATCGCCGAGTACGGCATCGAGCGCTTCTACCGCGACGTCCGGATCTTCCGGATCTATGAAGGCACCAGCCAGATCCAGCAGGTGATCATCGCGCGCGAGACCATCAAGCGGGGCGGTTAGTGAGCGAAGTTCTGGAAGCGGCCATCTTCGACCTCCTGAGCAAGGTGCCGTCCGGCAAATCCGTGTCGCCCGAGGACGTTGCGCGATCCGTCGATCCGGAGAGCTGGCGTCGCACGCTGGGACATGTCCGCGCGGTGGCGCGGGGGCTGGCGCGGCAGGGCCGGCTGGTGATCCTGCGCCACAATAAACCGGCTGATCCCGATGATTTCAAAGGTGTTTACCGTCTCCGGCTGCCGCCGGCCTGACAGGGCGATGACACGTATCGCGCTGGTTATGTTGCTGCTGCTGACCTCGGCCTGCGCGCCGATGGCCATCCAGCGCGCCAACCAGCCGCCGGCCGGATTCCAGGGGCCGCGCCTTGAGGCCGATGCGGTGATCGCCGCTGACGGCGCGCGGCTGGGTCTCATCACCTGGGCCGCAGCGCAGGAGCCCTGGGCGGTGATCGTCGCCGCCCACGGCATGAACGACTACGCCAACGCCTTCCACATCGCCGGACGCCGGTGGGCCGAGGCCGGTGTGACCACCTATGCCTACGATCAGCGGGGTTTCGGGCGCTCGCCGGGCCGCGGCATCTGGGCGGGCGATGATCTGATGATCGAGGACCTGCGCACGGTCACGGCCCTGGCCCGGGCGCGACACCCAAACGCGATCATCGCGGTGGTGGGCGAGAGCATGGGCGGTTCGGTGGCGGCGGCGGCGTTCGCAACCGATCGCCCGCCTGCGGCTGACCGTCTGGTGTTGCTGGCACCGGGCGTCTGGGGCTTCAGGACCCAACCGCTGCCCTACAAGACCGCCCTGTGGTTCGCCGCCCACTTTACGGCCTCAAAGGTCTACACGCCGCCGAAGTTCGTGACGAACCGGGTCAGCCCGACCGACAATATCGAGGAGCTGCGCGCCATGGGGCGCGACCGGCTGATGATCTGGGGCGCGCGGTCCGACACCCTCTACGGGCTGGTCAAACTGATGAGCCGGGCCGCCCGGCAGGTGGGGGACGATGACCTGCCCACCTTCTATCTCTATGGCGCCAACGACCAGATCATCCCGAAGCGTGCGGCGTACAGGGCCGCGCAAAACCTCAAGACCTCGGACCGGACGGCCTACTATGCGGCTGGATACCACCTACTGACGCGGGACCGGCAGGGGGCGGTGGTGATCGCCGATGTGCTCGCCTTCCTGCGGGACCCGCTCGCGCCGCTGCCCTCGGGCGCGCCTTCGATCCCGACAGCGGCTTCAACGGCCGGTGATCCGAAGGAACCCTCATCCCGGCCCGGGTCGTCTTGACATTACAATGTAGTCGTTCTCTATTTGTTCCCGAATTGAAGTGAGGGCCAGGTCATGAGCATGAGCGGAGGATGCCACTGTGGCGCGGTGCGCTACGAAGTCGTAGGCGAGGCGATGACACATGCCCTTTGTCACTGCAGTGATTGCCGGCGGCACGCCGGGGCCCCGGTGGTGGGGTGGACTATGTACCCTGAAGAGGCGCTTCGGATCACAAAGGGCGCCGTAAAGGTCTATGTGTCGTCCGAACATGGCCGGCGGGAGTTCTGCGCGGATTGCGGGACCGGCCTGTTTTACCGCAATGACGAAAACTTGCCTGGGATCGTGGATATCCAGAGCGCCACCTATGACGATCCGGACGCGATTCCGGCCCAGGTTCACATACAGACCGCCGAGCGTATCGGCTGGATGGCCGACGCCCACTCGCTGCCCGCGTTTGAGCGCTTTCCGCCGATGGATGGGTAGGGGTTGAACCCGGCCGATCCTCGATTCGCCGCCCCGCCGTTCCTCCTCATGAACGGCGATCTTGAGGATGGCGGGGGCGCCAAGGTGCAGGGCGGCGAGCAGTTGGCTCCCGAACCGGGCGGTGAAGCCTGTGCCGTCGGCTGTCAGGTCCAAGCGCATGAGCCAGGGTTCGAACGACGCGG
>NZ_JBILRO010000007.1:0-34080 GCF_044372605.1 Phenylobacterium sp.
GCGCTCGTGATCGGCCCGGATCCGGGCCGCCGCGAAGTCGATCGCGTCCCGCACCTCGCGCGAACAGGCCGCTGCCCCCGCCTCTATCTCTTCGGCCGTGACCCGCAGCGTGTCCTGCGTGAGGTCCAGCCCGTCGAACTCGCGGGCAAACCGCAGCAATGCGTCAACGCCCTCGGCGCGGACCGCCGCCAGAACATCGGCAACCACGGCGTCAACATCATGCGGCGTATCACGTCGCTCACCGACAAAAGCGGTAAAGGCGTCGGTAAAACCGGGATCATCAGACATAAAGCGGCGCATGTGCGCTCTTTAGCGAGGTCTCCGGACGAAGGCTATCCGATCAGAGGTCGTGCGCCGGCGTTCTGGGCGTCGGCCACGGACGTGAAACGTCCGCCAGCGCGGCGTCCACACATTCGACCTGCAGACGAAAGTCGCCGCCTCCGGCAAAACTCAGCGTCAGCGTACCTCCCGGGGGATCCCCGGCGACAAAGGTGATCGCCAGCAATTCCAGCACGGCATCTCGGCGATCCCGACGGATCTTGCGGGACTGGAAGTCCAGTACGCTTCCGATCTGCAAGGCCGCCCGAACGCGTTGCCGCCTTCCCGCCTCCCAGCGGAACCGGTTGAAGGCAATCGTCAGGCGGCGGGTCTTCGGCTCGTAGAGGACATCGCCGACCTGGGCGATCGCGTCCTGCAAGGCGGCCGACATGATGGCAAGATCCGCCTCATCCTCAGCCAGCAGTCTCAGGCCCGAAGCTTCGGCCATGGACTACTCGACCTCCGCTTCGACGCCATCGCCCTTGAGGCGCCGCACCTGGGCGCCGCACGCGCCCAGTTTTTCTTCCAGTCGCTCGAAGCCACGGTCCAGATGATACACGCGATTGACGATGGTCTCGCCGCGCGCCGCCAGCCCGGCGATCACCAGGCTGACCGAGGCCCGCAGGTCCGTCGCCATTACCTGGGCGCCGGTAAGAGCCTCGACCCCGCGCACCCGCGCCTCCCCGCCCTGAACCGAAATGTCGGCGCCAAGGCGACCCAGTTCCGGCACGTGCATGAACCGGTTCTCGAAGATCGTCTCCCGGATGATGCTTTCGCCGTCGGCCAGCGTCATCAACGCCATGAACTGCGCCTGGAGGTCCGTCGCAAACCCGGGGTGGGGCGCAGTCTCGATCTCGACGGGCCTCAGCCGGTCGGGGCCCCGCTTGACCGTCAATCCATCGTCATGGGTCGTTACCTCGACACCCGCCTCGATCAACTTGTCGATCAACGACTGGATCAGGTGGCCCCGGGTCCGCGTCAGCCGCACTTCACCGCCGGCCATGGCGGCGGCCACGGCATAGGTCCCGGTTTCGATCCGGTCCGGGATCACCGAGTGCGTCGCGCCGTGCAGTCGACTGACGCCCTGGATATGAACGGTTCGCGTGCCCGCCCCTGAAACCTTGGCGCCCATGGCGTTCAGGCATTCGGCAAGATCCGCCAGTTCCGGCTCGGCTGCGGCATTCTCCAGCACTGTGTCACCGTCCGCCAGCACAGCCGCCAGCATGGCGTGCTCTGTCGCGCCCACGGAGTTGATCGGGAAGTTGATCACCGCGCCCTTCAACCCGCGCGGCGCCTGGGCGTAGACATAGCCCTCGTGAAGATCGATCCGGGCACCCAGCGCCTCCAGCGCCTTCAGATGCAGATCAACCGGTCGTGCGCCGATCGTGCATCCGCCCGGCAGCGAGACCTTGGCCTGCCCCGTTCGGGCCAGCAGCGGCCCCAGCACATTGAACGACGCCCGCATCTGGCGGACCAGATCATAGGGCGCAAACCCGCTGACGATCTCGCGCGTCGTCAGAAGCGTCTCGCCGCCATCGGGCCCCTCGGCTTCGACGACCTCGGCGCCAAGGCGCTGCAAGAGCTTACCGAGGAACCGGGTGTCGGCCAGGCGCGGCATATTGGTCAGACGCAGCGGCTCATCCGTGAGCAGGCTGGCGGTCATCAGCTTGATGGCCGAATTCTTGGCGCCGCTGATCGGGATTTGCCCGTTCAGCTTTGCGCCCCCGACGATGGCGATACGATCCAATAGCTACCCTTCGACAGACGTCCGGCCAGCCTCGGCGGCGCGGCGAAAAAAGAAGCGGTATCTAGCCTGCGCCTCGCTGGCGCGCCAAGCGGTCAATCCGTGGAGGTTTCTTGCGGCTTCGGCGTAGCGACGGCCGAACCGGTCGCCTTGCGACGGCGCAGGTTCGCGCGAAGCGCCTGCGCGAGCTTGGTTTCACGCAAGGTAGCGGCGTCCTTGCCGTCTTTCTGCCGATCAGCCATGCCGTCAGGTGCTGCGCGGCGGCGCGCCCGTCAAGCTGTGCGCGGTCGATTTAACGCTTCACGACGCGGCCTCAGCCCGCTATAGGCCCCGCCTTCGCCGCGGTAGCTCAGTGGTAGAGCGCATCCTTGGTAAGGCTGAGGTCCAGGGTTCGAATCCCTGCCGTGGCACCACCTAAACCCCTTGATTTGAAAGAGCTTTCAGATCAAGGGGCTTTAGTCTCCCGGTACGCTGATAGACATTCAGGGCAAACACGACGTGAACCTTCCGCAAGGGTCGGGAGAAACTTGGGAGTTACGTTCCCGCTTCGGTCCCAATCGGCCGTACTTTAATCGTCCAGTATCTCGCGAATTTCACGCTCGAGATTGAAGGGCCCACCCACGGTGGCGGGGTGCGCATGCGGCACAGACGTCCGGTGTCCGACGGTTGACCGGTATCCGCTCCCGGCGCAGAGCGGAGGTTCGTTCAAGCCCGCTCGATGCCGAGCTGCGCCAGGATAGCTGTGATCAGGGGGCGCTTGCGAGCGAGATACTCGCCGATCCCGGCCACGTTCTCGCGCCCTAGTTGGAGCTTCAACTCCTCATAGCGGCGGCGGTCCGCCTCGTTGGTCCGCAGGTGATCCCTGAAGCTGAGCATCTCGCGGACGGTCGGGTGTCCGTCGACGCAGACGTGCAGCTTGTGGGTGCGGACCCCCGCCACGTCGCGCTTGTAGAAGCGGTGACCGGGCGAAAGATCGCCGCCACGACGAAAGCCGAGCTCAGCAAGACCATCCGTCCACGGCTGAGGCGTTTCCGAGGTCGTGACGATCGCCAGGACATCGATCTCGGGCTTGGCGGCAAGACCGGCCACCGCCGTGCTCCCGACGTGATGCATGGCGATCAGTTCAGGTCCGAAGATGGGCGCTAGCTGCGCTTCCGCGTCCCGGTACTGCTGCGGCCAGCCGGGGTTGGGCGGGGTGATTGAACTGGTCAGCGGCATGCCGGTGATTGTACCTGCAGGTCGTCCGCTTTCCACCCGGAACGGTGAGTTTAGGCGCAGACCCCAACGGTAAGAAACGACCCGTTGCGGACCTTGATGAAGGCTAGGCTGGAGACATTTTCTGTAGCAGCGCCCCAACCGTCACGTCGCCTGATTGCATGTCTTCGAGGCTTCGCGCGTCCAGCCGGTTATCCGCCGCCAAGATGTCCAACAGCTGAGAAACATCTCCAGGCGAGAGCTTGAGATCAGCTTGCAGCCGGGTTGAAGGAGTTAGGTTCGACAGGCCATTGAGCGTCACGCGCCGGAGCGCCTGCATGAGCGCATCGCTACCCTGCATCTCCCTCAAGATCGGGTCGGTCGGTGTTCGGTCGAATTGCCAGCCGTACTTCGACACACGCCAACCAGCGTAGAGCGTGCCGACCGCTGCAACACAGGTCGTTGGGAAGATGATCCAAGCCCCGAGGCTGCGCGGCAGTCCGAGAACGTTCTCCAACAGGAAGGCGACCGTCGCTGTCATCACCCAAGGAAACATCGCCCTATAGGTCACGCTCATTCGCTGAGTGGGAGGCACGGAGGCCATCTTCTTCAGATGGGCGTTGTAGGTTTCGATGAGCGACTTCATGCGCTGATACCACTTGCAGCGAAGACTAGTGTCAACGTCGCCTCTCCACCCAACTTTGCCGTTCGGAACTTCCCCTTGTTGGCCGTGCGGCAATCGTTATCCGCGGGCGCTTCCGATCCGCGGCCGCGCGAGCACAAACATCCATCGATCCCAGTCTATCAAGCATCCCCTGAAATTCTGGGAGAATGTTCGACCGAGAAACGGTAATATAAGCGTCCAGGTGCATTCGACGCACCAAGCAAAATGTTGCTTCGCGCTGGGAGATATTTGGGAAGCGATTTTCCGATCCCGTTATTCCAGCCAATTTTTTAAAAATTTGCCGTGACAGACCGTCACCTTGTTAAGGCTGAGGTCCAGGGTTCGAATCCCTGCCGTGGCGCCATCGCAGGAGAGTCCGGGCAATCTCTCGGGCTCTCCTGGCCATCTCGTCATTTTACCCGGATATTATTGATGGCGCAGTCCACATGCGCCATAGTCGCGCCCGGGAGCGAACATGGTCTCATCAGATACCTTCACCCTCTTCGAGGGCCACACAGCGCACCACAACGGTGATCTCTTCGCCGTGGCAGGCAAGGCTGTCGATCTGACGGCGGCCGGCGCCCACGGCCTGCTGATTCTGGATGACCAGACCGGCCAGCCGGTTGAGCTCGATCTGCGCCATAGCGCCGATCTCGCCGTATCGGCCTATCGCCAGCGCATGACCGCGCAGCCCCCCCCGGAACCCCCGGAACCCCGCCCAGGTCGCGGCCGTCCCAGGCTGGGTGTCGTCGCCCGTGAGGTCACCCTGCTTCCCCGCCACTGGGACTGGCTGGCTGGCCAGCCGGGCGGAGCCTCTGCAGTGCTCAGGCGTCTGGTCGAGGAGGCCCGTCGGGAGGCTGCCCAGCCGGATCGCCGCCGCAAACATCAGGAAACGCTCTATCGGGCGATGTCGGTTCTCGCCGGCGACCTGCCGGGATTCGATGAAGCCGCCCGCGCCCTCTTCGCCGACGACATGGACGCATTTCAAAGCCGGACCGAAGCCTGGCCCGTCGATGTGGCCGCCTACCTTCGCCGGCTCGTCGAGGCGCCTCAGGACTGAGGCGTCGCCCGCGCCTTGCAGTCGATGTTGAAGGTAAATCCCCCGCCCAGCCCGAGGCTGCCCTGATAGCGGCGGTCGCAATTGTCGATGTGATCCCCCAGAGCGCGCAGGATTTCGGCCTGCTCCGATCCCTCCCGTGCGCCTGCAAGTCCGGTCAGGGTGCTGCACCCGGACGACGTGAGTGCGACAAGCGCTATCGCAAGGCTCTTCTTCATTCGGGAATCTCCGTTGTGGCTGCGTCCCGCGCAGGCTGTGGTTGGGAGGTCATCGCCAGGCGCTGCAGGCCGGATCCGGTGGCGACCGGCAGCGTCCGGTCCAGCTCTTCCAGGCGACGGGCATTTTCGCTCCAGAGCTGGGCCAGCGCCCAGGTCATGAGCGCGGCGACGACGCCCCAGGCCCGTCCCTTCAGGCCTTCAACGGCCCTGAGTGTGGCGGCAGACGTGGCCTTGATCTCGCCCAGACGTTCCTCACATCGAGACTCGTGGTCCGTGAGGCGCTGTTCCAGCGTGGCGAGCCGCTCTGTGGATGTGGCCATGGTTCAAACCCAGCTCCGCTTGAGGATCGCATTGATCTCCGCACCGATCTGCGTCTCCTTGCCGGAGCCGGTTTCCGACTTGGCCTCCGCTGTCTGCTGCCCGGTGAACAGCTGGATCGGCAGACCGCTCAGCATCGCCACCACCTGCTGCGCATGAGCCATCGGCGCCTGCAGTTGCTGTTGCTGGACACTCCGCAGGGTCTCGCCCAGTCCCGCCTGGGCCGCGATATTGGCGCGCATCGCTTCATCGGCCGCCAGCTGTTGGCCCTGACTCCTGAATCCCAGATCGACCTTCTGCGCCCGGTCCTGCAGCTGCGTCTGCGCATTGGCGATCCGCGCCTGGGTCGCCCGATCCGCATCCCCGGCCGCGGCCCCCAGCGCGGTCTGGTAGGCCTGCGAGCGTAGCCCCGCCAGGGTCGAGGCCCTTGCCCGCGACAACTCCCCCTCGGTCATGCTCTGCGTCAGGGCGGCGCCGGAACCGCCGAACGCCCCCGAGCCCGCCAGGTCAAGCGCCTGCTGCGCCCGTGTGCGGCCTGCCTGCACGTCAAGGTCCGCCGCCGTGGTGTCGACCACATCCCTCAGGTACGGATTGAGATAGCGATCCACATAGTCATAGGCCTTGCCGCCAGAGGCAAACGGCGTCTCCGCAGTCTGGAAATCGGATGTCCAGCTGACGTCGGCAGGATCGCGCGGTCCGCCCGTCACACCGGACGGCTTCCATAGTCCGAGGCCTGCTGCAGCCGTCGCGGCCTGCCGTTGCAGATCATGTGTCGGCGCCACCAGCGACCCCGGGTCCAGACCGGCCACCTGTCCGACCTGGCCCGCGACCCGTTGGGTCAGGTTCGATCCCCATTCCGGAACCGTGGGCGTTGTGGTCGTGTTGGAGGTCGAGCTACTCGCGTTGCTCCACTTCTTGCGGTTCCTACTCAGCTTCAGACTCATCTACAGCTCCTTCGCAATGATGCGCGCCAGCGGCGCGTAACCCATGGGCGCCAACGCCCGTTCCCAGCCCGGGCGGCCAACGATCAGCACACGCTGACAGCCGTTCGTCCGCGCCCAGGCTTCAGCCCGGGGGCGCAGGCGGCCCACCAGTTCCTCCAGATCCCCGCCCGCCAGCCAGATCAGCAGCCGCCGCGCCTGCGGCTCGTCCTCGATCAGGGTCACCATGGCTGCGTGGTCGCCCGGCCAGGCCTGCGCTTCTCCTGCGTCCACCAGGCCCCAGACATCCTCGAGCGTGTGGCCGCCTCCGGCATGCGCCAGCGCAGCCTCCAGCCAGCCGCTGCAGCGCTGCCGCTCGGCCGCCGTCACAGCCGACCCGCCGGCGCGGCATCGAAGATCGGCGCCCCGATCCGGCATCCGGTGGGCGCGCTCTGGCCTGAAAACCGTGTCCGGAACAGCCGGCCGCTGACAAGCACGTCACCCTTCGCCTCGCCCGGGGCCAGGGTCACGCTCCGGGTGGTCGCACCCGTGTCCTGCGGATAGAGCCGCCCCGACAACGCCACCGTTACCGGGCCGATCTGATCCTTGAAATCTGGCCAGACCCCGCGAACCAGCATCGTCCGATCGGGATCCAGCACGCTGTCCGCACTCTCGATGAACCAGCCGAAGCCCCCGCCGTCAGCCGAGCGCCCCTTCTCGTGCAGATAGACGGCCCCCTCATAGGTGGCCCCGATGGGGTAGGCGGACGGGCCGGAGTCCACAAACGCCGTACGCGCCATGACGCCCCGGTGCCAGGCGCCCGCGTCGGGGCCGCTAAGGGCGAGGCCGAGATATCGACTGTTCTCATAGCCATCCCGCCGGTCGGGATAGTCAAAACGGACTTCCGAGAACTCAGCGTTGGACGACGCCATCACCTTGTCGCCCTGGCTTGCCGCCAGTTCCTCGGCGAAGTCGCGCCGGATCGGGCAGGCGATCGGCTCGGCCTGTCCGCCCAGGGCATAGCGATAGAATTGCCGGTCAGGGCTGACCCAGAACGCGGCCTGCCCCACCACGACCGCCGCATTCGGCCCGATCAGGCCGCAGTTCCGGCCGACCCGGTCGAACCGCCAGGGCTGGTTCAGCGCTCCGACGAACGTACCCAGGAACAGCGCATCGCTGGTCCAGACCAGCAGACACGGCCCACACATCCGCCCGCCGACAATCCGACCCCCGCCGGTCAGGATATACTCCCGCGCGGTCGATCCGCTGGCGCTCGTGCTCCACTGGTTATTGTTGCGGATCGAGGAATGGCGGACGCAGAGCGGATTGAAGGCGCCCGAAACCTCTTCATTGCAGCCCAGCGCGAACACCTGGTAGCCGCCGCCCTGCGGCGCCACCAGCATCTGCGTCACGTTCGCGGGCGCATTGGCCAGGGCCTGCGCCTTCTGCGCCGTGTCGTTCGTCCAGGCGAAGATAGTCTGGTTGCGGGGGCTCGCCAGCAGCTGTTGGCCCCAGGCGCCGAACGACCATGTCAGCGGGAAATAGTCCGAGACCGCCGGCAGGCCAAACCCACCCACGCCATAGGCCCCCGTGCCGAACCCCGCCGATCCGGCGCCGTCGATGGCGCCCGTCGAGAACCCGGCCGCAGGCGTGATGTCGAACAGCGCCCCGCCCCGCCACAGCTGGAGCTTGCTGTGGGTGCCGAAAGCGATGTCCAGGACGCCGGCATTGTCGGTCCAGGGGAATACCCCCCGGCAGACCCCGGTCAGGGAGTCCGTCATCAGTCGTTCCCAGCCGCCGATCACCTCGGGCCGGCCCAGCCGGAAGCGCACGTTCGAACCGTCGGCCCAACGTCCCGAGCCCGCCAGGGTGGTGTCGTCACCGTTCAGCCCCGGTGGAAACTCCAGGGGAATCCTCATCTGCGCCCTCCTGCCCATTACGAACGTTCAAGTTGAAAAAAGGGGGCGGCGCGCTTGTGTCTGCGGGCGACCGGCCTCAATGATCCGGGTCAGTTCCAGACCGCGTTGAGGCCCCGTGTCCGAGACCACATCCGCCGTGATCCGCGCCCATGCCGATGGCTATGACATGGCCAAGCCGGCGCTCATGGGTCGTCAGGCCGCCGGTAACGGCTTCCTGCGCGCCGCCGTCTACGCCCGCGATGGCCAGCCGATCCGCGGCCTCTCGCCCAATGCAGATACGGCCCGCGGCTTCGAAGCCATCGTCAAGGGCATCGACCCGGCCGCTCCGTTTGAATGGATCAAGTCGGCCGAACCGGAACGCATCGGCGCCACCGGCGTGCTCTATCTGGCGGACATCTCTGTCGCGACGCATGCGCGCGCACGGGTCAGGACCGGCATCAGCGCCTACTCGCTATGCGGCGTCACCCACACCACCGCCAGCCAGATCGCCATGAACGAGATCGCCGGCCTGTTGCGCGAAGCCGTGATGCCCTGGGACGCCCTGGTCTGCACGTCCAGCGCCGTCCTCGAAACGGTCCGCCGCGTCCACGAGGCCGAGGCCGATTACCTGCGCTGGCGGCATGGCGCCGATACCCGCATCGAGGGGCCACAGCTCCCGGTTATTCCGCTGGGCGTTCACTGCGCCGACTTCGACTTCAGCGCGGCTCAGCGGGCCGGAGGCCGCGCGGCCCTTGATCTGGCCGATGATGAAGTGGCCGCCCTCTTCGTCGGCCGCCTGGTCTATCACGCCAAGGCGCACCCTCACGCCATGTACCGGGGCCTTCAGCTGGCGGCGGAACGCACCGGCAAACGGGTGGTCCTCATTCTCTGCGGCTGGACGCCCTCCGAGCGCGTCGAGGAGGTCTTTCGCCAGGGCGCCGCCCAGTTCGCCCCCGACGTGCGCCTGATCTTCGTCGAGGGTCGCGATCCGCCCAGACGCGACAACGCCTGGGCCGCCGCCGATATCTTCGTCACCCTCGCTGACAATATCCAGGAAACCTTCGGATTGACCCCCATCGAGGCGATGGCGGCTGGCCTGCCTGTGGTCGTCACCGACTGGGATGGCTATCGCGACACCGTCCGCGATGGCGTTGATGGTTTCCGCATCGCCACCTGGGCGCCCGAGCCCGGCATGGGAACGCCCCTCGCGCGCGGCCACGAAATCGGCGTCCTCAACTATGACCGCTACTGCGGCTTCGCCTCGGCCACCACCGCGCTGGATCTGGCCCATCTGGTTGACGCGCTTTCGGCCCTGATCGACAATCCCGGCATCCGCAAGGCCATGGGCGCCTCAGGCCGCCAGCGCGCGCGCGATCTCTACGACTGGCCGGTGATCTATCGCCAGTATCAGACGCTCTGGTCCGAGCTGAACGCCCGCCGGCGTTTCCTCACCCGGCCCCTCGCCGGCGCGCCGGCCAACCTGTCCACCAACCTCGACCCGTTCGAGGTCTTCGGCCACTACCCGACCCATCAGATCTCCGCGACAACGCCGCTGACCCTGACGCCCGGCGCCACCCGCGAGCAGCTCCTGGCCTGCCTGGACCACCCCCTCTTCGGCACCATCCCCAGCCCCCGCGACCTCACCCTCAGCGTCTTCGCCGCCGTGGAAACCGGCGACACAACCCCCACCGCAATCGCCACCCGGGTCAACTACCCCGTCTCCGCCATCGGCCGGACGCTGGGCCAACTGGCCAAGATGGGCGTGGTGAGGTTGGGGTAGGATGAGACCGTGACGCGCCTCATTGTTATCCGGGGTCTCTATGCAACAGAGCACCAACTATCGCGACTTCCTGCAGCTCTCCCGCAAGCGACCGTCGAATTCGTAGACACACAGGGCGTCGGAACCACGATTGAGGGGCTCGTAAGCCACTACAACGACGCCTTTGCTCGTCTGGAGAGTTTTCTAGTCATTGGCGTATCTATCGGAGGTGTTGTCGCGCTTGGTCTTCGCTCTGGGGGACTAACAGGCGTGTTGGCTCTCGATCCCCCGCTCAGGCCATCGGACGACCCGGTACTAGCCGACATTTGTCTTTCGCGCGGGGACCCACTTGCCGAAGCGCTACGTCCGGACCGGGACTACCTTAAACTGATCAATCCTACCTGCCCGACTGTCATTCTGGCCGGCGAGAATGGCGCTATCAGCAATGAGACCCTTGAAGACGCTCGAGGCCGGGGTGTGAAGGCCGTTCGCGTTGCGGGTGTCGGGCACGATGTAACACGCGGCGCGTCAGACTTGGTGCTTGCCGAAGTTCGCTCTCTCTTAAGCGCGAATACGTAGCAGTTGGATTACCACCCTTCCCTGCCCGCCAATTCCGCTTGTTGAGCCAGGCCCAGCGCCACCTGATCCACCCCCGCCTTGCTGCCCCGGCGATGAAGCCGAAAAACTGCCATTCCCACCAGCACCGCCAACCAGAGCGGCTCCGGAGTCTGAAAAACCTGCTCCACCACCTCCGCCAGCAGCGCCGCCAGATGCCCCGCCGGCTCCACCTCCCGCGGTAGATGCCCCCGCTGAAGCGCGACCTCCATTGCCGCCGGCTCGATTCACATCGCCACCTGCTCCGCCGCCGCCTACACCGGCGGCCGTCGTAGTGCCGCCAAAACCGCCTGTGGCCGAAACAACTTGGCCATTAGGTAACGTGACGACTGTAGCCGTCCCATTGTTTCCGTCAGCGTCGGCAACGCACGGAGCGCCGCCCGCGCCTACGACAAAGGTGATTGTTTGCCCTAGCGACAGCTTGACCCGCTTGAACAAAGCACCACCACCCCCGCCACCGCCAGGGTTTCCACCAGACGCGCCCGAACCACCACCTCCGTACGCGTAGACTAACGCGGTACAAGGTCGAGGAGCCGTAATCGCACCGGAGCCCGACGTAGCGTCGATCAAGCCAACAACTGCAGGGATGGCGGACGAATAAGACTTCCGCCCATCCACCCCCTGCCCCACCAACCCCCTGAGCTTCTGCCGCACCATCAGTAGTCCGCCCATTCAGCGTTGAAGGTGATCTGCTTGGCCACGCGCACGGCCGCATAGACCCGCTCGTTCGGCGCCAGGATCAGTGGGTTGTCGTCGGAAAAGCCAAAGTCGGCCGTGGGCACCTCGGTGGTGTCGGCCATGGTGTAGGCACCCGCCACCGCGCTTTCGAAAAACACCCGCGTCGCCCCCGCGTCGCGCGATCGGAACAGTTGCAGTTGCACCGCGCTGGCCAGGGTCTCCAGCGGGATCGCGCCCACCCGCGTCACCCGCGCCCCGTTGGCGCCTGCCGTGATCAGCAGCACGGTGTTGGTGGGGTTGGTCGTAAGGGTCGTGTTAGCCGCCGAGCACGCCGCGTTGCTGGTCTGCGGTGTCTGGGGCGTGATGATGGAATTGGCTGTAACCGGCATCGTCAGTGTCTCCTAAAGGGCAACGGCGAAAGCGAGCGCGAGGCCCTTTACGGCGCTCGCATAGTCGCTGAGATCTGAGGTGGAGAGCGCCCGCCAGCTGGCGTTGGTCCCGTTTGTGGAGACCACCTTGCCGGCGTTTCCGCTCTGGGCCGGCAGGGCGCCGGCGTTGTAGGACCAGGCCACGCCTGAGACCCAGTCCTTGATCGAGGCGCCGCCATAGCCGGGCGTCTTGACCGCGCCCCCGTCGGTCAGCACCCAAACGATGTCGCCAGGGTCCACGGTTACGGTCCCGCCCGCCCCCGTGGTCACGATCACCGGTCCCGCACAGGCGTTCCAGACCAGGTAGGTCTTGCTCACCGCCGGCACCGTCACCGTGAACGGCCCGGCCCCGCCGGTGAACTTGATCATCGCCGCGCGCGCCTCGTCGTCCTGGGCGTTGGCGGTGGTCAGTGCGGCATTGCCGGTCAGCGGCTTGGTCAGCCAGCCCGCCACGGCATAGTCCGCCTTCTGCAGGACGGCGTTGAGTTTCTCCCCCCAAAGATTGATGTTTTCGCCGGTGAACTGCAGTTCGAACCGGAGTGAAGTTGACCAGGATGAAGGCATCAGACGATCACGGCTCCCGTGTCTTGGCGGATCCAGTTGATCCCGTTGGAATGGGCGAGAATGTTCAGGTCGGTGACCAGCACCAGGGTCTGGGGATGGCTGGCGGCCGGCGGCAATCCGGCCTGCGGCACGGCCCACAGCGGCGTCGGTCGCCCCGGCGCGATCAGCGCGCCCAAGGCGTCATGCATGGATTTCAGAAGGGCCCGCAGCCCCTCCGGCGTATCCGGTCCCGGCGGCAGCAGCATCACGCGCCCCGCGCCGCAATCAGGTCCGGCAGCTCACTGCTCAACCGCCCGGGCGCGCGGCTGCGGGCCTCCTTGGCGTTGGCGTCACCAAGCGCGCGGGCCAGCTTGCTCTCATAGGCGCCCGCCAGTTCCGCATCGCGCAGGAACGGCGCCGCCTCGCTCAGCGTCGCAAACAGGTAGAGGTCCGGAAATTCCGTGAGCAGCCCGTTCGTCGGCGCCGCGTCCGACAGCGCAAACCGGCGCAGCATCCGCAGCGTGAAGCCATAGGTCTGGTCGCAGGGCCGGTCGAACGCCAGGTTGGCGCCATCCACCGTCCAGGCGCCCGGCTCGCCGCGCCGCGCCGACACCCCGATCAGCCCGGCCTCGCGAAACGGCACTTCGTCCCGGCCCGTCGCCCGCTCAATCCACAGCCTGAGCGGCTCGGTGAACCCGGCCGGCAGCGCCAGCATCCGTACGCCCGCACCCGCCGACAGCGAAACCTCCGCCTCGGCCAGCCTGGCCCGCATCACCCGGTTCAACCGGGCCTCCGCCAAGGCGATGAATTCCGGGATGCGCGCGGTCAGATCCGCCCGCACCAGCCAGTTCGCCGCTGCGGCCTGCAGTTCGGCATAGGTCGTGATCGCCATCTTGGGCTCCAGACATGAAAAAGCCGCCCGGAGGCGGCATTGAGGGGAATGAAAAAGTGGCGGCGCGTCCCGGCTAGATCGCAGCCAGCGTGTCGCGCGATGCGCCGCCTACAGCATGGCCAGCCCGATCCAGACCAGGAATGGCATCGCGCTCAGTATCAGCCAGGCGACCATGGCGCCGGCAAACGCCAGAAACGGCATCGCGCCCGGCACGCGCTTGACAATCACCCGATCCATCAGCGCCGTCATCACGCCAAACAGGATGATTGATAGTATGGCAGGTGTGCCTTCCGGGAAAAACAGGGCGAGAGTCACGGGAACCAGTGAGAAAGGGATGCTGATCGTGTTTCCGATCTCTAGCCAGAGACCATAAACGATAAGACCCGGAATGCCGTAGTAGTGGATAAGGCTTACGGGCAGGCTGATCCATAGCCACGCGCGGAGCACCCAACGCGGAATCGTAAGTTTCCGCCGTTCAGCGGACACGGATTTTTCCTGACCGGCTGGCTCGTCCATAGGCGTCCTGCGCTCGCTGTGACAATGCATCAGATCCTAAACGCCCCATGAGTGAATCGAGTACGGCCTTCTGTCCGGGACGCACCGTTATCGGCGGCCCTTCTTCAATGCCGCTCAGCGCGCCGACGTCACCCCATTCCGCGGCCGTCAGTGCCCGATCCTTCAGAGCTGCAATCTCGGCATCATTGAACTGGCCGTCCGTAAGCCCGCGTATCGTGCGATCAAACCTCTTGTCGGCGCCGCTTGCACGCATCCCGCCCAGAACAGCGGCCTTCTGAAATCGACTGAGAGCGACCTGGTAGGTTTGCCCGGGCCGGCCTGCGTCGACCGAGCGTCGGGGCGCTGTTGTCAGCCCCTCGCCCCCCTGTCGCAACAGCGCATCCAATCGAGCCCGATCCCTGTCTGTGAATAGCATCTGGCCTCCAGAAAAACAGAACAATAGAAGAACGTCAACAGTCGCCCGCGGCGAAAGCAAGGCCCGGGCGGTCCCTCAGGACCGCCCGGCGCCCCCCCCGCTAGTTGTTGCCCAGACGGCAGGCCAGCTGCGGCCGGATGGTCCTGAAGCCGTACAGCACGTCCAGACGGCAGGGGAACTTGTCCCCGTTGATGTCGTAATTGCGCACGATCCGCATCGAGACGCCGTCGAACACCTCGCGTGAGGCGAAGTCCACGCCTGTGGGGAGCACCATGTCCGCCGTGGCGAAGGCGAACGCGCCCTTCTGATAGGCCATGGAGATGCCGTGGTTGACCGATGCCGTGCCGGCGAAGTTGATGGCGGCGCCGTTGGCCGGCGAGGCCGAAACGTTCTGCCATGCGCCCGACGTCACGATCGCCGGTGAGATCGGGAACGACGTCGCCGTCGCCCCGGTCCCGACCACAAACTGCTGCAGTACGCCCGTCGACTGCTTGGTCTCCGGATGCACCCGGAACAGACCCGGGATCGTGAACACGTCACCGGCCGCCGGCGCGCCGGCTCCGGTCGAAACGGTCAGGGTGGCGCCGGTCTGGCCCGCACCATTCACGATGAATGCAGCGTTGGAGGGACCCCGAAGGTGCGAGGGCCACAGCGTGTTCTCCATGAAGTCGAACCCGGCCGTACGTCCCATGAAGCCTTCACGGTTCTGCCTGGCGATCGTGGTCTTGTCGTTGAACAGCCCCTTCAGCGCGTCCACCAGATCCACATTGTCCTGGGTGTTCAGATTGCAGGTCCGCCCGTTCAGCGGCGCCAGATTGTCCACCAGAATCTTGCGGGCCTGCAGCACCCGGGTGAAGGTGGCAGGCCCCGCGCCCTGCACCTGGTTGTAGACATCGCGGTACATGGTCATGGCGTCCGCCTCGATATGGGCGGCCAGCACGCTCATCGCCGGCTCCAGGATCCGCTCCGAAAAGTCATCCAGGGCCATGGTCAGGTCTACGGAGGTGAAGTTCAGGTCCACCCCCTTCTGGGTCTGCACCTTCAGGTCCACCGAGTTTTCCACGGTGTCCTGGGCGGCCAGGTTCGGACCCGTCCGCACTACATACTGGTTGGGCAGGCGCACCTTCAGCGTGTCGCCCACCTTCGCGCCCTGCTGGGCGAAGCTGTCGTCATAGTCGCGCGTGATCGTGCCCACGAAGTTGAGCTTCTGGTGCAGCACGCGAAGCGCCTCCCGCGTCACGGCGGTGGCGGACAGAATGGTATTGGGCATGAAATATCCTTTTGAATGGGTTGGGTTTCAGCCGCGCAAAGGCGTCCGAGGCGCGAGGGTCGCGCGTGCTCGGTCGCAGCCGGTCAGGCGGCGGCAGGTTCGATTGAGGTGATCTGGCCGGTTCCTTCCACCGGGCCTCCGTCGCCGGAGCCGTTGGAAGACGGCCAGATCTCTTGTTTTCTGGATCAGAAGCGATAGAACAATATGGGAACAACGTAATCGGGCGCTGTCGTCGACATTGAAGGAAGACCGGATGAAGTCTCTGCGTTGGCGCTACACTGCCTTCACGCTTGTCCTGGCGCTCGCGGTTTCATTTATCGTCGGGTCATTTGACCTTCGTCTGGACGACGATCAGCGCTCCATTCTGCTGATTTCAGGATTGGTGCTGTACTTGGTGACCACCAATGGACTGTTGTACCTCTTGTGGCGGGAACCGCCGCCGGGCAGCCGGGTAGTCCGGATTGGCAGAATTGCTTCGATCCTGCTTCTGGGTGCACCGACCCTGGGAGGCCTCATCGTCTACATGGTCATCATGGACGACATTGGGGGTATCGCTCTCCCGGTCGTTGCCGCACCATTCGCCCTGATAGCGCCCCTATGGGTCTTGGCCCTCAGGCGTAGTCTCCGAAAGACCCCGACATCGCTCAGCGAGGTTTTCTAGGCGCCTGCGCAAGGGAGTCCCTCAGATGATCGATCCACGGCCACGGTGCAAACCTTGGTCCGTCTTTCCACCCCCAGGTTTGATCATCTCCAACCCGTTTGCCAAACTGGACTTCGGTTTGGTCGCCTACAGCCATGTTGGAATTGGCGATCGGGTACCCATAGAGTGTGCCTGAACGATTGATCCAGGCGGCCGAACGCTCGGAGGGCCTCTTGGCGTCTCTTGCCGCGACACCCGGAAGGTACGTCTCATGGAGCAACCGTTCGCCGCGCCCATAGTCAGGGCTTTGACGCGCAGGATCGACCTGCGCCTCGAGTCTGAAATCCTTCTCACCACCTCGAAAAATGTACTGCTCCCGACCGTCGTCGTACTCGGTGTACATGTGATCCGGCAGGATCTTCTTGATCGGCTCCGGCAGCTCGTGGCCGGTCGCTTCTTCAAGCATGTTGGAAAAGATATCGAAACTCCGCACGGTAACGCGCGTTCCACGCGGCTGCGCCTTCCGGGGCGCCGCCGTCAACGAGGCATAGGCCCGCAGGCTCATCAACGGCCCTGATGGCAACGGCGAAGGCGCCGACGGCCCCGGCAGGTTCCCCTTCAGAAACGCCGCCATCAGCGCCCCCGCGCCATCTGTTCGTTGCGCCGGCGCATCCATTCCTTGGTCGCCAGTTCGTCGCGGACGCCGCCCGCCCCGCCGCCGCCGCCGCTGATGGAGACCGCCGGCCGCACCGCTTGTGCAGTCTCCCGCGCCCCGACCTCGCTGGCCTGATCGGCCCTCCAGGCCTTGTGCAACAGCTTCCACAGGCGCGGATCGGCCATCTCGCGCAGCTCCTCCATGGTCACGCCGAACGCCTGGGCATAGTCCACCAGCTTGCCGGCCACCTCCGGCGACCAGCCCTCGATCTCCTCGCTCAGCTTGCGCCCGGTTTCGGCCATCGCCTCGGCCGCCTCGCGCGCCGCCTGCAGCGCGGATCGCTCCTGGTGGTGACTGACCGCATAGGCCAGCTGCTCGCGCGCCTGCGCCAGTCGCTGGAATGTCGACCAGCTCGCCTGCGCACCCTCCGGATCTTCGGCTGCATAGCCCTCCCAGTCTACGGCCTGGAAATCTTCAATCTGCTCATCCAGCGCCGCCAGGCGCTGTTCGTCCCGGCTTGCACCCTGGTGGGCGTTCACCCGCGCCGCCAGCGCCTCGCGTTCCGCCTCCAGCGCGCGCCGGTGCTCCGCCAGTTCCTGGGTCTTGCGGGTATAGTCCGCCTGCCGCAGCACCGCGCCCTTCAGCGCCGCCGGCAGGGTGTGCACCTGCCCGTCCAGTTCCAGCTCGAACATCTCCGGATCCGCGCCGGTCTCTTCCAGCATGCGGTCGTCGTCGCGCACGAGGTCGCCCTCGCCCGCCAGATAGGCGTCGTCATGTTCCATGGTCGTCCTTTTTTGGAAATGCCCGTGCGGGCGGTCAGAAATGTTCGCAGGCCGGCGTCGGCCGCGAGTAGCGTTGCATCTCGGTCAAGGCGGGCGCGCAGGGAGCCCTTCTGCACGGGATGCTATCCCCCGGCCGCCGCGCATAGCGCCTGTAACGTCAGCCGTGAGTATTCCGCCGGCGACGTAACCTGATCATCGTCGCCGCAGTAATGCCGATAACCTGAAATACAATCCAGAATATCCCGACCAACATTACAGTCATTATACTGTATATTGTCCCGTTTAGCGGCTGCTCCGGCGTCTCCCAGGCGCCTGTATCAATTTTGATAAGCAACAAGGGAACAAATACGAAGGCCAATCCAGCCATGACAAAGCTGTACGCATTCAACGCGATCCCGATCCATGTACTTCGCCAAAGCGCGATCATCACGCCGGGAACCGTAAGTATTGCGGCAATACACACAATCAGAACCAGAAACCAGACGCCGTCGTTCATCGCCGCGCGCCTAGAGCTCGGGTTTTCATCCAGTCATTGATCGGCTGCTCATCACTCAGGATGTCCATTTTCGGCCGTCGGCTGGCGTCCAGCACCTCACGCGCACCGCTCCGGACCATCAATGTGTCGACGTCCTTATGGTGGGCGCTGATAGCGGGACGTCGATCCGCCCGGTCGGTGGGGAGCCTTGACGGGATCCCCGCGAAGAACGGGATCCGGGCAAGCCGGTCAGAGCCGTCGCGGGATGATGGCGTCGCATCCACATTCATCCAGAAACCGGCAGGTCGCCCCCGCTCGGGCGCAGCCCGAAAGGCGGTCACGGGATCAACGGTGACCAGGTTGTCGACCCTCAAGCCTTCACGTCCGGCCCTTACGGTGGCGTTGAACGCATCCGGCCCACCGTAGCTGTGGCCGACGACGTTCACCGGACCTCCAAGGCGGTTGGCGGCCCGAATGGCCTCGACAACCTCGCCCGTCCTGGCGTTCGGGAAGTACGCGACACGTCGCCCCGTCTCTTTGGCGTAGGCATCCTTGTACTGTCGCAGAGCGCCGGAGACGCCCGTTTCCTTGTCATCCAGAAACCCGCCTATGAAGATATCCGTACCACGTTGGGCTTCCGGAACCTCGACCGGCCACCTGGAGAACATCGAGCTCTCATCGGGCCTGGCCGGCAGGGGCAACGCGCCGACGCGATCAAAGACCGAAGGGCGCTCTCGCTGAACCGGCTTTGGCTTAGGCATGGGAAATCCGAACCGTCGAAGATCTTGGGCGGGCATCGTCTACTCCATCAGAACTAATCAGGAACATCAAGCGGAAAAGTCAGCGCGCGCCCGTGGCACGCATCCGATTGGTCTCGGCTTCGAATGCCTCGATTTCCAGCTTCCGCGCCTCATGCGCCCGGTCCTGCTTCAGCCCTGCGATTTCCGCCCTCGCCGCCGCCAGCGCCTGGGCCAGCTGCCCCATCTGCGCCCTGGCCGCCTCCACCTCCGGCGCCGCGCCCTTGGCCTGCGGCGGAACCAGCGCCGCCAGCCGCCCGGCGATCTCGTCGGCCCCCGGCCAGTCCAGGTTCCGGGCCAGCAGGTCACCCACCACCGGGGCCGCCGCCGGATAGGCCCGGATCAGCTCGATCATCTGCGTCGCCGCCTCCTCACGCCGGCTGGTGAAGCTGGGTCCGGACCGCACCGTCAGGTCATACTTGCCCGCCGCCAGATCATAGATCTTCTCGACCTTGCGCAGCGGCCCCGCCGGATCGGCGCCCGCCGGCCCGACACCGACCGCTTTAGCCGACCCGTCCGGCCCCAGCACACGCACCACCCGCGAGGTTGCGTACACCTTCGGGATCAGGTCGATCAGGATGCGCCCCGCGTGCCGGATCGCCCGGCTCAGGTTGTCGATGTAGTGGAAGGTCGACACATCCCCCTCCCGCTGCCTGGCCATGATCGCCCGGCCCGAGGTCTCGTTCGACCGCGCCCCCAGGCTGGCGTCATACAGCCCCATGATCGACTTCATGTCGTCCGAGGCGTTCAACGCCTCCTGCAGCGCTCCGGCCGGCACGCCGGCAAACCCCTGTCGCATCGGCGGCTCGGGGCCGTCATATTCGATGTAGGCGTGGCTCTGCACATTGGCCGTCGCCCATTTTGCCGAGTCCGTCTCGAACGCCCCCGTGCGACCGATGAACGGCGCCTTGGGCGCCAGCGCCACCAGTTCCGTCGACGTGGTACGCCAGTAGTTGAACATCCGCTGCGGATCCTTGGCGTCCCGCACCAGGCTGCGTAGCCGCCGGCGCCCGTCCACCATCAGTTCCTCACCGTACACCGGCACGATCGGGATGAACCGCCCGGCCCAGTCCACGGTCTCCAGCACCTGCGCCCCGCTCAGAATTCGCTGCGTCACCCTGTGGCTCGCCACCTGTCGGGGCCGTCCCACCACCGTCACGCCCAGCGCATCGAACATCGCCTTCTGTGCGCGATAGATCGCCTCTTCGACCACCTGGCCGTCCGACAGCGCCAGGATCGTGCGCATCACCCGGTCGCGCCGCCAGTATTCGGCGACCGCCACCCGCTCGCCGCTCACCCCGACGCCCACGGCCGACCGCGGCCCATCGCCGCTCCAGTCCACCGGATCAGCGCCCTTCCAGCGGCCCTCGAAGACCCGGCGCGGCAGGCTGTCCACCACAAACGCAGTGTTCCAGTCGCCGCTGTCCGCCGCCGTCGACTCCGGATCGCCATACACCCCGAACGGGTTGGCCACGCGCTCGACCACGATATCCTGGTCAAAGCCATCGTCGGCGGCATAGCGGGTGTTGATCCGGAAATACCCCACCCCGCAGGTCACCGCGAAATCCAGCGCGGTGTCATAGGCCACCTCCGCATCGCTCGACTGCTCGATGTGGCGGATCAGGCCGTTGAACACCTCCGCCGTCTCCGGGTCCGCCCCGTCGTCCACGGGATGCACCGCGATCGCCGGCTTGTTCTGGCGCGCGTCATTGACCACCTGGCGGATGAACGCCGGCAGCCGGTTGATGGTCAGGCTGGGTCGACCCTCCAGATCCCGCGCGCGCCGCACCGCCTCCGGCCACTGCTCGCCCAGCCGCGCAAACCGCAGGTCATCCAGCGCCTCGCGCCGGTTCTCCGCCTCGGCCTCCGCCGCCAGCTCGAACGCCTCGCGGGCTTCCTCAAGAATATCATCATCAGACAAGGCGAAACCCCATGGCAAAGGGCCCGCCTGACGCGAGCCCGGCGAGTGAAACAGCCGCCCGCAAGGCGAGCCGCCACGACTGGAAAACTGAAAGCCTGGAAGCAGGTCGGCGCTCGCCCCGGCCTCAGCCCCGCAACCGCGAAGCCTCCGAAGGCGCACTCCCTGACGCTGACAAATTTCTATCGAAATTGCGCGGCGATGTCAAGACAAAACGTGAACAAAAAGCCCGAAAGGATGTGCCCGTCGCGCCCTTACCCACCTCCCGGCGCAGGGAGACCCTCTGCAGCCCGCCTCAATAGTCCGCGAACCAGTCCAGCCCCAGCACATCATGGATGCCCGCAATTGACTTGATCGCACGCACCTCGGCCTGGAGCGCCCTCAGCTCGTCGCTCACCTCGTCGTCATCGCTCCAGTAGCCCGGGTTCGCCTCCATACCCTTGCAAACCCGCACCAGAGTCTCGGCCAATCCAACGGCCGGCAGCGCCTCCAGCTCATGCTCAATCCGCCAGAGGCGTTTGCCAAGAAACATCAGGCGATTCAGCAAGGTGTCCGCAGCGCCGGTCCGACGCACCGACAGAACGCGCCAGCTCTGCCCGGTCGCGTCCACCAGTTCCATATCGGCCTGCATATTGTCCTTGAGCGTCTTTGACCCACAGACCGTCAACGCCTCACGGTCAGGAAACCCCCAGATATCCCCATCCGGCGTGAACCCCAGGATAGGGTAATTCCATTCGATCTCGCCCGTCCGCACGGCCTACCTTTGCACAACCTTATAGAGATTGATAATAAGCACTCAACCACAGCGCAAAATCATTTTCGCGGCGGCGGCGGCCCCGGACGGGAGGGCTGGATGACGTTCTGCCCGGTGTCGAGCAGATACCCGCCGACGCCGGTCGGAACGGCCTTCATCCAGTCGGTCGTACCGTACCAGACCTGTCCGAGCGGCCCATATTTCGGCTTTCCCGCCCAGCTGCCGGTCAGCCGGCGATGCTGTTCCTTCGGCATCACCTTCAGCAGGGCGAAGTGGTTGCGCGGATCCTGAACGGTCCTTCCAAGCCCCTTGAGCGGAATCGTGTGGTGCACCTCCCGGCCCGGCCCGGTGAGGCCAGCCCGCTTGATCGCCTTCTGCGCGGCGATGTCACGACAAAACGTGAACATCTGTTGTTTCAGCGCCAGCCAGTCTTCCGCCCCAGCGCCCAGTTCCGCCACCATCCGTCTCACCGCGCCCGCGGTCCGGCCATCAGCTGTACATAAAGCACCGCGGCGATGGCGCACCCCACCGTGGCCAGCGGCCTGTCCATCATGATCTCGATGCATTGCTTCAACAGGTCAGACATGCGCGGCCTCCACCCGCAGCGTCCCCCACCTGCCTTCTACCAAAACACGCCTAACGCCCGGTTCAGCCGGTCGATTAACGCGAGCCTCAGCCCATCCAGGACTGCGTCTCCGGGCGAACGCCTCGCCTTGCTGCGGCCGGCCGCGCCGCCACCACGCCGCGGCGGTTCAGCGCAAACTCGCCGAAGGCGTCGGCGCCATGGCTGGCCCCGTCATGCAGCGGGCCGGCATAGCTGTGCGTCGCCCGGTTCCAGCGCTTGCGATAGGCGCTCAGCCGCTCCAGTCCTGCGGCGCAACGGCCCTTGTCGAACCAGCACATGGGGATCATCAGGCGCGCGGCGTTCACGCGCTCCTCCGGGTCGGCCCGGCTACCCACCACGATCCGCGACAGCCCCATCCCGCCCAGGGCGTCATAGCGCGAGCGCCCGGTGGTGAACTCCCGCACCATCACGTCATGCGGCAGGTGATGAACGCCCCACAGATAGGGCTTGGCCGCAATCGCCTCGCGCACCACCGTGTCCAGCCCCACCCCGTGGGTCTCGTAGTAGTCCACCACGCGGATCTCGCGCCCGGTCTGCTGGAAGTACCAGATCGCCGTATAGTCATCGATGCCCAGGTCCCAGGCGGTGTCCACCGTCAGCGCGGGGTCCACCGGCACATTGGCCACCCGCCCCGCCTCCCGCGCCTCGCTCAGCGCCTCGGCATAGTAGGCGCCGGGCGCTGCGGCGTCGAAATCCACCAGATACTCCGACGCAAACTTCGCGCGGCCCTCCGCCTCGGATCCCAGCTCCGCCACCAGTTCGCGCCGCTCCCGCTCCAGTTGCTCCGGCGTGAACACCTCGGTGTTTGCGGCGGAGGCGCGCAGGGTGAACCACTCCTCGTCGTTTTGCCGGCTCTCGAACGCCTGCGTGGCGTGGTTTCGCCCGCGCGGCGTCCACAGAAACAGCGCCCATCCCTGATTTTCCAACAGAATTGGCCGGATGTAGGCCCAGGACTCCGGATGCGCCAGCGACCACTCCGAAAACACCACGCCCACCACCGAGGCTCCCATCAGGCTGTCGTGGTTGTCCGACCCCAGCACCTGCCAGGTCGAGCCATTGGCGAAGGTCACCTTCATCTCGCTGTCGTGGAAGGTGGGGCTGAGGTGTTCGCCGAACGCCTCCTCGATCCGCCGTAGCCCGGTGTGCGGATTGACCGCGTCCCAGATGGCCTTGCGTCCCTGCGCCGCCTGCGGCAGCAGGTGCCAGTAGCCGCCCGGCCGATCCTGCACCGCCCAGGCCGCCCAGTGCAGCGCCACCTCATCCTTGCCCCACCGTCGGTGCGCCGCCACATCGGCCCGCAGTTTCCCCTTGCACAGCGCCTCCCACAGTTCGTGCTGATAGGGACGCGGCTCCCATTTCACCGGCACACGCATCATCGGTGTGGGGGGTGTCGTTTCGGTCTCGATTTCAGGCTCCGGAACCTCCGTCACTGCTCTCCCTCCAGCAGGATCTCCCGCAGGAACGCCCGCCCCTCGTCGTCGTACAGCTTCTCGTACCGCCGCACCCGGATGTGCAGTTCCACCTTGCCGGGCGGCGCGGGCGTTCCGACCCTGGACCCATAACGCGCCGGCGAGGCCCGCCCCGCCGCCCACTGCAGGGTCTGGATCTGCACCTTCGCGGGGCCGACAGTCGCCGGCGTCACCGCCCGCGCCGTATCGAGCATCTCATCGGCCAGCGCGTCGGCGCCCATAAGCCGGGCGGTCTCGACCTTCTGATCCACCCCGGGCTTGGTCTTCCGCCACTGGTAAAGCGCCGTGTAGGACGGCATGTGCGCGTCCTGGCTGATGGCCAGCCAGGTCTCCCCCACCGCCAGCCGCGCGCAGATCTCGTCCACAAGCGCCTCGCAGTATCTCACCGACGTCCGTCTCGGCCGCACGGCGCGTTTCCGGGTTTCAGGCGCGCGCACGCGCCGCTCAGGCGTCTCCGCCATGTCGTTTCTCCTTCCATGAAATGTAGTCAGCCCCGGTCAGCGGGCCTCAGCCACGCCGAACCGGGGACCGGGCAGGCCGGGCCGTTTAGCCCCGCGCGGCCCGCAGCATCGGGTACACCGGCGGGAAGTCCCCCGGCTGCACCACCCCGATCACCTCAAACCCGAACCGCTCGTAAAGCGGGATGTTCCGGGGGCTCGAGCTCTCCAGATAGGCGATCACGCCATCCTCATCACAGCGCTTCAGCCCCGCCTTCAGCAGCGCCGAGCCCAGCCCCAGCCCCTGCCGCACGGGATCCACGCCGACGAAAGCCAGGTACCAGTGCGGCTCATGCGGATGATAGCCCGACATCGCCGCGCTCACCTCGCCCACCACCGCGCCTGTGGCCTCCGTCAGATGCGGCCCGATCGCCGCCGCCATCGCCTCGCTGTCCGAACTCACGCCCGGCGGCAACCACAGCGCCGCCGCCGCCCCGCCTTCGGCCAAATATCCACCGCCCACCGCCATCCCCGGCCCGCCCATCGCCCGCGCAAACCCCGGGAACCCGGCCAGAAACGCGCCCGGCGTCGGCAACAACCAGCGCACCGGCGGATCCGTCGCGAATGCCAGCGTCAACGTGTTGATCACGGTGTCGGTCTCCGACACCTCCGCCACCCGAACCTCATAGGTCATGCCAGATCCCTCACGATGAGCCGATGGACAACAGGTTCTGCACCGGCTGGTACAGCTCTTCCAGATAGGCGATGTCCTCGGCCGCCAACTCGATGTCGGTGGCCGCCACCAGCTGCTCCAGTTGCTCCACCCGCGACACCCCCACCACCGGCGCCGTCACCCCGGGCTTGCTCAGCAGCCAGGCCAGCGCGATCTGCGCCGGCGCCTTGCCGTACTTGTCGGCCGTTTCCATCACACGGGCGGCGATGTCGAACACCGCGTCGCCGTGATAGAGGCTCTCCGTTCGGATCCGGTCCCGCCCTTGCGAGCGCGCCGTGGCCCCGCCGCCGAACCCGCCCTGATAGGCCCCCGCCAGTATCCCCCGCGCTAGCGGCGACCAGGGCGTGATCGCGACTCCGCTCTTCACGCAATAGGGGTTCATCTCGCGCTCTTCTTCGCGATAGACGAGGTTGTAGTGGTTCTGCATCGAGACAAACCGCGCCCAGCCGTTCATCTGCGCGGTCAGCTGCAACTCGGCGAACTGCCAGGCGAACATCGACGAGGCGCCCAGGTACAGAACCTTCCCCGCCTTCACCACGTCGTTGAGCGCCTCCATCGTCTCCTCGATGGGCGAGCTCTCGTGCCCCGCAATCCCCTGCGGATGCCGGTGGATGATCAGCTGGTCCACATAGTCCACGCCCAGCCGCTTCAGGCTGGCGTCGACGCCCTCCATCACATGCTTGCGCGACAGTCCGCCCTGGTTGGGATTGCGCCCCATCGGATTGGAAATCTTGGTGGTCAGCACATACTGATCGCGCGGCAGCAGCTCGCGCAGCAGCGCCCCCACCACCATCTCGCTGGCCCCCACCCCATAGATGTCGGCGCAGTCGAAGTAGTAGAGCCCCTTGTCGATGGCCGCCTTGAACAGCGGCCGGGCGTCATCGATCCCCAGCGTCCAGTCGCCCTGGTGACCCCTGCCCGGCTCGCCGAAGTTCATGGTCCCCAGACACAGCCGGGACACCATCAACCCGCTGTTCCGCCCCAGCTGCACCGATTTGAGCATTCTCGTCCCCTGATCTTGTTGAGATCAGGATAGGCGCGGGTGGCGGACCCGCGCCAGCCCGAAACGGCCTATCTGCAGCGCGCGCTCTTGCGATCGATCGCGCGGCCCGCCAGCGCCCCGGCGCCTGCGCCCAGGATCGTCCCGAAGACCTCCGAGCCGCCCGGCGCAATCACATTGCCCAGAACCCCGCCGGCGAGCGCGCCGACAATCAGGCCCGTCGAGCCGTCGGAACGTCGGCAATAGTACTGCCCGTCCTGGCCGCGATAGATTCGTTCGTTCGCCGACAGCTGCCGCTCGCGCTGCGCATTGCCCGGGCGATGATAGCGGCTGGCGTCATAGCTGCCGTAGGCCGGGTCGGGGCGGTTGTAGTCATACTGACGCCAGGTTCGGGACGTGCCGTCGTAGCTCCCGTCAGTGGCGCAACCGGCCAGGGCGATGGCCGCGGCGGCGGCGAGGGCAATCGGTTTCATGTTCATGGCGGAGGGTTCCTTTGACCTCCCGGGTGAACGCCTGTCCGCCCGGCGGGTTCCACCCCGCCGCGTGTTTCGATGACCGTGTGCGAGGCTCAACCGCGACCACCGCCTGTCGCCGGCGAACCCGTGGTCTCGCGCCGAAAACGGGTTGGCCGGACCTATGCCGGATCCAGCCGCTCAATCTCGGGCAATCTATACCTGCCATGCAGCAGATCGGGCTTGGGCAGATAGGCCCGCAGGAACAGCGCAAACGGCGTCGCGGGCGCCGGCAGCCAGTTGGCCTCCCGGTCCGCGCCCGGCGCCTCGTGGCCGATCCAGATGTCGAGCGAGCCGTCAGCGTTGGTCCTCAGTCCCGGTGAACGGTCGCCGATGGCGTAGCGACCGACAGGGTTGTCGGCGAAGAAGAACTGGCCGTCCTGCGTCGCTTCATAAAGGCACAGCGACCAGAACGAATTCACCGGCAGCAGGTGGTCGGCCGGGAAATGCAGCCGCCAGGCGGCGCGCCCATCGAACAGCGCGCGCGGCAGGTCACCCTTGGCGCGCATGTACATGGCCTCTTCCGGCGGCAGGGCCGCCAGGCCGCCGATTGCTACCGACGCCCGATAGCCGTACTCCTGCGCGAAGACGCCAAGGCGCGCATAGGGATAGGTCCAGCCGTTGATGAATCCCGGACCGCGCAGCCCGCTGCGCTGGGCGTCGGCCCGGGCCTGCACGACCCCGGCCTCGATCGCCGCGACCTCGGCGGGCGAGAAGCGCCCGGGATCAAAATCATCCAGCCCCAGCGGCGCCATCACCTTCAGGATCGCGCCATCCGTCGCCGGCGGCGGATTGTCGGCCATCAGCTGCGCGGCGCTGGCCAGATAGTCGGCCCAGGGCGCATTGCGTTCGGCGACGGGCTCTGGCGCCGCCATTCCCGGCCCCTGCATCGACACGCCCTGCTGCACCGCCCTGGCCGCCTCGAGGTCGTGCGGTCCTTCCACCAGAATCCGCGCCAGGGCCCAGACATTGCGGGTAGGCGAACGGATGCAGTTTGCCCCCTGCGCCGCGTCCGTCGGGCCGATCAGCGTCCAGGTCCCGCCGTCGCCGCCGGTGGTGCGGGTTCCCAGAATGGCGAAGTTGTTCGTGTAGGCGTCCATCAGCGCCAGCGACAGATACCGCTCGCCGGCCGCCGGGAGGCTCAGCGTCACCGGCCCCTGCGACAGGTCGATGTGCGCCGACGAATAGAGCGTGTCGTTGTTGGGCGTCGTGATGTCGCGCGCCGTATGGTCCACAAGGTCACGGCCGTGGGCGAAGGTGTTCACCGGCGCGCCGCCCGAGAACCTGCGGGTCTGCGGCGAGGAGATCTCGATCAGCGGCAGCGCGAACGTCCAGGCGGCATGGGCCGCACGGGTCAGGGCCTTCAGGCGATCATCCGTCATTTCAACACCCCGTGGCGCCGTGCGCCCTCTTGTTCCAATCAGAAGAGACCCGACCGCCGGCCGGTCGACTCCGGCGACAGCGGCGGAATCCTCTCCCGCTCGCCTGGCGCCATTTGCAGCGCATCCCAGCATCCGTGCCGCCGCAGCTTCGCCTCCAGCCCGCCCGCGCCCGCCGCCAGCGCCTGCGCCAGCGCCAGCTTCAGCCATCCCAGGCAGTTCGCCCGGTAGGGCGCCGTACGCGCCACATAGGGCGCCCCGCGCAGCGTCATCGACACCTGTGGCGTCCCGTCCAACACCGCCGCAGCGTTGGCGACCATATATGGCAGGAACACCTCGCCGATCAGATCCAGCAGCCGCGTCACGCCCGGCCCGTCAGGCCCGGCCGGATCACGCCAGTCACCCTCGATCCCGGACGCATCATCCAGATCCTGCACCCACTGGAACGTGCGCACCGCATCGCGCCGCATGATCGCCGAGGCGCTGGGGTCGATGGCGCACTGCGACAGCTGCCCGAACAGGCCGATGTCGCCGATCGAGGGCCGCCCGCCAAACAGGAACCGGCTCACCTCCAGCTGCGCCTCCACAGCGGCCAGCACCTCGCCATAGGTCGCGCGCAGCAGCGGCCGGTTCACCTCACGGTCGCCCAGCCGCGCCAGCACGCTGGTCTGGCGCGTGCGGAACCGTTCAATGATCCCGTCAAACTGCGCCTTCGGCATCGCCCCCAGCCACCCGGCCATCTGGCGCTGCGCACAGAAGGCCTGATCGACCTCCCCGTCCCAGCGAAAGTCGAACATCGGCTGCACCAGCCACTCGTCCGCAAAATCCTCGATCAGCAGCGCCAGAAACCGGTCGCCCGGATCGTCCGGCAACAGGCTGCGATCCCCCGGATGCATCGTCTCCAGCTCAAGGATCATCGGCGTGGAGTCCGCCCAGTACCGCCCGTCCGGCAACTGCATTACCGGGATCATGCCCTTGTCAGCGGCCTTCAGCTCACCGCCCTCGCCCAGATAGCCGGGCGGCACGATCCAGTTGTGCGCGATCCGCCGATAGCGCAGCGCCGCCCGCAGCTTCAGCGAATAGGGCGATCCCGGCCCGCCCAGAATACGGTAACGGCCCGCAGCAACGTCGGTCATGCCCGGCGCAATCCTTCCCTCAGCCGCGAGCCCCGCCCGCGAACCGCCAGAGAAACCTGATCGAATACGCCTTGTCCACAGGACCGGTCACACCGGGCTACCGCCGAACTCGATACCTCAAGCGCCTCGCCATCAGGCGAAGGGGAGAGCCATCAGGCCCGCCTTGGTGGCGCAACTCTCGACGCTGACAAAATCCTACCGAAATTGCGCGGCGATGTCAAGACAAAACGTGAACAAAATCCATCGCGCCCTCATTGCCGTCTGCACAATCCACCCGACGCCCCCACTCGCAGCGCGTCCGCCCGGCGGCCACCGCCTGCGTGCACACACAGAAACGCCGCCGGTCCTGCGACCGGCGGCGCATGTGGGAAACGCCCGGGGTTAAACCTCGAGCGCCCTGCGACGGCGGACAATTGAGCCGGCAGAGCCGAAGCCGATGATCATCATGGCCCAGGTCGTCGGTTCAGGCACGCCAGCCACGCCAGGGGCCATCGAGGCGCTGTAATCAACGCCGGAGAGGCTGGTCAACGTCCAGCCCGAAAGCGCCCCGCCGCTGGCATTGGTGACCGATGTGACACCGCCCCAATAGCTGGAGTTACCGGCATCGCAGCCTAGCGTGCCGCCAATGGAGCTCACTCTGCAGGTGGTGCTGCTGTCAATCCGGAAGGTCTGACCGCTGACAAAGGGAATGCGCAGATTTGCCGTTTTGCCGATGGTGGGTTGGAAGGCAAAATCGGTAATTGTGGAAACGTTTCCATTATTCTCCCAGACACCATTGCCGCGCACCTCGCCAAACATGTTCTGGGTTGTGTAGTCATAGAAATAGGTGATGAGGCCCCCAATGAGGCCATTGCTGGCAGTCGCAGAAAAACGCTGAAGATAGTTGATGGTGCTTATACCGTTGGTCGGCTGAGTGATGGTGGCGTCAAATTGTAGATTCACATTCAAAAAGCCACTGGCGCCGTCGGGCGTAGTGAGGGTGAGAAAATCCTGCCAGCTGCCCGCAGCTTCGGCGCCGCCGCCGCCGATAACGCTGCTGGCGACTTTCACGACCCCGAAATCGACTGTCGACACCGAAGTTGACCGACTGCCTTCAGCGCTGATTGCGGTGTCGGTGAGCGTGATCGGCCGGTTATTCTTGTCACCGCCAATACCCGTAGGGTTCACGCCGTTCCTATGGCCAATGCCGATCGACTGGGCTGATGCTGATACAGCGACACCAGCCAGTATCGTGGCGCCGGAAATGACGCAAATAAGCTGAGTGATCTTCATCTGTTGCTTCCAATTTAACTGTAGGTTGTTACTTCGGCCGTCAGCCTAGCGGCGTCGCGCCGGACTGCGGTCCCCATTTGAAGGGGCGGCGGCCTCGCGATCGCAGCGTAAGTGCGCGGCTGTAGCCCAGACGGTCCGCGCGCTGGAAAAAGGGGTCGGGCTGAAAACCCTGGTCAGTTTGAGTTGGATCAGATGAGCGCCTTCCAGGGGGTCAAAGCCTTGCGTTTCAGGTACGGCCAGGCGCGACGGTGCCACCCCGTATGTGCGAACACGCGATGGCGGACGTGAACACGATCGCGCACGCGCTCACCCAGATCAGCCTTTTGCGCCCGGACGGTTCGATCCTCGATGACGAGGACGGTTTCCTGGCGGCGATCAGCCCTCTGGATCGCGTAAACCTTGTCGAGTTGGCGCGCACAAGCCCGGGCGTCACATCCTACGAGGTTGTGGACTGTCGCGGCGGCGCGGCTGTCGTGGTCGCCGTAACGTCACTTGAGCAGGCCCGGGCCTGGCAGGTGCGGGGCCTGGCTGCGTCGGTCGCCGGTTCGAAGAGCGCCATTGCCGTCTGCCGCCTCTCGCCCACGGGCGTGCAGCGACGGCTGCAGGCCTTCGGCGAGGCCTTCGGTCTGTCGCCGGCGATCATGCGCGTTCTGGTCGCGCTCTATGAATACTGCGATGTCAGGGATGCCGCCGCCGCCGCGGGCGTCAGTTTCAACACGGCGCGGGGATATCTGAACGAGGCGCGCGCCACGGTCTGGGCGCCCAATCTGCCGCGACTGATCACCTGGGCGGGCGTGGGGTCGTTCGCCGCGGATGCCAGCGGCGAAAGCGATCATCCCGTCGCTGACCTGTTTTCGTTGTCCGAGCGCCAGCGTCAGCTCGCGGGGTTGATTGCCGATGGTTTGAGCCGCGCCGAGGCGGCCCGGAGCCTTGGAATATCGGAAGCCGTCGCCAAGAAGGAGCTGGCGGCGGTCTATGCGGCGACCGGCGTAACCAACGCCACAGGGCTTGCCCGGATTTTTGCCGAACTGCGGGGGTTGGCGATCGTCACCCGCTCCCACAGCGGGCCGCCGGAACCCTATCCGCCGCCGCCGAGCCGGAATCTGGTCTTGACCGACAGTGACGGGCGCAGCATCGCTGTCAGCGACTACGGTCCCCGGGGCGGCAAGCCTGTCCTGGTTCTTCACAACACGATGAACTGCCGTGGCGTCGACCGATCTCTGGTCCGCGCCCTGCAAGCCAGCGGCTACCGTCCCGTCTCCAATGATCGCCCGGGATACGGAGAAACCGATCCGCCACCCCAGCACAGCCATGGGCAGGCCTATCTTGATATCTGCGTGAGGGACATCGCCCTGATCTGCCAGGAACTGCGCTGGGGCCGCATTTCGGTCATCGCCCATGGGCCCGTCCACGTCGCGCTGGCCCTCTACCGCGCCAGGCCTGATCTGCTCGACCGGGTCGTCATAGACGCACCGGAGCCGGATTCGGCCTACGGCGCCGCGACGGTCGGCATGATAAGCGAATTGAAGCGTCAGTTCGCCAGGCGACCATGGGCGGTCGCCTCCGTCGTCAGTATCCTGAGCGCGCTCGCCAGCTACGAGCGGGTCTCGTCTCTCATGCGCGACTGGACCGCGACGAGCCCCTCTGATCGTGCAGCGATGGGCGATCCCGCCCTGATGATGGATTTTTATCGCAAGCTCGTTCCCTTTCGAAAGGGCAAGATCGACGGCTTTGTTCGCGAGCAGGTGTTGCAGGCGACCATGGGAAAACCGGCTCCGATCCCGGGAACGTCGGGGATCACCCTGATCGTAGGTCAGACCGACTTCATGCATGATGCCGATGAGAACCTGACCTACTGGAAAGAGGTCCTGCCAGACGCGCGTCTGGTGAAGATCGCCGATGCGGGGCGGTTCATCTCCTACACACACCCCGAACGGCTGGTCGCAGAACTGGCGAGACGACCGTGGATCACGTCGAGATTGGATTGAATCAATCCAATCTCGAAAAACGTGATCGCCCTCAAATGTTCAGAGCGGCTTGAACGTCAAAGGGCCCGGTGGCCGCCCGCGGCCGTCTGATGCGCGGCCCGCAGATCGAACCAAGGACAGGCTGTCGCGAGCGGAGGGACATCGCGTAATTGAGGTAGGCCCATCCAGGCCTGAGGATACAAAGTCAGAGCGAGTGGATCGCGCAGGCGTGAACCGGGCGCTCGCCTCCGCCAGCGGATTTGGCTAGAGCCTGTACGCTTCAGATGAAATCATTTGAAACGGATAAACAGGCTCGTTCTCATATATTTAGAGCGCGATGGGCGCTTGAACCGGCATCAACTTCAAGCTGTCGCGCTCCAGGGGCTGGATCATGATCGACACCACCAATCACTACACCGACGATCCGCGCCAGGGCTTCATCGGACTGGTCGTCGGACTGGCCAAGGCGTCCGGACCGGAGGGTCTGACCCTGCGCGAGATCCGTGACCGGCTGGATGAGCGGGCGTTCGGCCTGATGATCCTGATCCTGGCCATCCCCTGCCTGGTGCCGGCCCTCTATGGCGTGCCGCAGATCGTGGGGATCCCCATCCTGCTGCTGGCTGGCCAGATGCTGCTGGGCCGCGAGGAGCCCTGGTTGCCGGAGGCGGTGCTGAAGCGCCGGGTGTCCAGGGCCATGCTGGACCGGATGGCCGACTTCGCCGTCAAGCGTATGGGCTGGTTCGAACGGCTGTCTCGGCCCCGGCTGACACTGTTCGCCCAGGGCCTCGCCGAAAGGGCGGCCGCCGCCTTCATGATCCTGGCCACCCTGACAATCGTCCTGCCCATGACCAATACGGTCCCGTCCGTGGCGCTGGCGCTCATGTCGGTCGGTCTGATCCAGCGCGACGGCCTGTTCGTGGCCGCCGGGGCGGCGGTGGCGACGGGCTGGGTGACCGCCCTGCTGGTGGTCGGGATCGGCTTCGTGGTCGGGGCCGGCTGGGCCGTGGGCCTGATGGCGCGCTTCACCGGATAGGCGGGACGGCGTGCCGCTAAGCCCCGGTTGAGACAGGGGAATGGGCGTTCTTCCCGAAACCGGCCAAGCGAGAGGGCCGCTCAGGGGGATCGCGTACGTCGCGCCCTGCACAAATCCGCACACAGAAACGCCGCCGATCCTGCGACCGGCGGCGCGTGTCTGTCAGACGTGGAGGTCTAGGCGACCACGGCCCTGCGGCGGCGGATCATCGAACCGGCAGCGCCGAAGCCGATGATCATCATCGCCCAGGTCGCGGGCTCGGGGACCGCGGTGATCGAGGCCGAAAGACCCGTTGAGTCATAGTAATAGTTGCCGTGGCGGTTCACGCGAAAGTCAAACGTGTCGCCAATCGAAAGGGGGACCAGACCCGAGAAATTGGACTGGCTGCCAAAGGTTCCCGTCAGGAGCGTAGTGACGCCGCCGACCGAAACCTTGACCCCGTTCGGCGCAGCTTGATCCAGGACGCGGAAAAAACCAGAGTAGCTATAGAGGCTGGTGGCCGGCGCCGTAAACCGGACGATACTGTCATAGTCAGTCCCGCCCGTGCCAGATGTCAGGCTGCCCCCCGGATGGACATTCAGGACATCGTTACCCTGCTTCACCGTCGCATAGACGATCGGGCCCTCGGTTTCGTTCCCGACCACGGCGGGAACCCCGTGCGGGGCCCAGCCGCTGTCCGTCCAGCCGTAGCCGCCAGCACCAACCATCGCAACGACGTTGTACGGAACGAAGGTTGACCCGTTGAAATAGCCATAGCTCCAGACGCCATTGACGTTTGTCGAAGTCGTATCTGAGAAGTCCTTGACCGCGTCATAGACCGTAGCGGCGAAGGTCGGGGTCGCTGCGAGGGTGAGCGTCGCCGCAGCCGCCGCCGCACTCGCCAGTTTCAAGATGTTCATTTCTGTTTTTCCTAAGCACCAATAACCATCGAAAACATGCGCATGCCTTCCGGAGGCGCGCAATCGACTTCCCCTCACAGGGGAATGTCCGGTCCACGCCCGGTTGAGCCGAAGACTGCCACTCAGGCGTGTGTCCCTGCTTTCCGGGCT
>NZ_JBILRO010000307.1:0-3341 GCF_044372605.1 Phenylobacterium sp.
CCCCCCATAGCGAGAGGGATCGATGAAGGTCGGGGCGATTATTGTGGCGTTTTTGCTCGCCGTGACCGGAGCAGGTCCGGCGCTTGCCCAGGCCTCCGGGCCGGCGCGTTTGCAGGCGGCGGTCGCAGGCCTGCCTCGTCCAGCGGCGATCTATGTCGCGGGCCGGGGAACGCCCGAGCCCTGGGGCGCCGCGGCGGGGGTTGCCTATCCGGGCGCCGGCGGGCCGATTGCGGTCGATACGCCGCTCCGCATCGCCAGCAATACCAAGACCTTCACCGCGGCTACCGTGCTGAGGCTCTGGGAGAAGGGTCGGATTGACCTCGACGCCCCGATCGGACCCCTGCTCAGCCCGTCGCTCAATGCTTTGCTGATCGCCGACGGCTACGACACTGCCGCCATCACCGTGCGTCATCTGCTCAGCCACAGCAGTGGTCTCTATGATCATGGTAGCGACCAACGTTTCGTCGAAGCCGTCATGGCCGACCCCGGCCACCACTGGACCCGCGAGGAACTGGTGGGGCTGTCGATGGCCTATGCCGATCCGCAAAGCGGTCCCGGTGCGGCCTTTCGCTATTCCGACACCGGCTACATCCTGCTGGGCGACATCGTGGAGCGCATCACCGGTCGAACGCTCGGCGTTGCGGTCCGTGAGGAACTGCGGCTCGATAGGCTGGGTTTGACGGCGACATGGTGGGAAATCATGGAACCGGCGCCGCCTGGCCTCATCCGCGCGCCTCAAAGCATCGGAGGCATCAGCGCGGCGAACTGGCACGCCTCGATGGACCTCTACGGCGGCGGCGGACTGATCATGTCGGCGCGCGACCTGGCGGTGTTTTTCGCCGCCCTGTTCGAGGGGCGGATCTTTGACCGGCCCGAAACCCTCAAAGCCATGCTTTGGCAGGGCGATCATAGCCGCGCCGGGCACTATCGTCTGGGCATCTTCGTAAGTGAGATCAACGGACGGACCTTCTACTGGCACAGCGGATTCTGGGGGACCATCGCCCTCTATGCGCCCGACACGGGAGTCGCTGTGGCCGGGGTGACCGTCAACCAGGACGGCTTCGTCGCCATGCGCACCCTGGCCGAGTCAATCATCGGCGCCCCGCCGTCGCGGCCGTGATCGAACCCATGCCCCCAACGACGCTTAAAGTAGGGACACGTACGACTTTTCGCCCCCAACTTTCCCATATCTCCCGGGTAGTGCGACCGGATGGGTTCGTCATGAGCAAGCGGTACGTGTTCCCACCTTCCCTGCACAAATCCACACACAGAAACGCCGCCGATCCTGCGACCGGCGGCGCATGTCTGTCAGACGCAGGGTCTAGGCGGCCACGGCCCTGCGGCGGCGGATCATCGAACCGGCAGCGCCGAAGCCGATGATCATCATCGCCCAGGTCGCGGGCTCGGGGACCAGCGCCACGCTAAGCGAAAGACCCGTGGAGTCATTACCGTAGTTATTCAAGCGGTTGACCACGAAGTCGACCGTGTCGCCCTGCGCCAGCAGGCTGTTGAAAGCGAAATTGGTGGGCGCGCCGGGCTGAAGCGTGTTCTGTAAGGCTGAACCGGAGATGTTCACCGCATTACCGCCGGCCTTGATTCTCACGCCCGTCGGAGTGGTGTCCAGCGCCTGGAAGAACCCGTTAAAGCTATAGCTGCCGCCGGTCTGCGCGGTAAAGCGCACGACAGTGTCGATGTCATCGCCGCCGGTCATGCTGCCGTTCTGGCTGCCGCCGGGATGCAGGTTGAGCACGTTATTCGGATGGACCACTGAGTTGGCGTAAAACAGCGTCGAGGCGGTGGTGTTCATGGCCACCAGCGGCACGAAGAACTGCGGGTTCGTGCTCTGCCAGCAGTTCAGGCCACTGCTGATAATGCAGGCGGTGTTTTGCACAGTGAACCGGGTGAATACGGAATTCTGGCTCGAACCGTATTGCCACACGCTGGAGCCGGTGTTGGCATTGCCGGCGTAGTCTGCAACCACATCCCACGTCGTGGCAGCGAAAGAGGGGGCTACGGAGAATGTGAGCGTCGCCGCAGCCGCAGCCGCCGTAGCCAATTTCAAGACATTAATCGCTGATTTTCCAAGTCTGTGTTTCCAAACGAAAACAGACGGCACGTTCGTTGAGCATGCCTTCAGAGGACGTTCAATCGACTTCGCCTGTCAGGGGAATGATCCGATCACGCCAGGTTGAGTCAGAGCACGCGGTCGATGCTCGCCTTAGTGCCGAGCGTTGGTCTACCTGGTGTCGGAACCTGCCTGCAGGCCGACGAGCCGCATCAATCGGATCTCCGTGTGGCTCGGAGCTCCGGAAATGCCGAATACCCGCGCACTTCCGTCTGATCAGCCACAGCGCGGTGAAGATGCATTTGCATCCGGCCTTTCAACGCCCCCGACACCCCGACGATACGCAGGCGCCTACGCCTCAGAACGGATAAGGTGCCTCATCCGGAAACACCTGCGGCGCCGGGATCCCCAGATACCCGCCGAACGCGCCGAACGCCCCCAACTCGCCGCGCCGGTAAAGATCGCAGCCGTAAAGCGCCGCCGACAACGACGAGAGCGCCAGCGCCAGCGCCTGCAGCCCTGTCTCGCCGTAAACATCCATCGCATGCGCCACCGGCTCGCCGATCTCAAACCGGCAGACCCAGCTCTTCCGCGCCTCCGCGGCATAGGGCGCATGCAGCCGAACCATGACCTTCTCGTCGGACCCCTGTCGATCCAGCCCCTGCTCGGCGATCACGGTCATCGACGTCGTCCTCGGGGGAATGTTTTCAAACCCGGATTCCGGGCGTCGCCCGACGTGTCAATGCAACCCCTCCGCGTGCGCCCTCGGCATCAGCTCTTCGCGGATGAATTTCACCCGGTCCAGCAGCATGTGCGCATGCTCCTGGGTGGGCGCCACAGGGATCGGATAACACTCCGAAAGGTCCTTCTCCTCCAGCACGCAGGTCGCCCAGTCCTCGGCGATGGCGGCATAGAGCTCCAGCCCCAACGCGGGTGTGGGAAAGGTATCCGCCTCGAAGTGCATCGACGGCAGGTCGCCCACCACCACCCACCGCTCCGCATCCTCCGGCGGTCCCCCTGGCGCAAACCGCACCAGAAACAGGCCAAGGATCGTGCCCAGCCCAAAGGCGAGAACCATGTCCTGGATCGGCGGGTCCCAGCGTCCCGTATCGATGAAACGCCAGGCCCTGGCCCTCAACTCAGCCATCTCGGCCACATCTTCCGGCTCGTCGTAGCTGATGTTGATCCCGACCGGAAACCTGGACGTGTCCACGCGCTGGCTCATGGGGAAAAGCTAGCTTTGGCGGCGAAAGT
Organism: Phenylobacterium sp.; assembly: GCF_044372605.1. Lineage (GTDB taxonomy): Bacteria > Pseudomonadota > Alphaproteobacteria > Caulobacterales > Caulobacteraceae > Phenylobacterium. The sequence goes on from NZ_JBILRO010000307.1 coordinate 3,320, forward strand.
CGTAAAGAACAAAAACGCAACA
>NZ_JBILRO010000006.1:0-37185 GCF_044372605.1 Phenylobacterium sp.
TGGCGAGGCGTACGTTCTGGCCACGGCGACCGATCGCCAGGGATAGTTGCTCATCCGGCACGACCACTTCGACGCGCTCGTCTTCCTCGTCCATCACCACCTTGGAGACCTCGGCGGGGGCCAGGGCGTTGACGATGAAGGTGGCCTCGTCCTGGCTCCACTGGATGATGTCGATCTTCTCGCCCTGCAGTTCGGCCACCACCGCCTGCACGCGGCTGCCGCGCATGCCGACGCAGGCGCCGACAGGGTCGATGGATGAGTCGTTAGAGATCACCGCCATCTTGGCGCGGCTGCCCGGATCGCGAGCCACGGCGCGGATCTCGATGACGCCGTCGTAGACCTCGGGCACTTCCTGGGCGAACAGCTTGGCCATGAAGCCGCCGTGGGCGCGGCTGAGCAGGATCTGCGGGCCCTTGGTCTCGCGGCGGACGTCATAGATGTAGCAACGCACGCGGTCGCCGATATTGAAGTTCTCGCGCGGGATCGATTGGTCGCGGCGCATGATGCCCTCGCCCCGGCCGAGGTCGACCACGACGTTGCCGTATTCGACGCGCTTGACGGCGCCGCTGACGATCTCGCCGACGCGGTCCTTGTATTCCTCGAACTGGCGCTCGCGCTCGGCGTCGCGGACCTTGCCCATCACCACCTGGCGGGCCATCTGGGTCTGCACCCGGCCGAACTCGAAGGGCGGAAGGATTTCGTCGTAGGTATCGCCGATCTTGGCGGTCTTCTCGCGGCGCAGCGCGTCGGCCAGGCGCATGATGCCGGGCGGCTCCTCGAAGGGCAGCTCGGCGCCGTCTTCATCCACTCCGCCGCCGAACACCGCGTCGTCCGCGACCACCGTGATCACCCGCTTGATGGTGGTCTCGCCGGTCTTGGGATCGATGTGGACCCGGATGTCGTGCTCGGCACCATAGCGCGAGCGGGCGCCCTTCTGGATCGCTTCCTCGATCGCCTCGATGACGATTTCCTTGTCGATCGATTTCTCGCGGGCCACGGCCTCGGCGATCTGCAGGAGTTCAAGCCGGTTGGCGGAGATGCCGGTGAGGCTCATGGGATTTCCTTCTTACTCGGTCGTCTGTTGTTGTTCGGACATCTGGCCTTCTGCAGCCAGGCGGGCCGCGCGAATGTCGGCGCCCCGCTTCATCAATGCGTCGGTCAGGACCAGCTTGGCCTCGACGATCCAGGCGAAGGGGACCAGCACGGTCTCGTCCTCGCCCTCGAGGTCCAGCGCCACCTGATCACCTTCGATACCGGCCAGATCGCCTCGAAAGCGCTTTCGGCCCTCGGCCAGGCGGTCCAGCTCGATCTTCGCCTCATGGCCCTCGAAGGTGGCGAAATCGGCCAGCCGGGTCAGCGGCCGGTCCACGCCGGGCGACGAGACCTCCAGGGTGTATTCGCCGCTGATCGGATCAGCCGCGTCCATGATTTCGGAAATCGCCCGCGACAGCCGCGCGCAGTCCTCCACCACCATGTCGCCATCCGACTGCCGCTCGGCCATGATCTGCAACCGGCGCGTTTCGGCACCGCCCATCAGGCGCAGGCGCACGATGGCGTAACCGGCTGCCTCGGCCACGGGGTCGAGCAGTTCCAGCAGGTTCAGATCTTCAGCGGTCTTCCCACGCACGGGAACCCAAGCCTCCGGCAAAGAAAAGAGCGGCCGGGCCGGAGCCCGCCGCTCGTAGGCACCTTACAGCGCAAACGGACGATGTTGATAGGTTTATAGCGGGCGAATGCGGGTTTGTCAGCCCCTATGGATCAGCTGACCTGAAGGATGGTGACGCCTGGGCCCGAGCTGACGGCGCGCCGCCGAGCTTCAGGTCCCCCGTTCGGCCACGCCCAGCGCGATCTCGTGGTTCAGCGCCCTGATCGCAGCCGCCGGGCCGTCAGCATAGGCCCAGACCCCCGCCGATATGGCAGCGAAATCGGCGCCGGCGCGGGCGATGCTGCGGACAGTCTCCACCGTGATCCCGCCGATGGCCACACAGGGGATCACCATGTCGGCCTGCCAGCCGGCCAACAGATCCAGGTCGGCGCGGGTCGGGGCATCCTTGGTGGTGGTCGGGAAGAAGGCGCCGAATGCCACATAGTCTGCGCCGCCCTCGGCCGCCTCCATGGCGAGGTGCAGGCTGTCATGGCATGTGACGCCGATCATGGCCTCCGCGCCCATGATCTTTCGCGCTTCAGCCAGGCTGGCGTCGGACTGGCCCACATGCACGCCGTCGCAGCTCATGCGGGCGGCGAGGTCGGGGCGGTCATTGAGGATCACGGCGACGCCCCGGGCCTGGGCGATGGGCGCCAGCGCATCCACCGCGGCGCAGACGATCTCGTCGGCCACGTCCTTGAGGCGGATCTGCAGGGCGGCCACGTCGCCGGCGTCCAGCGTTTGCGCCAGGAAATGTCCGAACGCGGCCAGATCGTCGAGGCGCGGCGGGGTGATCAGGTAGAGGCGACAGAGGGGCAGGGCCATGGACCCTTCATACACAGACACGAGCCCGGCGGCAGGGGTCTGGCACCGATATTGCGGCAAGATGAGAATGACTTGCAAACGCGTTCGCAAGTGTCTAGATTTGAACCGTCAGCCAGGAGCGATCCGCGCGCCATGTATGTCTGCAACTGCAACGGTATCCGTGAACGTCAGGTCCGCGCGGCGATCGCCGCCGGCGCGACAAAGCCCGCGCAGATCTTCAAGGCCTGTGACAGCGCCGCCCAGTGCGCCCGCTGTGTCTGCGACATGCGCAGGATGCTGGATGAATCGCGCGAGACGATGCGTTTCGCGGCGGAATAGTCGCTCCGCCCCACCTTTTTCAGCGACCGCAAATCACTTGCAAACATAGGCTTTGACTTCGCGCGCCGACGTGGCCGAGGGTCCGCGCGAACCACGATCAGGAAAGACAGGCGATGCAAGGCGACAAGGCGATCATCCGGCTGCTCAACGCCGTACTGACCAATGAGCTGACGGCGATCAACCAGTACTTCCTGCACGCCCGCATGTACGAGAACTGGGGGTTCGCGCGCCTCGGCAAGATTACCTACGAGGAATCGATCGGCGAGATGAAGCACGCCGACAAGCTGATCCACCGCATCCTGTTCCTGGATGGCCTGCCCAACCTGCAGGACCTGCACAAGCTGCACATCGGTGAAACGGTGGGTGAGTGCCTGACAGCCGATCTGGCGGTCGAGACGGGCGGCCGGGCCACTCTGATCGAGGGCGTGAAGCTGACCGAACAGTCCGCCGATTTCGTCTCGCGCGAGTTGCTCCAGACCATTCTGAGCGACACAGAACATCACATCGACTTCCTCGAGACCCAGCTGTCGCTGCTGAAAAGCCTGGGCGAGGCCAATTATCTGCAAAGCGCCATGGGCGAGCTGCCTGCAGGGTAGCCAAGGGGGCCAGCTTCACCCTACCGTCCCTCCGGCGAAAATCGGGGGAGACGGGAATGGCGGTCGAGAGCGGATCTGAGGCGGCGGCAAAGCCGGATTCCCACGTCAAGGTGGTGGCCGGCGCCTCGGTCGGCACCATCTTCGAGTGGTACGACTTCTTCCTCTACGGCTCGCTGGCCAGCTTCATCACCCATCACTTCTTTGCCGGGGTGAACGAGACCACCGGCTATATCTTCGCCCTTCTGGCCTTTGCGGCCGGGTTTGCGGTGCGGCCGCTGGGCGCACTTGTGTTCGGCCCGCTGGGCGATCTGTGGGGTCGCAAGAACACTTTCCTGGTCACCATGCTGCTGATGGGCGCCTCGACGTTCGCGGTTGGTCTGTTGCCCAGCTACGACGAGATCGGGGTGCTGGCTCCGATCCTGCTGATTATCCTTCGGCTGCTGCAGGGCCTGGCCCTGGGCGGCGAGTACGGCGGTGCGGCGATCTATGTGGCCGAGCACTCTCCGCCCGGCAAACGCGGGCTCTACACCAGCTGGATCCAGACCACGGCTACGACCGGCCTGTTCATGAGCCTCGCGGTGATCCTGCTGGTCCGGACCATGATCGGCGAGGAGGCGTTCAAGGAATGGGGCTGGCGCGTGCCGTTCCTGGTGTCGATCCTGCTACTGGGCGTCTCGCTCTGGATCCGGATGCAGCTCAACGAAAGCCCGGTGTTCCAGAAGATGGTCGACGAGGGCAAAGGCTCGAAGCGGCCGCTGGCGGAAAGCTTTACCGAGTGGCCGAACCTGAAGCTGGTGCTGCAGGCGCTGTTCGGCCTGGCCGCCGGCAATGCCGTGGTCTGGTATGCGGGCCAGTTCTACGCCCTGTTCTTCCTGGAGAAGATGCTGAAGGTCGACGGCGCCCTGACCAACACCCTGGTGGCGATCGCCCTGCTGCTAGCGACCCCCTTCTTCGTCATCTTCGGCTGGCTGTCGGACAAGATCGGCCGCAAGCCGGTGATCCTGGCCGGCTTCGCCCTGGCGGTCTTCACCTATATGCCAATCTTCCAGGCGCTGACGGTGGCGGCCAATCCCGAGCTGGCGGCGGCCACCGCGCGAGCGCCGGTCGTGGTGGTCGCTGACCCTGCGACCTGTCACTTCCAGTTCGATCCGGTAGGCAAGCAGACGTTTTCGACGGGCTGCGACGTGGCCAAGGGCGCGCTGTCCAGCGCCGGGGTTTCCTATGGCAACGAGGCCGCGCCGGCCGGCGCCGCGGCGGTGATCCGCATCGGCGGAAAAGTGTTCGCGAGCCTGGAAGGCTCTGATCTGCCGACAGCCGAGTTCAAAACCGCCAAGGACGCCTGGACCAAGGCCTTCGCCGCCGAGCTCAAGGCGGCGGGCTATCCGCTCAAGGCTGATCCTGCCAAGGTCGACAAGCCGCGCGTGGTGTTCCTGCTCTGGGTGCTGGTGATCTATGCGACCCTGGTCTACGGACCCTATGCGGCGGCGCTGGTCGAGATGTTCCCGGCCCGCATCCGCTACACCTCGATGTCCCTGCCCTACCATATCGGCAACGGCTGGTTCGGCGGCTTCCTGCCCACCACGGCCTTCGCCATGGTGGCCGCCACCGGCAACATCTACTACGGCCTCTGGTACCCGATCGTGGTCGCTGCGGCGTCGACCGTGATCGGCTTCTTCTGGGTCAAGGAGATGCGGGGAAACCGAATCGAGGCTTGAACAACGGGTGCCCCATACCCACCACTGTCGTCCCGGTTTTGGCGCAGCCAAAGACCGTGACCCATAGACTCCGTGCGCCCCATCACGCCCAATCCGTTCGCCCAGGCAACCTCGGCATGATCCGGTGCATATGGGTCCCGGTCTTCGCGTACCGCGAAACCGGGATGACAGTGTTGGGAGGATCTGGGAGTACCTACTCCGCCGCCGCCCGGGTGATGCCGATCTTCGGCGCCAGTTCGCCGCCGGCATAGCGCTTGGCCATGGCCGACAGCGGAATCGCCTTGATGCTGGCGGCGTGGCCAGCCGTCCCGAACTCCTCGAAGCGCTGGATGCAGACCTTGCGCATGGCTTCCTTGGCGGGCTTCAGATAGCTGCGCGGGTCGAACTCGCCGGGCTTCTCTGCGAACACCTTCCGGATCGCCGCGGTAATGGCCATGCGGTTGTCGGTGTCGATGTTGATCTTGCGCACGCCATGCTTGATGCCGCGCTGGATCTCTTCCACCGGCACGCCCCAGGTCTGCGGCATCTCGCCGCCATACTGATTGATCAGGTCCTGCAGGTCCTGCGGCACCGACGATGATCCATGCATCACCAGATGGGTATTGGGCAGGCGACGGTGGATTTCCTCGATCACGTTCATGGCCAGCACATCGCCGTCGGGCTTGCGGGTGAACTTGTAGGCGCCGTGGCTGGTGCCCATGGCAATGGCCAGAGCGTCGACCTGGGTGGCCTTCACGAAGTCGACCGCCTGGTCGGGATCGGTGAGGAGCTGGCTATGGTCGAGCTTGCCCTCAAATCCGTGGCCGTCTTCCTTTTCGCCCATGCCGGTCTCGAGGCTGCCCAGGACGCCGAGCTCGCCTTCCACCGAGGCGCCCACCCAGTGGGCCATGTCCACGACATTGCGCGTGACCCTGACGTTGTAGTCGTAGTCGGCGGGCGTCTTGCCGTCGCCCATCAGCGACCCATCCATCATGACGCTGGTGAAGCCGTACTGGATGGCGGTGGCGCAGGTGGCTTCGTTGTTGCCGTGGTCCTGGTGCATGCAGATCGGGATATGGGGATACATCTCCGCCATGGCGTCGATCAGGTACTTCAGAACGATGTCGTTGGCGTAGGAGCGCGCGCCGCGACTGGCCTGCATGATCACCGGGCTGTCGGTGGCCTCGGCAGCCTCCATGATCGCCAGCGCCTGCTCCATATTGTTGATGTTGAACGCCGGCACGCCATAGCCGTGCTCGGCGGCATGATCGAGAAGCTGTCGAAGCGTAATACGAGCCATGGCCCCTTACCTGTTTCCTATTGGTTCAATGCTGCCACGCCGGGCAGCACCTTGCCTTCCATCCATTCAAGAAACGCGCCGCCAGCGGTAGAGACGAAGGTGAAGTCGTCAGAGACGCCAGCCGCGTTCAAAGCCGCGACGGTATCACCACCGCCGGCCACCGCCACCAGCTTTCCAGCCTTCGCCAGCTTGGCGGCATGGCGCGCGGCTTCCATGGTGCCTTTGTCGAAAGGCGGCATCTCGAACACGCCAAGCGGACCGTTCCAGATCAGGGTCTTTGAATTGCTCATTGCCCGGCAGAGACGTTCGACCGTTTCGGGGCCAGCGTCGAGGATGCGCTCCTCATCGTCGACGTGGCCGATATCGCGTACGCGGGCCGGTGCGCCCGGTGCCAGCCGTTCGGCCACCACAATGTCGATGGGCAGGAAGAGCTTGCAGTTGTTCTGGCCCGCCAGCCGAATGATGTCGCGGGCGGTATCGGCCAGCTCCTTCTCGCAATAGGAGGCACCGACGTCGTGGCCCTGGGCATAGAGGAAGGTGTTGGCCATGCCGCCGCCGATGGCCAGCTTGTCCAGCCTGGTGACGAGGTTGCGCAGCAGATCCAGCTTGGTGGAAACCTTTGACCCGCCGACGATGCCCAGCACGGGCCGCTCGGGATGGCCGAGCGCCGCGTTGAGGGCGTTCAGCTCCAGCCGCATCTGCTCGCCGGCATAGGCGGGCAGGCGTTTGGCGAGCGCCTCCGTCGAGGCGTGGGCCCGGTGGGCGGCCGAGAAGGCGTCATTGACATAGAGATCGCCGTTGGCGGCCAGGGCGTCGGCGAATTCGCGGTCGTTGGCTTCCTCTCCGGCGTGGAAGCGCACGTTTTCCAGCAGCAGCACCTCGCCCGGCTGCATGGCGTTCACGGCTTCACGCGCATGCTGGCCGATGCAGTTGTCGGCGAAGGCGACGGGCACGCCCAGCACCTTTGCCAGCGGCGCCACGATGGGCCGGAGGCTCATGGACGGCACGACCTTGCCCTTGGGCCGGTCGAAGTGGGCGATCAGGATCACCTTGGCCCCGCCGGCGCGGAGCTTGTCGACCGTCGGCTTGGCGGCGCGCAGACGCGTGTCGTCGCTGACGAGGCCATCCTCCATCGGCACATTGAAGTCCACCCGCACCAGAGCGCGACGGCCCTGGAGGTCAGCGTCGTCGAGGGTGCGGAAAGCCATTTGATCGGTCTCTAGAAAAACTTGGCCACGGCCAGCGCGGTGTCCGCCATCCGGGTCGAGAAGCCCCACTCGTTGTCGTACCAGCTCAGCACGCGTCCGAGGCCGCCGTCGATCACCTGGGTCTGCGGCAGGGCCACGGTCGAGGAGGCTGCGTCGTGGTTCAGGTCGATGGAGACCAGTGGATCGTTGGTCACCGCCAGCACGCCCTTGAGCGGACCCGAGGCCGCCGCGGCGCTCATGGCGTCGTTGATTTCCTTGGCCGTCACAGCCCGGCCGGGCACGAAGGTGAGATCGACCACCGAGACGTTGGGCGTCGGCACGCGGATGGACGAACCGTCCAGCTTGCCCGCCAGCGCCGGGATCACCAGCCCCAAGGCCTTGGCGGCGCCGGTGGAGGTGGGGATCATCGACATGGCGGCGGCGCGGCCGCGGTAAAGGTCCTTGTGCATCGTATCCAGCGTCGGCTGGTCGCCGGTGTAGGAGTGGACGGTAGTCATGTAGCCGCGCTCGATGCCGCACAGGTCCTGCAGGACCTTGGCCACCGGGGCCAGGCAGTTGGTGGTGCACGAGGCGTTGGAGATCACGGTGTCGGCGGCGGTGAGCGTGTCGTGGTTGACGCCGAAGACGATGGTCTTGTCGACGCCCTCGCCGGGCGCCGAGATGATGACGCGCTTTGCGCCGGCTGCCAGGTGGGCGGCGGCCTTGTCTCGGGCCGTGAACAGGCCGGTGCACTCCAGCGCGATGTCGACGTTCAGCGCCTTGTGCGGCAGATCCTTCGGATCGCGGATCGCCGTCACCTTGATCGGGCCATAGCCCACGTCAATGGTGTCGCCCTCGACGGTGACTGTGCCGGGGAACCGGCCATGAACGCTGTCATAGCGTAGCAGATGGGCGTTGGTCTCGACCGGGCCCAGATCGTTGATCGCCACAACCTGAATGTCGGTACGGCCGTGTTCGACGATCGAACGCAGGACCAGGCGGCCGATGCGGCCAAATCCGTTGATGGCGACGCGAACGGTCATGGGGCGGAGCTCCTCGGGGTCAGGTTGTGGCGCGGTTTCTTCAGGCCGGGGGTCGGTGAGTCAACCCCTCGAGGGCGTTCCTAACGTCAAGGTGCTTCCAATTCTCTGCCGGTGTGACCCCGGCTACGCGAGCGGGTTCAGCCGAGGAGCGAGTCGGCCGCCAATCTGGCGATGAGGGGTTCGGCCTCGCGGGGGTGGCGAAGGCGATGCTTCGAGACGGCGGCAAGCCGGGGCTCGGCGAACAGGGCTTCATATTGCAGGCGGCGACGGTTGTAGGTGTCCCAGGCCCAGCGGATGGGATGCTCCTTGCTCAGCCAGCGCCGGAAGTCCTCGCGGTTACCAGTTCCCGGCCACAGCTCCTGCTGGCCGACTGCGCTGGATCACCCGGCGCATCACCACGGCCCGCGAGTAGTCCAGCCAGATCAGGTGGGTGGCGCGAGGCAGGATGCGCGTCATGGCTTCGCGATAGTTGCCGTCGGTCACCCAGCGCTCGCCCGCGATGGCGGCTTCGACCCGGCGCACGAAGTCCTCGAGGTCTGTCTTCGACCGATCCACCCAGCCGGGCGCCCAATTGAGCGCATCCAGTTCAACGCGCGCCAGGTCGCAGGCCCCGCTCAGCCGATGGCCGAACGTGGATTTACCCGAACCGGAACTGCCGATGACGACGACGCGCACAGGATCACTCAGCCCTCGTCCCCGCCGATCTCGGCAAGGATCTCGTCGGTATGTTCGCCCAGCATCGGGGGGTGGCGACGGATGTTGCTGGGTGACTTGGAGAACTTCACCGGCGGCTTGATCTGGCGGTAGGCGCCGACCTGCGGGTGGTCATAGGTCTCGAAGAAGCCGACGGCGTTCAGGTGCGGGTCGTGGTCCAGGTCGTCCAGGGTGTTGGTCTTCACCACCGGGATCGACAGGGGCTTGAGGATATCCAGCCACTCCTGGGTGGTCTTGGTGGCCGCGGCCGTCTCGATCATGCCGTAGAGCTCGACGGTGTGTTTGGCGCGGGTGGCGTAGTCGGCGAAGCGCGGGTCGGTTTTGACGGCCTCGCCAACACCGGCGGCGTCGAAGAACTGGTCCCACTGCTTGTCGGTGTAGGGCAGCAGGCCGATGTAGCCGTCCTTGGTGGCGAAGGGCTTGCGATTGGGGTTGATCACCCGCTGATAGCCCCACTGACCGGTCGGCGGCTGGAAGGTGTGATCGTAGAGATGTTCGACCAGCAGGAAGCTGGTGACGCACTCCAGCATCGGCACCTCGACGAACTGGCCCTCGCCGGTGCGCGCCTTGTGCAGCAGGGCGGCGGTGACGGCCTGGGAGAAGAACAGGCCCGAGACCTTGTCGGCCACCAGCGTCGGCAGGATACGCGGGATCGGATTGCCATCGGTGCGCGGCAGGATGTCGGCCATACCCGAGGCGGACTGGATCAGGTCGTCATAGGCCGGCTCGCCCGCATAGGGGCCGTCCGAGCCATAACCGGCGGCGTGGACATAGATGATGTCGGGCTTGATGGCGGCCACGTCCTCGTAGCTGAGGCCCAGCCGGGTCATGCCGTCGTAGCGGACCGAGGTGGTCAGCACGTCGCAACTGCGGATCAACCTGGCCAGCGCCTTCTTGCCCGGCTCGGACTTCATGTTGATGAGGATCGATCGCTTGTTGCGGTTGATGGTCAAGAAGATGGGCCCCATGCCCCGCGGCGCGCCCTCGGGCAGGTGGCCGGCCCAACGCATGATATCGCCGCCATCACCGCGACCGGATCCGGGATCCTCGACCTTGATAACGTCGGCGCCCTGGTCGGCGAGGATCTGGGTGCCGTATGCGCCGTTGACCACGCTGGTCAGGTCCAGGATGCGGATGCCCGACAGCGGTCCCGTTGGTTTGTCGGCAAGTGTCCGGGTTGTCGCCACGTCATGCCTCCCCTGTTGTCGTCGCGTCGCTATAAGGGTTCTCTACAACAACAAATGACGCGTTAGGGGAAGCCAGTGGACTTCGAACTCGCCGAAGAGCATCGCATGCTCAAGGACCTGGTGCAGAAGTTCGTCCGCGACGAGCTGATGCCGCTGGAAGCCGCCGTGATGGCCAGCGAGGCCGAGGGCCGGGGGCTGACCATCGGCGCCGCCGAACACGCCCGCCTCGACGCCCGCGCCCACGAACTCGGCCTGTTCGGGCTGGATGCACCAGAGGATGTGGGCGGTTCGGACCTGCCGATGCTGGCCATGGTCGGCGTCGAGGAGGAGATGGGGCGCTGCATGACGCCCTACACGCTCCCGCCAGACAGCCCGAACCTGCGGATGCTGATGGCCACGGTGAACGATCGTCAGCGCGACGCCTATCTGGCGCCCTATGTGGCGGGCAAGATCAGTTCCGCGATCGGGATTTCCGAGCCGGGTGCAGGCTCTGACCCCGCCGGGATGACCACATACGCTGTCCGCGACGGCGACGACTGGGTGATCAACGGCCGGAAAATCTGGATCACACGCGCCGCAGAGTCCGACTTCACCATCCTGATGGCGGTCACCGACAAGGTGAAGGGCGCGCGGGGCGGGATGTCGGCGTTTCTGGTGGATCGCGACACGCCGGGCTTCAACATCCTGCGCCGCATTCCGATGCTGGGCGGACAGTACAGCTACGAGATCGCCCTGGAGGACTGCCGGGTCGAGGGCTGGAAGCTGCTGGGTCAGGAAGGGTCCGGGTTTGCACCGATGCAGGTGCGGCTTGGCACCCGGCGGATCCAGATGGCGGCATGGTCGGTCGGCATGGCCCAGCGCGCGCTGGACATGGTGATCGAATATGCGCCGCAGCGGAAAACCTTCGGCCTGCCGCTGTCGGAACGTCAGGCGATCCAGTTCTGGGTGGCGGAAGCGGCGACCAAGATCCATGCCGCCCGCCTGATGACCTACGACTGCGCCTGGAAGCAGGACAATGGCCGCGATGTGCGTTCCGAGATCAGCATGATCAAATGGTTCGCCACCGAGATGGCCTATGAAACCGTGGACCGCGCCATGCAGGCGTTCGGCGCCATGGGCATGACCAAGGAGCTGCCCCTGCAACTGATGCAGGCAAAGCTCCGGACCATGAGAATCTATGACGGCCCCACCGAAGTGCATAAGTGGGTGGTGGCGAGAAACCTGTTGGGGACGAGACGATGAAGAGCACCTGGGGCGAGAACGTAACGGTCGCGATCGTGGGCCATGTGGCGGTGGTGACCTTCAGCCGCCCGCCGAACAACCACGTCTCCGTCGAGATGATGAGCGACCTTGCCGACTGCATGGAGGCGGTCGACGCCGGCCGCCAGGCGCGGGCCATCGTGCTGCAGGCCGACGGCAAGAACTTCTGCGCCGGGGCCGATTTCACCACGCCGGGCGATAGCGTGGCCGGCGGAATGGACGGGATTTCGGCGCTCTATGAACAGGCCGTGCGGCTGTTCTCCATCGAGACCACCATCGTGGCGGCCGTTCAGGGCGCGGCGGTGGGCGCGGGGCTGGGACTGGCCATGGTGGCGGATTTCCGCGTGGCGTCTCCGGACGCCAAGTTCGCCGCCAACTTCGTCAAGCTGGGCTTTCACCCCGGCTTTGGCCTCACACACACCCTGCCGCGGGTGATCGGGGCGCACCGGGCCTCGCTGATGTTCCTCAGTGGTCGGCGGGTGAAGGCCGACGAGGGCAAGCCCTGGGGTCTGGTGGACGAGGTGGTGCCGCTGGAAGATCTGCGCGAAGGCGCACTGCAACTGGCAGCGGAAATTGCGGACAATGCGCCCCTGGCCTTGCTGGCCACACGCCGGACCATGCGCGGGGAGCTGGCGGCGGCGGTTCGCGAGCGGACCGGCCACGAGCACATCCAGCAGACAGCTCTGCGGGCGACGGATGATTTTGCCGAGGGCGTGAAGTCGGTGGCCGAGCGTCGCAGCGGAGACTTCGCCTGGCGATAGGTCTCCAGGGAATAGAACCCGACGTCTTGCTCCGGCTGGACGCCCGCGCGATCAACGCATCGAACGGCCGCTTTCCGCTGCGGAATTTGGGACCGCTTTCGACTCAAATCGGTCGTTCAGGAGCCCGGTTTCCGGTGGCCGCCGCGCCTGCGTCCGCTCGCCGCCCGGGCGTCGACCCGGCATATTGTGGGTCCAAGCACATCTGGCGTTTCTCGGGCTGCGCCCGGCGCTAAAGGCGACCATGCGATGGTTTTTGGCACAGCGGGCGAAGAAGTGGCGACCGGACGAATGCACCTGACATCGTCTACGTCGCCGATCACCTGGGGATAGACAGGGTAGTCATATGGCCAAGATGCGATCAAAGTCAGACCTCCCGTCCAAGCCCTGCGTCACCTGCGGTCGACCGTTCAACTGGCGCAAGAAGTGGGCGCGGGACTGGACAAACGTAAAGTACTGCTCGGAACGCTGTCGGGGCGTCGGCACAACGCTCCAAAAGCCGCTCCAGGGATCGCAATGAGCAGTCTGAGGATCATTCTTGGGGATCAGCTGTCCCTCGGCGTCTCGGCGCTCGTCGGTCTCGATCCCGAACGAGACGTCGTGCTGATGATGGAGGTGATGGCGGAAAACACCTACGTCCAGCATCACAAGCAGAAGATCGTGCTGGTATTATCCGCCATGCGCCATTTTGCGGAGGAACTGCGCCAGACGGGGGTCACGGTTGACTACGTGACGCTGGAAGACCCGGATAACACCGGCGACCTGACAACCGAGATGCGACGCGCCGTCGCTCGGCACACGCCGGATCGCCTGATGGTGACCGAGCCCGGGGAGTGGCGGGTGCTGAAGATGGTCGAGGGCTGGGCCGCCTCGACCGGCCTGCCGGTCGAAATTCGCTCCGATGATCGCTTCTTTGCAAGCCGCACCCGTTTCGCGGCCTGGGCGCAAGGGCGTCGTGGATGGCGTATGGAGCATTTTTATCGCGAAATGCGGCGCGAGCACGACATCTTGATGGAGGGGGACAAACCGACGGGCGGCGCATGGAACTTTGATGCGGAAAACCGCAAGCCTTTGCCCGCATCGACACTCCTCCCCCCCCGGCTACGGTTCCCGCCCGATGAGACCACGCAGGCTGTGATCGAACTGGTAGAGCAACGCTTCAGCGATCACTTCGGAGGGATCGAAGACTTCGGCTGGCCTGTCAGCCGGCAGGATGCACTGCGGGCCTTGAACGACTTCATCGACGTGGGCCTGCCGCGCTTCGGCGACTACCAGGATGCCATGAGGGCAGGCGCGCCCTTCCTTTTCCACTCGCTTCTCGCCCCGGCCCTGAACCTTGGCCTGCTCTCGCCCCGGGAGGTCTGCGAGGCCGCTGAAGGCGCCTGGCGGTCTGGTTCTGCCGCATTGAACGCGGTTGAGGGGTTTGTCCGGCAGATCCTGGGCTGGCGGGAATATGTGCGAGGCGTCTACTGGAGCTTGATGCCCGAGTACGGTGAGCGAAACGCCCTCCAGGCGACGCGCCGGCTTCCGGCCTTCTATTGGACCGGTGACACGTCCATGCGCTGCCTGCGCGAGGCCGTCAGCGATACTGCGCGCCATGCCTACTCGCACCACATTCAACGTCTCATGGTGACAGGCAATTTCGCCCTGCTGGCGGGTGTCTCGCCTCGTGAAATCGAGCGCTGGTATCTGGCGGTCTACGCTGACGCCTTCGAATGGGTTGAGATGCCCAACACGCTGGGAATGGCCGTGTTTGCGGATGGCGGCCAGATGGCTTCAAAGCCCTACGCCGCATCGGGGGCCTACATCGATCGAATGTCGGACTTCTGTTCGGGCTGCGCCTACGACGTGAAGCAGAAGACAGGCCCGAACGCATGCCCCTTCAACTATCTCTACTGGGCGTTTCTCATTCGGCAGAAAGACCGTCTTTCAAACAATCCGAGGCTCGCTATGCCGTACCGTACGCTTGCGGGGTGGACGGCGGAACGCCAGGCGGCGATCCTCGTCGAGGCTGCGGAGTTTCTCGATGGGCTTGAATAGCGGGAGATCCGCGGACATCACGCCGCGCCGTTCATTCGGTCGTAAATCCTATCATGGGACAGAGCGCGCCTCGGCGCGGTTCAGCGGCAGGTAAACATGCATATCGCGATTGTGGGCGCCGGGATGGCCGGCCTGGCGTGCGCCGAGGGACTGGCGGGACAGGGGCAGTTGATCACCGTGCTGGACAAGGGCCGCGGTCCTGGCGGCCGAATGTCCACGCGCCGGGTTGCGACCAGCGCAGGCGAGGCGACATTCGATCACGGGGCCCAGTATTTCACCGCTCGGGATCCTGGTTTTCAAGCCCGGGTGGACGGCCTGATCGCGGCGGGATGTGTCGCGCCATGGATTGTAGCGGGCGAGGACGCCTTCGTCGGCGTTCCCGGGATGAATGCGCCCATCCGTGAGATGGCGAAGCCCTTTGCAGTGCATTGGGGAGCCCAGGTCATCGGACTGTCGCCGCTTGCCGAGGGCTGGCGGCTTTCCACGCAAACCGGGTCGTCGCTCGAGGTGGATGCAGTGGTCCTTGCGCTGCCGGCAGAGCAGGCAGCGGCTCTCGTTGGGCCGGTAAGACCAGACCTCGCGGCGCGGGCCCGGGCCGCGCCTGCGGCGCCGTGCTGGACGGTGATGCTGGCGTTTGGCGATGCCTTGCCGACCCTTCGAAACTGCTTGCGTGGAACGGAAGCCGACGTGCTTGGGTGGGCGGCGCGGAACAATTCCAAGCCAGGCCGGACCGGGCCCGAGGCATGGGTCCTGCAGGCGACACCGGACTGGTCAAGCCAGCATCTCGAGGATGACCCAGACTGGGTTGCCAGCGAGCTGTCCGCAGCGCTTTCGGCGCAGCTGGAATTGACGCTGCCGCCACCCATCGCCTTGAGCACCCATCGATGGCGGTATGCGCGCTCTGGCGTGGAAGGCTCCGGCGCC
The DNA here is from genome assembly GCF_044372605.1 of Phenylobacterium sp. Classification (GTDB taxonomy): domain Bacteria; phylum Pseudomonadota; class Alphaproteobacteria; order Caulobacterales; family Caulobacteraceae; genus Phenylobacterium. The sequence continues at coordinate 15,492 of NZ_JBILRO010000006.1, forward strand.
GTTTGGGATGCCGACCGTCGGCTTGGCCTCTGCGGCGACTGGTTTATCGGCGCCCGGGTTGAAGCGGCCTGGAAGTCTGGAACGATGTTGGCGGAGCAGATCGCCACGTCGGCCATCGGTTCCGTTGCCTGACCCGCGCAAGGTCGGCCTTCCATCATTGCAGAAGCGCCCGAGTTCGGCTGACGGATCTTCATCGGAGCCGGCGATTCAGGACCCGCCGCCTACAGCCGCTCCATCTGTTCCAGCTTCCGCGCGGCGCCAATGATGGCGGGGTAGGGGTGTAAGACAAGGTAGGTCGGAATGGCCTTCACATAGTCTGACAGCCGGCCCTTGTCCTCGAAGCGGGCGCGGAAGACGCCCTTGGCCATGCGGTCGGCGATGCGCGGGGCGATGCCGCCCGAGACGTAGACGCCGCCACGCGCGCCGAAGGTCAGGGCCAGGTTGCCAGCGACGCCACCCAGGATACCGCAGAACCGGTCCAGGGTTTCGGCGGCCAGGACATCGCCCACCAGACCCTCGGTGGTTACCGCCATCTCGTCCGCAAGCGCGGCGGGTTTGCCCTGCATGTCCGCCAGGGCGCAGTAGAGGTCATAGAGCCCCTGGCCGGAGAGGACGCGCTCGATGGAGACCCGGCCGTGCTGGGCCTGCAGGCGGCGCCAGACCTCAACCTCGACCTCGTCGCAGGGCGCGAAACCGGAGTGACCGCCCTCGGTGGGGATGGTGATGTCGCCGCGTTCGCTCCGGGCCAGGGCTGCGACGCCAAAGCCCGTCCCGGCGCCGAGCGCCAGCACGGGGCAAAGGTGGCTTCTGGGAACCGCCGGGCCCAGCTGTCTGAGGTCTGGCCCCTCAAGCTGCGGACACCCCAGAGCCTGGGCGGCGAAGTCGTTGATCAGCGATATGGCTTCAAACTCGAACTGGGCCACCAGATCGCCCTCGGACACCACCCAGTCCAGGTTGGTGAACTCGATCTCGCCGTCCAGCACCGGTCCAGCCACCGCGATGACAGCGCGCGGCGGGCATTTCCGGCCGGCGGTCGTATTGATGTACTCGACGACAACATCGGCCAGGCTCGCGTACTGGCGGCACGTATAGATACGCGGGTGGCGAACATGGCCCTGCGCGTCGACCAGCGCGAAGCGCGCATTGGTGCCGCCGACGTCGCCGACCAGGCCGACCCATTGGGATTTCATCAGGCGTCCTCGAACAGCGCACATGCGCCGGTGTCCGCCGGACCCGCCGCGCGGCGCATCCAGCCAAAGAGCTCGCGGCCATAGCCGGAAGCCGGGCGCGGCGCTACCGCGCGTTCGCGGCTCATCAGTTCTCGCACGTCGATCTGGATTTCGAGCGTTCCGCCCTCGGCGTCGAGACGCAGGATGTCACCATTGCGGATGTAGGCCAACGGCCCGCCGACCGAGGCCTCCGGGGTCATATGGATCGCAGCCGGCACCTTGCCGCTGGCGCCTGACATGCGGCCGTCCGTGACCAGGGCCACCTTGAACCCCTTGTCGAGTTGAACGCCAAGCGGGGGCGAAAGAGAATGAAGTTCCGGCATTCCGTTGGCGCGGGGCCCCTGGAACCGGACTACGGCGATGAAGTCGCGGTTGAGCTCGCCACGCCCATGGGCGGCCAGCAGGTCGTCCTGATCGTCGAACACGAGGGCGGGCGCCTCAATGATCCGGTGCTCGGGTTTCACGGCGGAGGTCTTGATCACGCCCCGCCCCAGCGGGCCGGTCAGCAGCCGCATGCCCCCTTCGGGCTGGAAGGGATCGTCGACGGGTCTGAGAATATCGCGGTTGAGGCTGACCGCCGGCCCGTCGCGCCAGACCAGCTTGCCGCCGTCTAGGAAGGGTTCCTGGATGTAGCGGCGCAGGCCCGCACCGGCGACCGTGCGCACATCGTCATGGACCAGGCCTGCATCCAGCAGGGTGCGGGTCACAAAGCTCATTCCGCCGGCCGCGTGAAAGGCGTTCACGTCTTCCGTGCCGTTGGGATAAACCCTGGCGATCAGGGGTGTCACCCGGCTCAGATCGTCGAAGTCCTCCCACGTGACCAGGATCCCGGCCGCCCGCGCCATCGCCAGGATGTGAAGGGTGTGGTTGGTCGACCCGCCGGTCGCCATGAGGCCTGCGATGGCGTTGACGATGCTCTTTGCGTCCACCACAGCCGAAAACGGTGTGTAGTCATCGCCGCCGTCCCGGATCGCGACGGCCCGTTTCGGCGCGGCGGCGGTGAGGGCGTCACGTAGCGGAGTGTTGGGCGACACGAAGGCGGTGCCGGGCAGGTGCAGCCCCGTCAGTTCCATCATCATCTGGTTGGTGTTGGCGGTGCCGTAGAAGGTGCAGGTGCCGGGGCCGTGGTAGGACTTCATCTCGGAGTCGAGCAACTCATCGCGCGTGGCCTTGCCCTCGGCGTAGAGCCCCCGCACCCGGGCCTTCTCGGCGTTCGAGATCCCCGACGTCATCGGCCCCGATGGAACGAAGATCGCGGGCAGATGTCCGAAGGCGGCGGCGCCGATAAACAGCCCCGGCACGATCTTGTCACAAATACCCAACAGTACAGAAGCGTCGAAAGCGTCATGGGTCAGCGCGACCGCCGTCGCCATGGCGATCACGTCGCGGGAGAACAGCGACAGCTCCATACCGGGCCGGCCCTGCGTCACCCCGTCACACATGGCGGGCACGCCGCCGGCGTACTGGGCCGTGGCACCGACCTCGCGGGCCGCCTGGCGCAGGATCTCGGGGAACCGCTCATAGGGCTGATGCGCCGAGAGCATGTCGTTGTAGGCCGAGACGATGGCGATGTTGGGCGCGGTTGGATTGCGCATCTGCTGCTTGTCGCCGTCAGGCGAGGCGGCGAAGGCATGGGCCCAGTTGGCGCAGGACAGCTTGCCCCTGCCGGGCCCGGCCTGACGCGCCGCCTCCATGCGTTCCAGATAGTCGGCGCGGGTCTCGCGGCTGCGCTCCACGATGCGGGCGGTGACCGCGGCGGTGACGGAATGCATGGTCTCAGGCTCCGGGCGTCCAGAAGATGCGCAGGCGGTCGCCAGCCCGCTTGATCAGGCGACTGACGGGCAGGTCCTCACCGGCCAGCGCACGCGAAATCACCTCGCGCTTAGGCTCACCGGCGATCAAGAGGAAGATGGCGCGTGAGTTCAAAATCGCTGTGAGCGTAAGGGTGATCCGCGCCAGCGGGGGACTTCCCAGGCCGGCGGGCACGTCGCGAAGAAGCTCGACGGTGTTCAGACCGTCCTCCAGGCCAGGATCGCCGGGGATCAGCGAAGCGATGTGGCCGTCCTCGCCCATGCCCAGCATGACAACGTCGAAGGGCATGAGCGGCCGCAGAGCCGCGGTTTCGGGGGCCGGCCAGAGCGGCAGGAACCGCGCCGCCGCGGCGCGACCCTTCAGCAGCCGAGAGCGCACCAGGCGGGCGTTGGAGTCGGGGTGATCCTCGCTCACACAGCGATCGTCAGATAGCGTTACGGTGATCCGGGGCCAGTCCACGTCGGCGAGGTTGAGGCGGTCATAGATTGCCCCGGGGGATCGTCCGCCGGTGGCGACCAGTGAAGCCGTTCTCCGGCAGGCTACAGCCTCGGACAAGGCTGTCCCGATGGCGTCGACCGCTACTGCCGACAGCTCTTCCGACGCGGGATAGCGCTCGAGCATGGCGGCTCAATCCGACCAGGCCCGGCCAAACCGTGCGATCAGCGCAAAGGCATCCTGGGGTCCCCAGCTGCCGGCGGCGTAGGGCTTGGGCGTCATGTGGGCGTCGGCCCAGGCGTCGGCGACGCCGTCGACCCAGCGCCAGGCTTCGTCCACCTCGTCGCGGCGGACGAACAGGGTTGCGTCGCCATGGATCACGTCCAGCAACAGACGCTCATAGGCAATGCGGCGGCGCCCGCCTGCACCCTCGTAGGTGCGCAGCAGGCTGAGCGACAGCGGCAGGGACTGCATCCGCATGCCGCCCTGGCTGAGGCCGGGGGCCTTGTTCATCAGGCTGAGGCGGATGTCCTCGTCCGGTTGCAGGTCGATGATCAGGCGGTTGGCCACGAGGTCGTGGTTCGCCGCCTGGCCGAAGATCGAGTGCGGCACCGGCTTGAACTGGATGGCGATCTGGGTGCGCTTTTCCGGCATGCGTTTTCCCGTTCGAAGGAAGAACGGCACGCCAGCCCAGCGCCAGTTGTCGATGTCGGCGCGAAGGGCCACGAAGGTCTCGGTATCGCTGGCCTGACCGCGTTCGGCCTCGTAGCCGGCGGCGGTTTTGCCGATCACGACACCCGGTGTGTATTGGCCCCGGACAGACTTTTCGGTCGCTTCCACTCGCGTGAAACGGCGCAGGGACCGCAACACCTTGACCTTCTCATTACGGACCGAGTCCGGCTCCATGTCGGCCGGCGGCTCCATGGCCACCAGGCACAGCAGTTGCAGCATGTGGTTCTGCAGCATGTCGCGCAGCGCGCCGTACTCATCGTAGTAGGGCCAACGCTCGCCGACGCCCTCGGTCTCGGCCACGGTGATCTGCACGTGGTCGATGGTCAGGTTGTTCCACAGCGGCTCGAACAGGGTGTTGGCGAAGCGCAGGGCGATCAGGTTCTGGACGGTTTCCTTGCCCAGATAGTGATCGATCCGGAAAATCTGGTCTTCGTCGAAAATCTCGCCCAGCGCCGTGTTCATGTGGCGCGAGGTCTCCAGATCGCGCCCGATGGGTTTTTCCAGCACGATGCGCGAGGCGGACGTCGCTAGCCCGGCCCCCGACAGCGCCGCGCAGACACGCTCGAACAGACTGGGCGAGATGGCCAGATAGAAGAAGGGCCGTGTCGCGCCGCCCAGCGCGGTCTTTATCCGGGTGGCGCCCTCGATGGTGGTGGCGTCAGCGCCCACATAGTCGAGGCGTGCGGAGAAACGGACCCAAACCTCGTCGGTTATACCCTCGGGACGGTCGGTCAGCGTCTTGTGGGTCAGCGCCACAAAGGCGTCGCGGGTCATTGCGGCGCGGGCGGTTGCGACGATCCGAAAGCCCTCCGGCAGGAAGCCGTCGGCGTCCAGGAAGTACAGCGACGCCAGAAGCATACGACGCGCAAGATCGCCTGTGCCGCCGAAGAGCACGATCGCATCAGCCTGCGGCGTCTTGGGCATGGATCGGGTTCCTGGCGCGAGTACCGGGCTAAGCACCCTGCCTCGCCCCCCTACGTCAAGAGCTGCGCCGAAACCGGCGGCTATTTCGCCAGCTTCAACCCCGGCAGCGCCGCGGCCTGCTGGGCGTCCAGCTGGGTCTTGCGCAAACCCACCCGCACGCCGCTGGAAGCGCCGAACTCCATGAGCCGATCGGATATCGCGTCATAGGCCGGCCAGGCTTCGGCGCCGCACTTTGGCGTCGAGGTTCTGGCGAACGACACCCAGCAGGCGTGCATCAGGCTGGCCATGGCGCGGTCTTCGTCGGACACCACGCTCATCGGCGTACGCCGGCCCCAGTACTCCCAGACGTACTGGATCTCGGCGGCATGGGCCGAGGTCGTCACCGCGGGACGGTATCGGGTGCCCACGTAGGAGAAATAGTAGAGCCACGCGGGTTTGCCTGCAGAGGCCTTCGCCGCCACCCAGCGCGCCGGGCCGCCCATGAAGCGATCGGTGAACATGGCGCGCGCCAGGGTGTCTTCTCCCTTCGCGGCCTCCTCCGGATAGGCGGGCTTCAGCGCCTCCGCGCCGAAACGGGCCAGGGCCGCCATCGTCTGTTTCGCCGGACCCATCAGGGAGTCTTCGCCGGAATTGGAGCCGATCATCAAGGGCACATCCGCAAACCGGCCGCGCGCCAGCGACTGGGAAGCCGTCTCGGTCATAAGCTTGCCGTCGATGAAGGGCTGGTAGTCGCCGTTCACCGGGACCAGTTTTCCGACGGGGATAGCGCGAAGGTCGGCGGCCGTGGCGGTTTCGGCGACGCCGAGCCTGGCGAGCGCGGCGGTGCCCTCCTTCTCCTTGTCGGCCAGGGTTTTCGGCTCGAACCAGCCGGCGCCGCTCTGGACGATGGCCTTGGCGTAGAGGCCCCTGGCCGACGGGGTCGCCAGCAGCGACAGAATGCTCATGCCGCCCGCACTCTCGCCAAACACTGTCACGTTGCGGGGATCGCCGCCGAACGCGGCGATATTCTTCTGGACCCATCTCAGGGCGGCCACCTGATCCATCAAGCCGAAGTTGCCGGTGGGCTGGCCGCCTGCAGCCCTGGTGAGCGCCGGATGGGCGAAATAGCCGAGCGCGCCCAGCCGGTAGTTGATCGAGACGACCACGACCCCGTCGCGGGCGAAATTCTGGCCGTCGTAGACCCAACCTGCGCCGGTCCTGTGGCTCCCACCGTGAACCCAGACCATGACCGGTGCGCCCCTGGCGGCCTTGGGGGTGAAGATGTTGAGCTGCAGACAGTCTTCGCTGACCGGTCCGTTGGCGCCACCGCCATTGGGCATGTTGTTTGGCAGCATCGGCTGCGGACAGGACGGCCCGGCCCTGGTGGCATCCCGCGCGCCGGTCCAGGCGGGCGCCGGCTGCGGCGGGGCCCACCTAAGGTCGCCTACCGGTGCCGCAGCGAAGGGGATATTCAGGAAGGCGTTGGCTCGGTCGCTGGCCTGCCCGACCACAACGCCGGCAGATGTTTTCACAGACACCGATTGAGCCACAGCGGGCGTTGTCAGCAGGGTTGCGGCCAGGATGGCGCCTGCGATCCGGATCATGGTCGTCTCCCGTTCGTCTGGGCGGGATTAGCCCTGCTTTCAGGCGCTTCGGCAACTGTCGGGTGAAGGCTCCGTCACGCTTCGATTTGATCCCGGCAAGGAAGTCTCTAGTAGTGACCTATGAGATTTGCCTTTTTCGGAGATGTGGTCGGTCGCTCGGGGCGCGAGGGTCTGGCCGAGCACCTGCCCGGCCTGCGCCGGGCGCTCGAGCTCGAATTCGTCATCATCAACGCCGAGAACGCGGCGGCCGGCTTCGGGATCACCGAGGCGACGGCGCGCGAGCTGTTCGACGCCGGCGCCGATTGCCTGACGCTGGGCAACCATTCCTGGGACCAGAAGGAGGCGATGACCTATATCGTCCGGGAACCTCGGCTGATCCGCCCGCTCAACTATTCCGCCTTCTCGCGCGCGCCGGGTCGGGGCTCGCAGCTGTTCGACACACCTGACGGCAAGCGCATATTGGTGATCAACCTGCTGGGCCGGGTGTTCATGGACGCGCTGGATGATCCGTTTGCCGCCGTGGACCCGGAACTGGACGCCTGCCCGCTGGGCGCGGTCGCCGACGCCATCATCGTCGATATGCACGCCGAAGCCACTTCGGAAAAGATGGCCATGGGCCATTTCTGCGATGGCCGGGCGACCCTGGTGGTGGGCACCCACAGTCACGTGCCCACCGCCGACGCACAGATCCTGCCAGGCGGTACCGCCTATCAGACCGACGCCGGTGCCTGCGCCGACTACGACAGCGTGATCGGTAACCAGAAGGAGGAGCCGCTGCGGCGCTTCACCACCCGTATCTCCGGTGGCCGCTACAAGCCAGCAGAAGGCCCCGCGACAGTCTGCGGGGTGTTTGTGGAAACCGATCCGGCCACGGGGCTGGCGCGCCGCATAGAGCCGATAAGGATCGGAGGGCGTCTCAAGCCGACGGTCCCGACGATGGAAGCCCTCGACAGCTAGGCCGCAGCCTCGGACCTGACGGTGGCCGGGGCAGCGTTCAACGCGTCGGCGATGGCGCTGATCAGCGCAGCGGGCTGCACCGGCTTGGCCTGCAGGGCGTTGAAGCCAAGGCCCTGCAAACGCTCTGCCTCGCCCGACATCGCGTCGGCAGTCAGGGCGATCACAGGAATGTCGGCGCGTCCGGCCTGGCCATCGCGCAACCGGCTGAGCGCCTCGACACCGTCCATAATGGGCATGTGCAGGTCCATCAGCACCAGGTCGAAGCCGCCTGATCGCAGCCGGTCCAGCGCCTGACTGCCGTTGTTGGCCGTCTCGATCGTGGCTCCGGCAGCCTCCAGGATCGCGCGCGCCACAGCCAGGTTGACCGGATTGTCATCGGCGACTAGCACCTTGCAGGTCAGGAGGGCGGCAGGTTGGGTAGCTGGCGGTTCCGCCACCTGGGTTGCTGGCAACGGCAACCAGACGTGGAAACTGGATCCTACGCCGGGCTCGCTTTCGACACAGATTTCTCCGCCCATCATCTTGGCCAGGGTTCGGCAGATCGAGAGACCCAGCCCGGTGCCGCCGTAGTGACGGGTCGTTGAGACCTCGGCCTGGGCAAAGGGACGGAAAATCAGCGCCACCTGTTCGGGGGTCATGCCAATGCCGGTGTCGCTGACCACAATCGCGACGCCGCCATCGCCATCGGCACCGGGCGCCTGGCGCAGTTCGAGCCGAACCTCGCCCTCGCGGGTGAATTTCACGGCGTTGGAAATCAGGTTGAGGATGATCTGGCGTACCCGCGTCTCGTCGCCCAGCAGCGCTTCAGGCAGGTCCGGGTCGACATGACAGGTCAGGGCGAGGGACTTGGCGGTCGCGATCTCGGACCAGAGCTCGACGGTCTGGGCGCCGGCGGCCCCCAGGTCGAACGCCACGACATCCAGCTCAAGATGCCCGGCCTCGATCTTGGCGAGATCCAGCAAATCGTTGAGCATGGTGAGCAGGCTGTCGCCTGAGCGCAGGACGGTGTCGACGTAGCCAGCCTGCCGTGTGTCCAGATCCGTTCGGCGCAGGGCCCGCGCCATGCCCAGAACACCGTTCAGTGGCGTGCGGAGCTCATGGCTCATCACGGCCAGAAATTCGGATTTGGCGTTGTTGGCCGCGACCGCATCGCGCTGGGCGACCTCAAGCGCGGCGGCGGAGCGCATGTTGGCGTGGGCGCTGGCGCCCCGAATAGTTACCATCAGAAAGCGGCAGGGCGATGAGGGCCAATGTCGGCGGGATCATCAGCGCGGCCAGGGCGACCGGAGCGCGAAAACAGAAGCACTGGGCATGCACCAGAACACCGGCCAGGATAGCGAAGGCGACCAGCCGGAAAGCCTCACCGCCTGCCCACCAGTAGAGGACGCCCATCAGGGTCCAGAGGGCCCCGGCGCCAAGCAGAACGAGAAGATAGGCGATGCGGTTGAAGGGCGCCAGCGCGCCGCCGGCCACCGCGTTGCGGCAAACCACCATGATCAGCGCTTCACTGACGACATAGCCGCCTCCCCAGATCAGAGCCTCTGCAAGGTCGACATTCACGCCCAGCAGGATTCCGCAAATCAGAGCGATCAGGGCGCGCGCCAACAGCGTGTCGCACGAGGTGGCGGCCACCGCGTCCAGTCGTTCGTCCAGAAGGTTGCGGAACCTCATGAGCACCTGAGCGCACTCCCCGTGCGGCGCCGGAAGCCTACTTGGACGTCTGACAGGATCTGTCCTAAGCGATATATGTAAACAGACCATTGTTCTTTGAATTGTGTTCTTTCGGGCGGCGAGCCTCAAGATAGTGGCCGGACGGGGCGTTCAGGAGCTAGGCTGACGGTCCTGGCTCCCGGGAGACACGCAGATGCTTGCCAAGTTCCTCGTCCGCGCGGTGTTCGCCGCCCTCGGCCTGTGGGTCGCCTCCGAGGTCGTACCCGGGGTCGATGTCAGGACAACCGGCGCCCTGATCATTGCGGCCATGCTGCTGGGGGTGGTCAACGCCATTGTGCGCCCGGTGGTGTTCATCCTGACGCTGCCGATCACCATCGTGACACTGGGCCTGTTCCTGCTGGTGGTGAACGCGATGATGATAGGCCTGGTGGCCTGGCTGGTGCCGGGATTCAGGATTGACGGCCTGCTGGCAGGTTGCCTGGTCGCCATTGTCACCGGAGTCTCCAGCTGGATCGGGGGGCTGGTGCTCCGGGACGACCAGCAGACCCGGCGCTGATCGCAACATAGAAAAAGGGCGGGACCTTCCGATCCCGCCCTCGATCTTTGATCCCGGCTCGGCCTTCGCGGCTACGCCGCTACGTTGGCCGGGATGACAGCTTCTACGGTGACTAGAAGTCCATATCGCCCATGCCGCCCATGCCGCCGCCGGGCATGCCGCCGCCACCGCCGCCGCCGCCCTTCTTGGGGGCCTCGACGATCGCAGCTTCCGTGGTGATCAACAGGCCGGCGACCGAAGCCGCATCCTGCAGAGCCGTACGTACAACCTTGGCCGGGTCGATCACGCCGGCCTTGACCAGGTCGACGTATTCTTCGGTCTGGGCGTTGAAGCCGAAGGTGGCCGAGCTGTTCTCGAGCACCTTGCCGACCACGATCGAGCCTTCGACGCCGGCGTTCTCGGCGATCTGACGGATCGGGGCCTGCAGCGCGCGACGCACGATGGCGACGCCGGCTTCCTGGTCGTCGTTGTCACCCTTGAAGCCATCCAGAATCTTGGAGGCCTTCAGCAGGGCGACGCCGCCGCCGGGGACGATGCCTTCTTCCACGGCCGCGCGGGTCGCGTTCAGGGCGTCGTCGACGCGGTCCTTCTTTTCCTTCACTTCGACTTCGGTCGAGCCGCCGACGCGGATCACGGCAACGCCGCCGGCCAGCTTGGCCAGGCGTTCCTGCAGCTTTTCCTTGTCGTAGTCCGAGGTCGTGTCCTCGATCTGACGCTTGATCTGCGAGATGCGGCCTTCGATGTCACTCTTGTCGCCCGAGCCGTCCACGATGGTGGTGTCGTCCTTGGTGATGGTGACCTTCTTGGCGCGGCCCAGCATTTCGAGCGTGACGCTCTCGAGCTTGATGCCCAGGTCTTCCGAGATCAGCTGACCGCCGGTCAGGATCGCGATGTCTTCCAGCATCGCCTTGCGGCGATCGCCGAAGCCCGGCGCCTTGACGGCCGCGACCCGCAGGCCGCCGCGCAGCTTGTTGACCACCAGGGTGGCCAGGGCTTCGCCCTCGACGTCCTCGGCGATGATCAGCAGGGGCTTGCCCGACTGGACCACGGCTTCCAGCACCGGCAGCAGGGGCTGCAGCGAGGAGAGCTTCTTTTCGAAGAGCAGGATCATCGGCTCTTCGAGGTCGGCCTCCATCTTCTCGGGGTTGGTGATGAAGTAGGGCGACAGGTAGCCGCGGTCGAACTGCATGCCTTCGACGACGTCGAGTTCGGTCTCGGCGGTCTTGGCTTCCTCGACGGTGATGACACCCTCGTTGCCGACCTTGGCCATGGCCCTGGCGATCATCTCGCCCACTTCCACGTCACCGTTGGCGGAGATGGTGCCAACCTGGGCGATCTCGGAGTTGTCGGAGACCTTCTTGGAGGTCGCCTTGATCTCTTCGATGACCTTGGCGACCGCCTTGTCGATGCCGCGCTTCAGGTCCATCGGGTTCATGCCGGCGGCCACCGACTTCAGACCCTCGACGACGATGGCCTGGGCCAGCACGGTCGCGGTGGTGGTGCCATCACCGGCCTTGTCGTTGGTCTTGGAGGCGACCTCGCGGATCATCTGGGCGCCGAGGTTCTCGAAGCGGTCAGCCAGTTCGATTTCCTTGGCGACCGAGACGCCGTCCTTGGTGGAGCGCGGGGCGCCGAAGGACTTCTCGATGACCACGTTGCGGCCCTTGGGGCCCAGGGTCACCTTGACGGCGTTGGCGAGGATGTTGACGCCGCGCAGCATACGATCGCGCGCGTCGGAGGCGAAATAGACGTCTTTCGCAGCCATGTTGGGTTCTCTTTTTCTGAATAGAGGGAATGTGAAGGTCGGTTAGGAAACGACGCCCAGGATGTCGCTTTCCTTCATGATCAGCAGGTCCTTGCCATCAAGCTTGACCTCTGTGCCGGACCACTTGCCGAACAGGATGCGGTCGCCAGCCTTGACGTCGAGAGGCTGGACCTTGCCGCTGTCGTCGCGGGCGCCGGGGCCGGTGGAGATCACTTTGCCTTCCTGCGGCTTTTCCTTTGCAGTGTCGGGAATGATGATCCCGCCCTTGGTCTTCTCTTCTTCCTCGACGCGCTCCACGAGCACGCGATCTCCCAGGGGACGAAACGCCATGTGTCTTCTCTCTCTGATTCCGTGCGAGACGGTTTGAATGCTCTGACGGGCCTGGAGGGGCACCGCTGTTAGCAGTCGCCACCCTTGAGTGCCAACGTCAGGCTGGAGTTAGGTAGGACAGCCCCGGGAGTCAAGGCAGGCGCGCCAGCTTTGCCCGTGCCGGGTTGGCTTTTCAGCTGCGGTTCCTATTCTGCCGCCTCAGGTGGGAGTCCTTCGGTGAATTTGCAATCGGTTCTTCAGAACGTGGTTCGGGTCGGCGACCTGACGATCAGACTGCCCGGCGGACAAACACTGAAGCTGGGCGACGGTTCCGGGCCGGCGCTTACCGCGCGGGTCACCTCCAACAGCTGGGCGGCGCGGATCGCCACAAACCCGGGCCTGGGTGTCGGCGAGGCCTATATGGACGGCGGGCTGGTGCTGGAGCAGGGCGAGATCGGCGCCTTCATCGACCTCATCGGCACCAATGCCGAGTACAAGAAAAAGAAACGGCGGGGTCCGATCCGTCGCTGGCTGCGTCGGACGATCCGCGAGGCCAACAATCGCGTTCAGTCGCTGCGCAATGTGGCTCATCACTATGATCTCTCTTATGACCTCTACAGGCGGTTTCTGGACGAGGACATGCAGTACTCCTGCGCCTATTTCGAACGACCCGACATGACACTGGAAGAAGCCCAGCTGGCCAAGAAACGGCACATCGCCGCCAAATTGAATCTGCAACCCGGCCAGAGCGTGGTCGAGATCGGCTGCGGCTGGGGCGGGCTGGCGCTGCAGCTGGTCGAGGATTCAGATGTCGAAGTCGACGCCATCACGCTCTCCATCGAACAGCTCAAGATCGCCAAGGCCCGTGCCGAGGCCAAGGGCTTGGCCCACAAGGCCCGCTTCTCACTGACGGACTACCGGGACCTGCAGGGGACCTACGACCGGGTATTGTCGGTGGCGATGTTCGAGGCTGTCGGTAGGCCCAACTATCAGGCGTATTTCGATGGCGTTGCGCGCCTGATGAAGGACGATGGGGTCGGCCTGGTTCACTCCATCGGTCGGCCGGAGCCCGGCGTCACCAACGGCTGGATCGACAAGTACATCTTTCCCGGCGGCTATAGTCCTTCACTCTCAGAGGTGATGCCCGCCATCGAGCGGGCGGGCCTGATCGTCACAGACGTGGAGATCCTGCGCCTGCACTACGCCGAGACCATCCGACACTGGCGCGTCCGATTCGAGGCCGCACGCGCCGATATCGCCGAGCTCTACGACGAGCGGTTCTGCCGGATGTTCGAGTTCTATCTGGGTATCGCCGAGCAGAGCTTCCGCGCGCGACGGCAGTACATCTGGCAGATTCAGCTGGCCAAGCGCGTGGACGTGCTCCCGATCACGCGGGACTATATCGCCGAGAACGAGCGCGCCTTTGCGAAGCCGGCGAATCGGGCGGCTTAGGCGCCGTACACATCCCGAGTGCGCGACCGGCGGCGCCATTTTCTCTGGACCGCGACGAATGCGCCGCTAGGGTTCGCGCGAGAAACGAAACAGAAGACCGTTGGAGAGAATACCTATGCGCCGCGCCCTTGCGATCGCTGTTGTCGCCGCCCTTGCCGTGACCAGCGCCGCCTCCGCCGAGACCTGGACCAAATACATCGATGGGCCGAACGGCACCGCCTGGTCCTTTGATGGCGACTATACCTATCGTGATCGCCAGACAGGGCGCCTGGTGGTCATGCAGGCCGTCTCAAAGCCGGAAGCCAAGCTGGGTCCGGCCGGTCCTGGCAAGTCCGATGGCGTCGGCAATATCGTGGCTCTGGATTGCGCCAACAAGAACATGATCATGATCGGATCCTACAAGCCGTCTGCCCCCTTCGAGGAAAAGGCCGGCTGGCGTCTGCAATCGCCGAAGAAGGCCGATGGCCCGGACAATGAGGCCCTCATGGCGGCAGTCTGTCCGATGGCGGCAAAGGCGCCGTCGAAGTAGTGACCCTGGCCGGTGTGGGTCCCAGGCCCGCGCCCACGTCTTAAAACGTTTGTTTGATTCCCGGCGAAAATGATCCAAAGCTCTCGATCAATCGCTGCGCGCGCTGTCGTGCGGCGACACTGACCACAGGGCCGGCGACCCGAGCCCTGACCAACATATGCAATGGGAGACATCCGATGAGCGAGACCCAGACTAAAGCGATGAGCGAAACCCAGACCAAAGCGCAGTCCGGCTTCAAGTTAAGCCCGCAGGACGAACTCAACGACCTGCGCATGTCCGACAAGGCGTTGCCCCTGTTCAACGCCGTCAAGGCGTTCATCCAGGACGTCGCCGAGCCGGCTTCCGAGGAGTGGCACCGGCTGGGCGAAGGGCGCCCTGATCCCTGGCAGTATGCGCCGGGCCAGCTCGAAGTGCTGGAAGCGGCCAAGGAAAAGGCCAAGGCCGCAGGCCTCTGGAACTTCTTCCTGCCGAACGCGGAAACCGGTGAAGGCCTCTCGAATCTGGACTACGCCTACATCGCGGTCGAACTGGGCAAGGTGCGCCTGGCCTCCGAGATCATGAATTGCGCTGCGCCTGACACCGGTAACATGGAAGTGCTGGAGCGGGTTGGCACGCCGGAGCAGAAGAAGCAGTGGCTGGAGCCTCTGCTGGAGGGCAAGATCCGCTCAGCCTACTGCATGACCGAGCTGAACACCGCCAGCTCCGACGCCAAGAACATCGACACCCGGGCGGTGCTGGTGGGCAACGAGTACATCATCAACGGCGAGAAGCACTACATCTCCGGCGCCGGCAGTCCGCGCTGCAAGATCATGATCTGCATGGTGCGGACAGGCGGCGAGAATGATCCGCCCCAGCTTCAGCAGTCGCAGATCCTGGTGCCGCTGCCCACGCCGGGCGTGGAAATCGTCGGTGGCCAACATGTGTTCGGCGACCCCGATGCGCCGCACGGCCATATGCACATCAGGTTCAACAATGCCCGGGTGCCGGCGTCGAACATACTGCTGGGCGAAGGCCGTGGTTTCGAGATCAGCCAGCTTCGTCTGGGTCCCGGTCGTATTCACCACTGCATGCGCGCGATCGGCTCGGCGGAAAAGGCTCTGGACCTGCTGGTCATGCGCGGCATGACCCGCGTCGCGTTCGGCAAGCCGATCATCCAGCTGGGCGGCAACCTCGAGATCGTCAGCCGTGCGCGGATCGAGATCGAAGCTATGCGCCTGATGGTTCTGAAAGCCGCCAAAGCCATGGACGTACTGGGCAACCGCGAAGCCCGCGTCTGGATCCACATGGTCAAGGCCATGGTGCCCGAGCGGGTCTGCAAGATCATCGATCAGGCGATCCAGATGTATGGCGCCCTGGGCGTGTCGCAACACACCCCACTGGCGCGCATGTACGCCAGCACCCGCACCCTGCGCATCGCCGACGGCCCCGATGAAGTCCACCACATGGTGGTGGGTCGCAACGAGCTGCAGCAGCTTCGGCAGATCGCCGAGGACTCTTCCATGGCGGCGGTCTTCCGGAACTAGGTTCCGATCTGCAAGCCCTGAAATGGCGAGGCCCCGACGGCAAGTCGGGGCCTTTGTCGTCTCTGGTTTCCCAATTCGCTCACCTGTGATCAACTCATTCCAACAAACGGTACGGGGGGATTCCGGGATGAAATGGGTGATGATGGCGCTCGGCGCAGCGCTGGCCGTTGCGACACCGGGTTTAGCCCGAGCCGAAATGGCCTGTGCAGACCTCATGGGCGTCAAGCTCGATCATGCAGAGGTCACCGCCGCAAGCCTGGAAACCTCCGGCGTCGTGGCGCTGTGCAAGGTCTCGGTCACCAGTCGGCCGACCTCTACATCGGACATCCGGATTGAAGTCTGGATCCCGGCGGGCGGCGCCTGGAATGGCAAGTTCGTTCAGATCGGCAACGGCGGGTTCGCGGGGTCGATCGCCTCGGGTCGTCTCAAAGCCACGGCGGCGGGCGGTTATGCGGCGGCGGGCACCGACAATGGCCACCAGGCGGCCGGGACCTCGGCGTCCTGGGCGCTGGGCTATCCGGAGAAGCTGGTGGATTTCGGCTGGCGCTCACTGAAGGAAACCGCCGACATCGCCAAAACGCTCATCAAGGCCCAGAAGGGCGGCGGCCCGCAGACCTCCTACTTCTTTGGCTGCTCGGACGGGGGCCGCGAGGCCCTGATGATGGCCCAGCGGTTCCCCGCCGATTTCGACGGCATCGTCGCCGGTGCGCCAGCCAACTACATGAGCCGGCTGTTCGGGATCGGCGCAGCAAACCAGCAGGCGTTGGCCAGGCCCGGAGGCTATCTGGGCGCGCCCCAACTCCAGCTGCTGCAAAAGGCCGCCCTGGCCCAGTGTGGCGGTGAGGCCTTCATTCGCGACCCGGGGGCCTGCAAATTTGATCCTTCCCGTCTGCAGTGCAAGGTCGGCCAGACCACGGACTGCCTGACTGCGGCCCAGGTGAATTCAGCTCGTACGATCTATGAAGGCCGTCGCCATCCGCAGACTGGCAGGATTGCGTTCCCCGGGTTCAGTCCCGGCGCGGAGGCGGCCGGCGGCAGCTGGCAGGCCTGGACCACGGGTCCTTCCGCCGACCGGATCGGTCAGGCGGCTTCCTATCAGTTCACCTCCAACGCCCTGAAATACTTCGCCTATGGCGACCCGGCCTTCAATTTTCTGACCATGGATGTCGGCGCCCAGTTCGACCAGGCCCAGGCGAAGATGGCGCCGATCATCGACAGCGCGAGTCCAAACCTCAAAGCATTCAAGGCGCGTGGCGGAAAGCTGATCCAGTTCCATGGCTGGAACGATCCGGCGATCCCGGCGAAATCCAGCATCCTCTATTACGAGGACGTGGGTCGCACGATGGGTGACACCTCGGGCTTCTATCGGATGTATCTGGTGCCCGGCATGCTACATTGCGCAGGCGGCGCGGGCCCGAACACGGTGGACTGGCTGGCGATGGTAGACCGGTGGGTGGTGGGCAAGGATGCGCCCGGGCCGGTGACGGCCACCTCGGTCGCCAACGGCTCGCAGCTGCTGTGTCCCTACCCCGCTGTAGCGCGCTCGGACGGCTCCGGCGGCTGGGCCTGTTCGTCCCGGAGGAAGGGCTGAGCATCATGAAGCGATTTATCCTGGCAGCGGCCATGGCATTGGCGGCAGCGCCGGTGGCGGCGAACGCTGAAACCGACTGCACCGACCTTGCAGCGCTCAAGATGTCACATGCCGAGGTAACATCCGCCCGGCTCGAGACACTGGCGAATGGATCGGCCTGTCGTGTTTCGGTCACCAGCCGCCCGACGCCGACCTCGGACATCAGGATCGAGGTGTGGATCCCGGTGGGAGCGGCCTGGAACGGCAAGTTCGTGCAGGTGGGCAACGGCGGACTGGCGGGCGCCATCCCTGTGGCCCAGATCAGGCTCCGGGCCGAGGCAGGCTACGCAGCGGCCGGCACTGACGACGGCCATGTGGGCAATGGTCGCACCGCTGTCTGGGCGCTGGGCTATCCGGAAAAGATCCGGGACTTCGGGACCCGATCACTTAAGGAGACCGCCGACGCCGCCAAGGCCCTGATCCGCGCGCAGAAGGGTGATGGCCCCAGCCAATCCTACTTCGCGGGCTGCTCGGCGGGCGGGCGCGAGGCCCTGATGATGGCGCAGCGGTATCCGACCGTGTTCGACGGCATCGTCGCCGGCGCCCCGGCCAACTACAATACCCTGATCACCGGCGAACGGGCTTATATGCAGCAGATGCTGGCGCGCCCGGGGGCCTATCTGGCGAAGGGTGACCTGCAGCTACTTCAGGACGCTGCATTGAAAACCTGCGCGGCGGGCGGAGCCTTCATTCGTGACCAAAAGGCATGCCGCTTCGACCCGGGCGTTCTGCAATGCAAGGCTGGAGCAGCGCCGGGGTCCTGCCTGACCGCGCCGCAGGTGGCCGCCGCCCGCGCCCTCTACACGGGTCGGCCCGGCCCCAACGGGCGTTCGCTGTTCCCAGGCTACACCCCCGGTGCCGAAGCGATGCCAGGCGGCTACCAGGCCTGGAACACCGGCGCCTCAATGACGACCTTCGCCGACTCCGCCGGCCACACGATCTCGTCCCAGTTCATGAAGTACTTCATCTATGGCGATCCGGCGTTTGACTTCCTGAAGGCCGACATGGGCCCCAGGTACGACCGAGATAGCCGCAAGGCCGCAGCTGAACTGGACGCGGTGAACCCGGATCTTCGACCGTTCAAGGCCCATGGGGGCAAGCTGATCCAGTACCATGGCTGGAACGACCCGGCGATCCCGCCGCTCGGCAGCATTCGATACCATGGTGAGATGCGCGGCCGCATGGGCGACACCTCGGATTTCTACCGGCTCTACATGGTCCCCGGGATGCTGCATTGCGCCGGCGGCGCCGGACCTGGACGCGTAGATTACCTCGATGTGCTGGATCGATGGGTGACGAAGCGCGAGGCGCCGCAGAGCCTGATCGCCAGGGCCGATGCCGGAGACGAAACGCAGCTCCTTTGCCCCTACCCCGGCGTCGCCCGCGGGAATGGCAAGGGTGGCTGGGCCTGTGCTGCGCCAAAGCCTAAGGGTTGATAGCGCCGATCAAGCTTGGCCTCACACCAGGATCGGCGTATTCGCAGCGCGAATTGTTCAAGACCTGAAACGTCTTTCCGTCGCCCGGCCCCGACCGAGGCGCCCTAGACCCGATCTGCCGGTGCAGAGGCGGGGTCCCTGCCCGGTGCTCGCCCTGCGAGGCTTGCAGCGCCCTTCCAGTCCCGCGCGCGACGCGCAGCGGGTTCGTGATCGGTAGCGGCCTGTGCCCGCTTCCGGCGCGGGCCCCGACCTTGGAGGACGAAATTGACCCTGCCCGCAGCTCTGTTTGTAGTCTGCATGGCCTTTGTCACGGCTATGCTCTCTGGCGTGTTCGGCATGGCCGGCGGTCTGGTGCTGATGGGCGCCCTGGCGCTGGTCCTGCCGGTGCAGGCCGCCTTCGTCACCCACGGCATCCTGCAGCTGGTCGCCAACGGCTGGCGAGCGATCCTGCACCGGAAACACGTGCGCTGGGACATCGTCGGCTGGTACGCGCTGGCGTCACTGATCGCCGGCGGGGTCGTCACTCTACTCAGCTTCACGCCCTCCAAGCCCCTGCTGTTCCTGATGCTGGGTCTTGTGCCGTTCCTGACCTGGCTGCCGCAGAAATGGATCAATCTGGACGCCGGTAAACCCGTCCAGGCGTTTGTGTCAGGGCTGACCGTCACAGGCCTGAACCTGACGGCCGGTGTCGCAGGGCCGCTTCTGGATATCTTCTTTGTCCGCACGGAACTGACCCGCCACGCCATCGTCGCCACCAAGGCCGCCACCCAGGTGTTCGCCCATCTGGCCAAGATCCTGGTATATGGCGTACCCCTTTTTGCAGGGCAGGGGGTGGGCTTCCCGCCGCTGTGGGTCTTCGCCCTGGCGATCCCGTTGTCCATGGCCGGCACGGCCGTGGGCGGCATGATCCTGAACCGGGTCAGCGACGTGGACTTCAAGCGCTGGACCCGCTGGATCATCACGGTGATCGGGATCAGTTATCTGGTGCAGGCGGCACAGTTGATGCTGGGCTGAGGGCCAACTGGACCGTTTGCACGTGCGAACTGGATGTTTCCGGAGCCCACGTCCGCGCCTATGAGGCGCGCGAGGCTGGAAGAAAGGGGCGGACGTGGAATTGGAATCTGAAGTCTTGCAGAACGCCTTCGTCCGGCTAGAGCCGTTCAGCAAGACCCACAAGGAAGAGCTTCGCGCAGCCTGCGCGGCGGATCCCGCAACCTGGAACGATCTCTATCCCTACTCGATGCTGGGTGCCGGTTTTGACTTCCACTGGGCGCGCATCGGACAGGAAATCGCGGAAGGCAAGACCATGGGCTTTGCGGCGGTCGTGGGAGGTGTTTGCCGGGGAATGTCCGCCTACATCGGGATCGACGGCATGAACCATGTGGTGGAGATCGGCGCCACCTACTACGAGCCCTCGGTGCGCGGGGGCCCGGTGAACCCGTCGGCCAAGCGGCTGCTGCTCGGCCACGCGTTTGATTGCGGAGCCACCCGGGTTCAGTTCAGGGTCGATGCGATCAACGCCAGGTCCCGCGCCGCCGTATTAAAACTGGGCGCGGTGCAGGAGGGGATCCTGCGGCAGGATCGCGTGACCTGGACCGGTCGTGTGCGCGACACGGTCCACTTCTCGATCCTCGCCGACGAGTGGCCCGCCGTGCGCGACAGGCTGGATGACCGACTGGCGGCGTTCTTGATCTAGCCGCCCAGACCCGACCACATGGCCATGGCCAGGGCGAAGGCGCGCATATCGCCGGTGGTGGTGCCGGCCATCTTGTTCATGGCGTAGGCGAAGGTGGTGCGGGCATCCATGTCGATGATCACCAGCGAGCCGCCATAGCCACCCCAGAACATCGAGTTGGGGTTGGGTAGCGGGACCGCGCCGCCCGCCAGCCCGAAGCCCAGGCCGAAGCGGGCCGGGCCGCCCAGGATCAAATCGGTCCCCTCGATCTGCAGTTCCAGCGCCTTGCGGCAGCCAGCCTCGGACAGGAAACGCTTGCCCTTGGCGACGCCCCCATTCGCCAGGATGGCGTGGATCTCGGCCACCGAGCGGGCATTGCCCGTCCCGCCTGCCGCCGGGATCTCGGCCCCGCGCCAGCCGCGGGTGCGGGTGGCCATCACATCGATCCCGGGATTGTTCGACATATTGGCCTGCAGTTCGCTCTGGGCCGGGCCATCAGCGATGGCGGCGCCTCGAGGCGGCGGGATCAGATCCGCGACGCGGTGATCCTCCGAGGCCGGGAGGCCGATATGAAAGTCTGCGCCCAGCGGACCGGCGATCTCTTCGCGGAACACCGTCCCCAATGACCGGCCGGTGACGCGGCGGATCACCTCGCCCACCAGGTATCCCTGGGTCAGGGCATGGTAGCCAGGCTCGGTTCCCGGCTCCCAATAAGGCGCCTGGGCGGCGAGCAGGCTGGTGGCCTTCTCCCAGTCGTAAAGGTCGTCGTTAGTGATCGGCTCCTTCCACCCGGACAGGCCGGCGGAATGGGCCATCAGGTGGCTGACCTTCACGTCCGCCTTCCCGTTGGCTGCGAACTCCGGCCAGTACTTCGCCACCGGCGCGTCGAAATCCAAGTCTCCGCGATCGGCGACCAGCAGCGCGGTCAGGGCCGTCATGGTCTTGGTGGTGGAGTAGACATTGACGATGGTGTCCCGCTCCCAAGCCCGCGTCTTCTCCGCGTCGGCGAACCCGCCCCAGAGGTCGACGACGGTTTCACCCTCGAGGGTGGCGCAGAACGAGGCGCCGATATCCTGGCCGCTGGCGAGGTGACCTTCGAAGACTGTCCGCGCCTCGGTGAAGCGGTCGTGGGTCATGCCCTGGGTTGAGCCGTCGGCCATATGGAAATCCTCTTGTCTGCGGAGTCAGGCGCTGGCGGCGGTGCGCTCAGTCGCATCGGCGAAGAACACCTTCGACGCGTTCTCGGCCACCTCCTGGGCGGTATAGGGTCGGCCCGGCTGGAAGCCTTCGGTCTGCAGCATCTTGATTTCGCGCACGCCCCGACTGGAGACGCCCAACACTTTGCCCGAATGGTCCGCCGCCAGGTCCGAGACCATGTAGAGCACGCCGGGCGCGATGTTCTCGGGCAGGCTCAGCGGGTCCGGGTCCTTGCCAATGCGCCCTGGCAAGTCGGCGGTCATGCGGGTGTAGGCACCA
>NZ_JBILRO010000151.1:0-8570 GCF_044372605.1 Phenylobacterium sp.
GTGATGTGACGAATCTCGAGGAGCACGTTTCTTCCTTCTAGGCGGGGAGGCGGTCTTCGAGGGGGTAGGCGACAAAGGCGTCGTAGAGGCTGCGGTGGATGGCCGAGCACTCCTCAAGCACGGTTTTCAGGAACGGACTGGCGCCCTGGGCCTCAAGTTCATCCATGTCGCCATACTGGAGTCTCGCCCGCAGCCGACCCGCCAGTCGATCCGGCCCGCTGCCCGCCATGCCGGAGTGGCGGACAATGGCCGCCAGGTGTGTTTCGATCTGTTGCGTGCAGAAGCGAATGGAGCGGGGGAAATCTTCGTCCAGGGTCAGAAACTGCAGGATGTAGCGAGGCTGCATCTCCGCGGTGTAGACCCGCAGATAGGGCTCCAGGGCGCAGCCCATCCGGAGCACGCTGGTAAGCGCGAAGTGGTCTGTAACAGGCTTGCGCTTGCGGCCCTCCCCGAACACAACCTCCAGAAGAGATCCGATCAGTTGGGCGCGCTCCAGATAGACGCCCAGCAACAGGAAACTCCAGCCTTCGCCATGGCTCATCGTGGCGTCACCGGCGCCCTTGAAGAGATGGAGATCGGCGATGGTATCGTGGAGGAAGAGCTGTGAACCACCCTCGAACGATCGCGTGGCGTCCGGATCGTTCATGCGCAGATAGATCAGGTTCAGCCGTTCCCAGGTCTCCGTGGTGATCTGGTCGCGCACCTGACGGGCATTTTCGCGGGCGTGGGCGATGGACGAATAGATGGAGCCCCGGTCGCCGCGATCCAGCGCCAGGGCCAGGGCCGCGTCATAGGGACTTTTGGCGCGCGCCATCTCCGGGTCGCCAACGGCCGCCAGCGCGATCCGCGCCACCTGGGTGGCGGCCTCGGAGCGATCCAGGGTCGCGTTCAGCATCACGTCGGAGAGCCGGCACATATGCTCGGCGCGCTCCACATATCGACCGATCCAGTAGAGACTGTCGGCCACTCTGGCGAGCATCATCGCGCGGCTCCCTTGCTTTCAGCCAGAATCCAGGTGTCCTTGGAGCCCCCGCCCTGACTGGAGTTGACCACCAACGACCCTTTCTTCAGCGCCACGCGTGTCAGGGCGCCGGGTGTCACGGTGATCTTCTCGCCCGACAGGATGAACGGTCGCAGGTCCACGTGCCGCGGCTCGATGGCGTGATCGATCAGACAGGGCGCTGTGGAAAGTTGAATCGTCGGCTGGGCGATATAGTTGGCGGGATCAGCCCGCAGAGCATCGGCAAACTCTTCCTGCTGAGCCTTGGTGGAGTGGGGCCCCACCAGCATGCCATAGCCTCCCGAGGCCCCCACGGCCTTGACAACCAGCTTGTCCAGATTTGCCAGCACATGGCTCAACTGCGCCGGTTCGCGGCATAGGTAGGTCTCGATGTTGGGCAGGATGGCGTCTTCGTTCAGGTAGTAGCGGATGATTTCCGGCACATAGGCGTAGACGGCCTTGTCGTCGGCCACCCCGGTCCCGGGCGCGTTGCAGATCACCACGTTGCCGGCGCGATAGGCGTTGAACAATCCTGCTGCGCCGAGTGAGGAATCCCGTCGGAAGGTGAGAGGATCGATGAAGTCGTCGTCAACCCGGCGGTAGATCACATCAATCCGGCGCAGGCCGGTGGTCGTGCGCATGTAGACCATGTTTTCGTGCACCACGAGGTCACGGCCTTCAACCAGCGGCACGCCCATCAAACGCGCCAGATAGGCGTGCTCGTAGTAGGCGGAATTGTAGACCCCCGGCGTCAGTACGGCGACCTGCGGGTTTGGACGCCAGTCGGCAGCCATGCTCTTCAATGTGGCCAGCAGAAGGTCGGGATAGCGGTCAATCGACCGGACGCCAGCCCCGCGGAACGTACCCGGAAACACCCTCTTTGAGGCTTCGCGGTTTGCCAGCATGTACGAGACGCCGGAGGGGACGCGCAGATTATCCTCCAGAACCGCGAACTCGCCATTCGGCTGGCGGATCAGGTCGGAGCCACAGACGTTGGCGTAAGCCTTGTGTGGCACGTAGAGGTTCTGCATCTCACGACGATAGGACGGCGCCTGAAGCACCAGTTCCCGCGGCACCACGCCGTCCATCAGGATCTGCTGGTCATAATAAATGTCGGCCAGAAACATGTTCAACGCCCGCAGACGCTGGATCAGCCCGGCCTCGATGCGCGCCCATTCCTGGGCGGGAATGATGCGCGGCAGGATGTCGGTCGGAATGATGCGCTCGGTCGAACTCTCCGCGCCATAAACCGTGAACGTGATGCCCTGCAGCAGGAAAAACCGTTCCTGTGTCTTCTGTCGCTCGGCCAATTCGTCCGCAGACAAGGTCGCCAGACGCGCCTCCAGGGCGTGGTAGTGCTTGCGGACCCGACCGTCGGGAGCCAGCATTTCGTCATAGGGCAGCGCGGGCGCCTCGGTCTCGGTCGGCTGGTCGTCTCGTTTGGCGCTCACGACAGTTTTCACACCCTTGGCCGGAAAGACCGGCTGAATCTGTAGGACGGTTAAGGGGTCACCGGAAGCATAGCGTTGAAATTCGTTGGAACCTCGCCAACCGTTCGACCGCTGCCCAGAAATTGGGCGCCGCCAGATGGATGACAGGAGGGGGTGGTCCGGTTACACCGGCCTTCGAGGCTGCGACCAAGGGAATCTGGATTGGGTCGACTGCTATATGCTGTCGCCGCGTCAGCGGCTGCCTGTGCGCCCGTTCTTGCGGAGGCTGCGGAACCGCGCGCTACCGTACAGGGTGAGGTGTCGGGCGAACTGAAAGCCACAATCCAGAAGGTCATCGGCGCCACGGATCGCCCCGTGGAGAATCGTTTCGAGGCCCGTCGCCGCGCCCGCGCCGCCGCAGAGGACGCGATCGCTGTCCTACGTTCCGAAGGCTATTACGGCTATCGGGTCGAGCCTGATGTGGGAGAGTCCGATCCGCCGTTGCCCGTCGTTCAGATTTCGCCTGGCCCTCAGTTTCGATTGAAATCACCCGCCCTGAGCTGGGTGGGCGCCTCGCCAGACGAAGACACGATCTCTGTAGCGAACCGGGCCCTTACCCTTGTGCCCGACGCCCCCGCACGGTCGGTTGATATCCTGGGCGCCGAGGGGAGGGTGTTGGCCGCGATACAGAAGCGCGGTTACGCCGACGCGGAGGCGGCGCCGCTCGATGTACTCGTGGACCATTCAGATACATCTGTACTGGCGACATATCGTATCGCCTCGGGCGCGCTCGTGCGGCTTGGCGGGCTGGACATCCAGGCGTCAGGTCAGACACAAACTGGCTTTCTGCGGGGGCTCACGCCCTGGACGGCCGGCGCGGTCTATAATCCTGATGATGTGGCCGAGCTTGAGCGCCGCCTGCTCGATACAGGGGCCTACGATGCCGTCACGGTCGCGTTGTCACCGCCGGGCGCGATATCCGGCGATGGATATCGACCTGTCGTGCTGAGCCTGGCGGAACGAAAGCCTCGCTCAATCGAGGGCGGCGCCAGCTATTCGACCAGCGAGGGCGCCGGTGTGAACGTGCGCTGGACCCACTACAATCGTCTGGCGCGTGCCGACACTATCGCACTCTTCGGCCAGATTTCGGATCGCGACACACGGGCTGGCGGCGATCTGTCGCTCCCGCACTGGCGTCGGGCTCAACAGACGCTTCGCACCGGCGCCGCCGGCTACCAGGTCAAGACCGACGCCTTTGACGCAACCGGGTTCGGGATTCACGCTGATGTGACCCGCCGTTATGGGAAGACCTCCTACGCGACGGTTGGGCTTTCCACCGACTACAGCCGTACCCAGGAAATCCGGTTGAACACCCTGACGCCTCTCGGGCGGGATCTCGTCACGTTCGTTGCGCTGTCGGACCTTTTGCTCGACCGATCCACTGATCCCCTCGACCCCAAGGCCGGGTGGCGCCTGAGTGCGCGGCTTGAACCAACCCTGATCGTGGGCGACACCAACCTGCCTTACCTGCGGGGTGTTGCGCAGGGGACGGTCTATCAATCCCTGGACAAGGGCGGCGAGACGGTTGTGGCGGCGCGCCTGCGACTGGGGCGCATCGTCAACGGCGTGGTGGATCAGGTACCGGCGTCACAGCGGTTTTACGCCGGTGGCGGGGGTTCGGTGCGGGGCTTTTCCTATCAGGCCGTCGGCCCGCGTTTCCCGGACGGCACACCGCGCGGCGGGGTGTTTCTGATGGAGTCGTCGCTTGAGGTGCGCCGCGAACTCACATCCACATGGGGCTTCGCCGTGTTTGCCGATGCCGGAGCTGTGGGATCAGGCGGCCCGGTGGATTTCCGGGATCTGGCCATCGGAGCTGGCTTTGGGGTCCGGTACAATCTCGGCTTCGCCCCGATCCGGGTGGATATTGCGACCCCGGTCACGCGTCGGCGTGGGGAGCCGCCCTTCCAGATATACGTCAGCATCGGTCAGAGCTTTTGACCACGACAGAACATCATGCCCCGCCACGCGCGCCTCGACGCGGACGCCGGATCGTCCTTATCCTGGCGGCGATCCTTCTGGCCGTCGTCGGGACCCTCGCCGCACTTCGATACGGCGTGTTGCTTCCGCCAGTGCGCGCCTTTGTCGAGGCCCGGGCAGATGGTTTGCGCGTAGGCCAGCTTGGCAGACTGCGGATCGAAGGCCTGACAGGTGACCTCTGGCGTGACGTTCGTGCCAGGAGGGTCACGCTTCGAGACGCCAACGGCGTCTGGATTCAAGCGGATAATGTACATATTTCATGGGATTATCGCCAACTTCTGACACGTCGATTCGAGGCGAGCCGGATTGAAGCCAGCAGCGTCCGGGTCCTTCGGCGACCCCAGCTTGGCCCGCGTCGCCCCATGCGCGAGCAGCCGGTCTCGATAGAGATCCGCGACCTTCGCACGCGGCTGTTGCTGGACCCCGCCTTCAGCGGCCAGCAGGGCGACTACGACGTCCGCGCCAATCTTGACCTTGAGCGTGGAGGTCCCAAGTCGGGTCGGGTGTCGGCCATGAGTCGCCTGCATGTCGGGGATCAACTGAGCCTGGGCTTCAGAACGGGCGCAAAGGGCGTCTTCAAGGTCGATGGTAAGGCGGAGGAAGCCCGGGGCGGTGCGCTGGCGGGCGCTATAGGTCTCCCCGTGGATCAACCCTTCGAGCTGGTGGTCCGGGGCGAGGGGTCGCTTTCCCGGGGCAACTTTACCGCGCACGCGACCTCGGGGAACACGAGGCCACTGGACGCGACCGGCGCGTGGACGCCGAAAGGCGGCCAGGCCACGGGGCGAGTGTCGCTGACAGCCTCGTCACTGACGACCGTGCTGGCGGGCCGGCTGGGCCCGGAGCTTCAGTTCATCGTCAGCGGGAGCCGGGCGGGCTCCGACCTCTATGCCCTGGACGGTCGTTTCAGGTCGGAAGCGCTCGGCGTTCATGCCTGGGGTCTTGGCAATCCTGCCAGCCTCAATCTGGCTGCCAAGGGCGCCCAGGTTGTGGCCGAGGCCCGATCATTGTCACGCCTGACGGGAGGGCCGACCTCTGGACCGGCGCGATTGGCGGGTCGCGTGACGGGCAAGGCCAGCGACTGGCGGTTCGTGGGCGTCGCGTCACTCGAAGCCATTGCCGCCAGTGGGTATCGCCTTGCGCGCATCACCGGACCGATCGAGGTTTCATCCGCCAAGGGTCGCTACGCGATCAAGGCTGCGGCAACTGGATCCGGCGGGCAGGGCGCCGGTTTTGCCGCCACCCTGCTGGGCGCCGCGCCAACGGCGAGCCTCGAGGGTGAGCGCCTCGCCAACGGCCAAATTCTGGTCCGGCGCCTGGACATCGTCGGGCGTGAACTGCGGGTCCAGGCCAGCGGTGATCGGAACCTTGTGGGCGCGGTAAACCTCAAGGCGACCGCGCAAATCAACAACCTCACGGTCGCAAGGCCGGGGGCCTCGGGGAGTGTCGCCTTCAAAGGGTCTGCATCCCAGAGCCGGGTTGGACGTCCGTGGGACATCGCGCTCGAAGCGCAGGGGGATCGGTTCGCGCTGGGGTTCGCGGAAATGGACCGCTTGTTGGGCAGCAAGCCGCGATTGGAGGCGAGGGCCGCGTGGCTCGCCGGGCGTCTTGAGGTTTCCCGGGCCAGGCTGGATGGCGCGGCGCTCAACGCCACCGCCACGGGTGCTCTCGGCGCCGCCGGCACGCTCGGGTTCCGGACCGACTGGTCGGCGTCAGGGCCCTTCCGGGCGGGCCCGGTCGAGGTCTTGGGGCGTGCCAGGGGCGATGGCGATATCACGGGAGACCTGGTTTCGCCGCGGCTGACGCTCACGGCGGACCTTGAGCAGATCGACGTCCCGCGGCTGCCGATGCGAAACGGCAAGTTGAATCTGGTCTTCCAGCGCCAGGCCGACGGGTCCAACGGCAGTGTTTCCCTGACCGCGGAAAGCGCCTACGGGCCGGCGCGAGCGGGGTCCGATTTCAGCTTTGCGCCAGGTGGAGTGGATCTATCCGATCTCGTCATCGACGCTGGAGGGGTGAGGGCGTCGGGGAGGCTGACTCTGCGCGATCGCGCGCCCTCGGCGGCTGACCTCGCGCTTGATATCGGGCCAGGCGCCCTGCTGGATGCGGGCCGGATGACAGGAACCGCCAGGATCGTCGATGCCAGCGGAGGTGCCCGTGCGGTGCTGCTTCTCAACGCTGAGCGGCTTCGCGCGCGGGGTTCGGCGGTCCTGGTGCGTTCGGCAAGACTCACCGCCGACGGGCCAATGGCGAGATTGCCCTATGCCGTAGAAGCGAGTGGCGCATCGGGGCAGGGCGCATGGACAATCAAGGGGCAGGGGCTGCTGTCCGATGCCCGGCCAGGCTACGATCTAACCCTGGATGGGCGAGGTGCCCTGGGAAGCCGAGATCTCCAGACCGTTGAGCCGGCGACATTCCGCTTCGCCGATGGCGATCAAAGCGCACGGGTTCGTCTTATGGGTTCGGACGGCGGGAAGCTGGACCTTGACGGCGCCCTCAAGGGGGACGCGGCGACTGTGCGGGTGAAGGTCGTGGAATTGGGCCTCAACCTCTTTGACCCCGACTTTGACGGGCGGGTTGACGGCACTCTCGTCTTGCAGGGTCGCGGCGAACAACTCTCAGGCGTACTTGAGACGCGCCTGACGAACGCGCGCGGTCGCGGCACGCCTGCGGCGCAGGGTGTTGATGGGACGCTGCGCGGGCGTCTTGCACAGGACACCCTGACCCTCGACCTGGCTACCGCCAGCCAACAGGGTTTGAAGGGCGAAGCCAGTCTGGTTCTGCCGAGCGAGAGCTCCGCCCGGCCATTCAGGGTCGCCGTATCCCGGCAACGCCCGATGCGCGGCAGTTTCAATGCTGAAGGCGAAGTTCGACCTTTGTGGGAGCTCATGATCGGCGGAGAGAGGTCGCTGTCCGGATTTGTGCGCACCAATGGCGTTCTATCGGGCACGTTGGCCAGGCCTGAGGCGGAAGGTCGGATAGAAGTCGAGCGCGGGCGTTTTGACGATGGCGCCAGCGGTCTTTCCCTCAGGGACGTCGCATTGCAGGCTTCCTTCGGCGACGACGCTGTGAACGTGATCTCAGCGCGTGGCGCGGACGGTCGCGGCGGGCAGCTGGCCGGGCAGGGGCGCATCAGTCTGCTGCCTGACGGCGTATCGAGTTTCCGTCTTGATCTGCAGGCGTTCCGGCTCATTGACAATGAAACCGCGACGGCGACCGCGACTGGTGAGGCCACGATCAATCGCGCCGCCGATGGCAAGGTCAAGCTGTCTGGAAATCTCACCATAGACCGCGCGGATATTGCGGCTGAGCCATTGGTTCCCTCCGGTGTCATCGCGATGGATGTCCGGGAAGTGAACCTCCCCTACGATCTTCCGGTCGCCTTCGAGGGCGCGCGGAAGAAGGGTGATGGCTGGGCGCTGGACGTTAAACTGAAAGCGCCGCGTCGGGTGTTTCTGCGCGGTCGCGGACTGGATGTCGAGCTATCGCTCGACGCTCAAGTCGGGGGCACAACTGCAAACTCAAATCTTACCGGGACCGCCCGTGTCGTGCGAGGGGACTACGACTTTGCGGGCAAGCGATTTGCGTTCGATGACACAAGCATCGTGTATCTGGCCAGCAAACCACAGAACATCCGCCTGCAACTGGACGCGACGCGAGAGGATCCTTCTCTGAAGGTGACCGTCCGCATCCGCGGCACGGCGGCCAGGCCGGAGATCGCCCTCGTGTCGTCGCCCAGTCTGCCCAACGATGAAATTCTGTCCAAAGTGCTGTTCGAGCGCTCCGCCTCGCAACTATCACCCGTTGAGGCGGCGCAGTTGGCCTCGGCATTGTCATCCCTGACCGGCGGTGGCGGACTGGATATCATTGGCAATCTCAAGAGTTTTGCCGGACTCGATCGCCTGGCGTTCGCAGGTGGCCAGCAGAGCGGTGTCACCGTTTCGGGCGGGAAGTACCTCACGGACGATCTGTATCTGGAACTCACAGGCGGAGGACGCGAGGGGCCGTCGGCTCAGGTCGAGTGGCGGATCGGCAAGAGCCTGTCGATCCTGTCCCGGCTGGCTGGCCAATCGGGCAATCGTGTCGCGGTGCGCTGGCGCAAAGAC
>NZ_JBILRO010000332.1:0-2814 GCF_044372605.1 Phenylobacterium sp.
GATGAGCCCCTTCGGACTGACGCCGGGCTTTCAGGGCCCCGCCCAGCCCACCGGTCAGGAAGCCGGAGAAGATCCCGACGTCGGACCGGTCGCGCCGTTCATGATGGCGGTGATCAATTCCAAGAACGTGCACCGCTCGAATTTGCTGATGGGTCACGCCTATGGCCAGGACTTCGTCTACGACGAAATGGTGATGAGTTCGCCGGAGTCGGGCGGGCCGGGCTTCACCGACATGGCCTCGTTGCCGGGCGGCGTGCCCAAGCCGGGCGACGGCCCGACCAAGGCCGAACGAGAGGCAGGTTTCTACGACATCCTGTTCGTGGGCATCGCCGCCGACGGCCGTCAGGTGCGGGTATCGGTAAAGGGCGACATGGACCCGGGATATGGGTCCACGTCCAAGATGCTGGCCGAGGCAGCGATCTGCCTCGTGCGAGCGCCCGACGTCGCCGGCGGTGTCTGGACCCCGGGCGCGGCGCTGCAGGGGCGGCTGGTGGACCGACTGCAGGCCCACGCGGGCCTCAGCTTCGTTGTTGAGAGCTGAACCTCAGGCCGCCGTCCATCCACCGTCCATCGACAGGTTCGCGCCGGTGATCTGGCTGGCGGCGTCCGAGCACAGGAAGACGGCCATGGCCGCCACCTGATCCGAAGTCACGAACTGCTTGGTGGGTTGGGCGGCCAGCAGGACGTCGTTGATGACCTGCTCTTTGGTCATGCCGCGGGCGGCCATGGTGTCAGGGATCTGCTTCTCCACCAGCGGCGTCCAGACGTAGCCGGGGCTGATGCAGTTGACGGTGATCTTCGAGGCCGCCACTTCGAGCGCTGCCGTCTTGGTGAGACCGACCAGACCGTGCTTCGCCGCCACATAGGCCGACTTGAAGGGCGAGGCGACGAGGCTGTGGGCCGAGGCGGTGGAGATGATCCGGCCCCACTGGCGCGCCTTCATCCCCGGGATCGCCGCGCGCATGGCGTGGAAGGCCGACGACAGATTGATCGCCAGAATCTGGTTCCACTTGTCGACCGGGAACTCATCGACGGGCGCCACGTGCTGGATCCCGGCATTGTTGATCAGGATGTCCACTCCGCCAAACCTTGCCTCGGCCGCCGCGATCATGGCGGCAATGGCTGCGCCATCGGTCATGTCCGCGCCGTCATAGCTGGCCTTGACCCCGAATTCGGCTTCGATACCGGCCCGCTCGGCCTCGATGGCGGCGGGGTCGCCAAACCCGTTGAGAACCACATTGGCGCCTTCCCGGGCCATGGCGCGGGCGATGGCCAGGCCGATCCCGCTGGTGGATCCGGTGATCAGGGCGGTCTTGTTTGCGAGGGTCATTCAGAGCTCCGGGGCGTCTGGAAGGGCATGGGCGATGTCATGACCTATCCGGGCCTGAACGGCCACCGCCCGAATGATGATACCGGCCGCGATTGGCTCGCCAACCTCCCCCATGAATGGGGGAGGTTCTTCTCTTCTGCTCACATCAATCCCAGCGCCTTGAAACTGGCTACGCCGTCGCGGCCGGCGTGCACCACGCCAACCTCCCCCGTTTACGGGGGAGGGGAACCACGAAGTGGTGGAGCAACCATGTTCAGGTGGTGGCATGTTTGACCCAGGGCTGGCTGCGGGAGAGGACGAGGTTAGCGGCCTCGATGAGCTTTCGCATGACGGCGACTATGGCGACCTTCGTTGGCTTTCCGCGTTGAGTGAGGCCGTCGGCGAAGCGTTTGAAGCCGGCGTCGCAGCGCTTGGCGCTGAGGGCTGCGAGGTAGAGCATACGGCGTGGTCGGTCGCGTCCGCCGGAGATGAAGCGCTGACCCTTCCACTGGCCGCTGTCGCGGTCATGGGGCGCCACGCCGATCAGGGCGGCGGCCTGGCCTTTGCGCATCGCGCCCAGTTCGGGCATGCGCACCACGAGGGTGGCGGCTACCACCGGCCCAACGCCTGGCAGCGAGAGCAGCAGCCGGAAACGGCCCAGCAGATCGGCATGGGCCTTGATGACGTTCAGCACCTGCCGGATCAGCCGGGCCTTCAACCGGATCAAGGAAGCCAGCTGGGCGTGGAGGTCCTTGATCAGGTCCTTAAGGACGACATGTTCCAGACCGTTCTTCAACTGAGCGATCATGTCGGTGATCTGCTCATAGGCGGTCAGCCGCTCGGCCAGCTCCGTCAGCCGGGGATCCAGCGCGGCGCGCACCGTGTCGATCTGGGCGGTCGCCGCTGCAATGACGGCCGCGTCCAGCCGGTCATTCTTGGCCATCCGCCGCTTCAGCCGGGCAAAGAGACGCACCTCCAGCGGCTGATGCACCACCACCTCAAAGCCCGCCGCCTCCAGCGCCAGGCGCGCGGCCCGCTCGTAGCCGCCCGTGGCCTCCAGGCCGACCCGGCCCACCTCGCGGGCCTTCAGCCAGGCGATCAGCTCGCTGAAACCGGCGGGCGCATTACCCACCCGCGTCAGGTCTTCCATCCCGTGGACCGCCGCATCCAGGTGCGCCTTGCCCACATCGACACCGGCGATCTTCGTGTTAGTCTTCGTCTGTTCCATCGACCCAACTTTGTGGCTTCGGACCCCATCGTCCCTGCAACCATCCGGGTCATGAAACATCGGCGGCGGTCCCGCTCCACCACAGTCCGCAAGGGCTCAGGGGGCTTCGACCCTTCCACCGATTGCCTGCCTGGTGTTGTCGCACCGGGCAGGCGTCCCGGAAGACATCCCCAATCTGGCATACTTCCGACAGACAAGGGGGCATGCGCCGCTATCGCCCCCAGCGCCAATGGCTCTCGATCATGGACCTCGGCGATGGAACGGGTCTGGCGATGCG
>NZ_JBILRO010000102.1:0-10778 GCF_044372605.1 Phenylobacterium sp.
GACGGATCAAGCTTTGCCTGACGACGCGCGGCGACCAGGTTCAGCACGCGCGCCGTGGACGCCGACTCTTCGAGAGCGATCAGACTACGGACAGTTCGATCTTTCACGAAATTCCTCACCACACCGGGGTTTGGCCTTGAAGTTACAGAATGAGCCCCAAATGGAAATTTCCTGCTAAATTCAGGACACAGAGCGAAAAAAAAGAACCATGTTTTTCTCGACCGGCGCCGGCCAAGCGATCTCTTGCTTTACCTGCGGGCAAGGACATCCAGTTCCAAAAAAGTCAGGGCGCGCCACATGAGAATTGACCTGCTGTCTCCTGCCAGCTTCGCCAGCGGTCAGCCGCACGCGCAGTTCGACTGGCTCAGGACAAACGCACCGGTCCAATGGCACGACGAGCCGGGTGGCAAGGGCTTCTGGGCCGTCACCCGCCACGGCGACGTGTGGGCTGTGGATCGGGATTTCGAGACCTATTCGTCCGAGCCCACAATCATGATCACCGACCCGGCGTCGGAGATGGGCTTTGGCGGCCACAAGATGATGCTGATGATGGATCCGCCGGAGCATACGGCCTTCCGCAAGCTGATCCGGTCCGAGTTCACGGAACCCTCCGCCCGCCTGCGGCAGGGTCGTATTCAGCAACTGGCCCGGCAAATCGTCGACGCCGTGATTGACCGCGGCGAGTGCGACTTCGTGGACCAGATCGCCGGCGAGATGCCGTCATTCGTGATCGCCGAATTGATGGGTCTGCCGCTGGAGGACGGCCGCGAACTCTACAAACTGACCGAGATCATTCACACCGCGCCCGAGGCCCTGCCGCCCGGCGCCGGCGGCCAGGCCGTGATGAAGATGTTCGAGTATGGCTCCCGGGTGATTGCCGAGAAGCGCGCCCGGCCGGGCGATGATCTGGCCTCCAGGCTGCTGGCCTGCGAGGTAGACGGCCGCAAGCTGGACGACATGGAATTCCTGCTGTTCTTCCTGCTGCTGGTCGACGCGGGCGGCGACACGACCCGCAACCTGCTGTCCGGCGGGCTACTGGCGCTGATGGAGAACCCGGACCAGTACGCCTGGCTGATGGCCGACCTTGACGCCCGCCTGCCGAGCGCGCGGGAGGAACTTCTGCGCTGGACCAGCCCTGTGATCTACATGCGCCGGACGGCAACGCGGGACGCGGTTCTCGCCGGTCAGGCCATCCGGGCCGGGGACAAGGTGGTCATGTACTTCGGGTCGGCCAACCGTGACCCCGCCGTGTTCGATCGGCCTGACGTGCTGGACCTCTCACGTCCGGAGAATCCCCAGATCGCCTTCGGCACCGGCCCGCATGGCTGCCTGGGCCAGCACATCGCCCGCATCGAGATCGACGCCATGCTGCACGAGGTGCTGACCCGGATGACGGACTTCAGGCTGGCCGCGCCCGTGGAGTGGCTGGCCTCGAATTTCATCTCCGGTCCAAAGGCGATGCCCATCCGGTTCCACCGGCGCTGATCCCAACTGGCCTCAGAGTTCCAGACCGAGTTCTGTGCGCAGATGTTCGCGGGTGGCCGCCTCAAACGCTTTGGGCCACGTGATGCCCATCCGTGCAGCGATCGGCCGGGCTTCACCCAGGAAGAGCCGCCCAATGGCGGCCTGGCTTTGCAACAGGCTTTCACGGTTGGCGGCGGGCGGCATGATCGCCTCCAGAGCGGCCTGCTGAGCCGGCTGGAGAAAGACGTTAAGACGCTTGGCCCCTCTCGCAGCACGCGGCACGCCGGCGCCTTCCAGCATCAGGTTGACCGTCATGTCGCGCAGAAGGCTGTGCCCCTGTTGCGCCACGATCCATTCCCCCCGTCCGACCGCCACTGGCCCCAGGCCCAGCACGCGCAGAAACTCCAGGATGAGGGCCTCGACCCGTTCGGCGGTCGCCGCATCCGCGTCTGTGTCCGGCTTGGGATCCAGTTGGACGGCCGCGCCGGACAGCGGTTTCAGCTCAGACCCATAGGTCTTGCGGATCTGGACTTCCGGCAGAAACACAATGTCGAATCGTTCCCAGGTCGTCGTCACCGAGTTGATGATGCATCCGTAGACTTCCAGTACATGGACCCGCTCGGGCAGTCCGGGTCGTGGACCCTTGTAGTCATTCAGGCAGCCGGCCATGTCTGCCGCATCCACCTGGGCCACCAGATCGATATCGCTCCAGGCGTCACCGCCGCCCTGGGCCAGGCTGCCGGCGAGCCACAGCGCCTGGATTCGGGGATCCTGGCCAAGCGCGTTGGTCAGGCGGTCCAGCAGGGCGGACTGGGCGGGCGTCATGCGCGCCGCAGTGCCACAGCTCAGCGGCGGGCGGCAAGAGCCTTAGCCACGACCGGCGCCAGCTTCGCCGTGATGACCTGAACACCCTGGGCGTTCGGGTGGATGCCGTCGGGCTGATTGAGCTCACGTTTGCGCGCCACGCCGTCGATCAGGTTGGGATAGAGCGGCACGCCGTGGGCCTTGGCCAGGCTGGTGAAGACCGCATTGAAGTCGCGGGCATACCCGCCGCCAACCTCCGTCGGTGCGGCTATGCCCACCAGCAGCACCGGAATTTTGCGGGCCTTCAGCTTCTTGAGAATGCCGTCCAGGTTTGCACGTGTGCTGCGCGGGTCCAGCCCCTGCAGCAGGTCGTTGCCGCCCAGCGCCACGATAGCCAAGCTGGTGTCCTTCTGGACGCTGAAGTCGACCCGGCCCAGACCGCCGGCCGTTGTGTCGCCGCTGACGCCGGCGGCGCGCACGATATTGGCCACGCCCATCCGGATGAGCGCTGCCTGCAGCTGGCTTGGCAGGGCGGCCCTGGCGGGCAGACCGTAGCCTGCGGTGATGGAGTCGCCCAGCATGGTGATGATCGCCGGCTTCGCGGCCACCGCGGGCCACGCCGCCACAAATAGCGGCAAAGCGAAAAAGGTTCTGCGAGAGGGTCTTGGCGAGGTCATGAACGTCCTATGTAAGGGAGCTGTCGCATCACTCAACTGCCGGGGACCTCATTGGACGATTTACCGCCGCTCGTGCTGGACAATGTGGGTTTGACCCTGCCGTCCTCGGCCGGTCCTGTCGAAATTCTTCGCAACCTCAGCCTGACCCTGAACAAGGGCGAACAGGTGGCGCTGATCGGCGCCTCAGGCTCCGGAAAATCCTCCCTGATCGCGGTGGCCGCAGGTCTGGAGCGCCCCAGCACCGGACGCGTGGAACTGTTTGGCCAGGATCTGGGGGCCCTTGATGAGGACGGCCGGGCAAAACTCCGGCGCGGTCGCGTCAGCCTGGTGTTTCAGTCATTCCACCTGCTGCCCAACATGACCGCCGAGGAAAACGTCGCCGCCCCGATGGAGATCGCGCGCAAGCCCGGCGCGATGGAGCAGGCCCGGCTTTGGCTCGACCGCGTGGGCCTGAGCGCGAGGGCGCGGCACTATCCGCACCAGCTGTCTGGCGGCGAGCAGCAGCGGGTGGCCCTCGCCCGCGCCCTGGCGCCTAGCCCGGCCCTGCTGTTCGCCGATGAACCCACCGGCAACCTCGACAGCGCCAACGCCAGGATGGTCGCCGACATGCTCTTCGAACTGGTCAACCAGACTGGTGCGGCGCTGTTGCTGGTCACCCACGATCCGGCTCTTGCGGCGCGGGCGCAGCGCTCGATCACCCTTCGCGACGGCCGTCAGGTCGAGGCCGTATGACCCCGCTCTGGTTGCGGTTCGCAGCGCGGGAACTGCGGAGCGGCGTCAAGGGATTCCGCATATTCCTGGCCTGTCTGGCGCTGGGCGTGGCCGCCATCGCGGCGGCCAGCTCGACGGCGGAAGCCTTCCGGCGCGGGCTGGCCAGCGAGGCTCGCGACATCCTGGGCGGCGACATCGCCGTTTCGGTCAACCAGCGCCAGATGACGCCCGCCGAGCGGCAGAAGCTGGAGGCGCGCGGGCGCGTGACCTATTCCGTGGCCTTGCCGGCCATGGCCGAGGCGCCGTCCGGCGAGCGGCGATTGGTAGAATTCAGGGGCGTGGACAGCGCCTATCCACTGGCCGGCGCCGTCACCCTCAGGGGCGGCGGCAACCTTCAACCCGCCCTCAGCCGCCGTGACGGCGTCTGGGGCGCGGCTGTCGAACAATCCCTGCTGGATCGACTGGGCCTGAGGGTGGGCGACACCTTCCTGGTCGGCAACGTGCCGATGCGGGTCAACGCCGTGCTGGAGCAGGAGCCCGACCGGCTGTCGCGAGGCTTCCAGCTGGGACCAAGGGTGCTCACCGCGCGCGGCGCCCTGGAGCAAGGCGGGATGCTGAAGCCGGGCCTGCCGTTCGGCGAGACGGCCCGCATCGCGCTCAAGCCAGGACTGATCATGGCCCGCGAGAAGGCCGGCGTGCAGCGCGACATCAAGGGTGGCGTACGCGTGCGGGATCGCAATGACGCTGCACCCGGCGTAAGCCGGATCATTGACCAGCTGGAGTACTTCCTGGGCTTCATCGGCCTGGCCTCGCTGGTGGCCGGAGGCCTCGGCGTGTTCGGCGCTGTCAGCGCCTATGTGGACAGCCGCAAGCCCGCCATCGCCACCCTTAAGGCGCTGGGCGCGGAAAGCGGGCTGATCCGCGATATCTACCTGGCCCAGATCGGGCTGTTGTCGTTACTGGGAGTCGCGATCGGTCTGGCGGTGGGCGCGGCGACGCCCCTGGCGCTGGGCGCGGCCATCCAGGGCGACCTGCCGGTGCCGGCCCTGTTCGCGATCTATCCGATGCCGTTGCTGAAGGCCGCCGCGTTCGGTGTGCTTTCGGCCGCCGCGTTCTCCCTGGCGCCGCTGGCGCGGGCGCGGACCACCCCGCCGGCCAGCCTGTTCCGCAGTGACATGACCGGCAGGCTGACCTTCGGCCCGGAAATGATCGGCGCGCTGCTCGCAGCGTGTGGCCTGGGCGGGCTGGCGATCTGGACGGCCCCCACACCGTTCGCCGCCACGATCATGATCGCCGGTGTCGCCGTAGCCTTTGTGCTGCTGTGGGCCGCCGGATGGGGTGGGGCTAGGCTGGCCGGACGGATGCGGGGCGGTACGCGCGGATCCCTGAGGATAGCGCTGGCCAACCTGGCCGGGCCTCGCTCGGCGGCGCGTACGGCGGCGCCGGCCATCGGCCTTGGGTTCGCCCTGCTGGCCGCCGTGGTGCTGATCCAGTCCAGCCTGCTGCGCCAGATCTCGATCATCGCGCCGCAGACGGCGCCGGCGCTGGTCTTCACCCAGGTGCCCGCCGATCGGGTGGCTGAGTTCGACGCCGAGGTGGCCAGGGGCTATGGCCGCACGCCTGACGCCAACACCTATCTGCGCGCGCCGTTCCTGACGGGCCGCATCATCGCCGTGCGCGGCCAGCCCGTGGTGAAGGACAAGCTGGGCCGTGAGGGACGCTGGGCCTACGACAATGACATCAGCCTCTCGGCCCTGGGTCCCGAGCCGCCGAATGCGGGCGTGGTGGAGGGCAAGTGGTGGGCCGCCGACTACGCCGGGCCGCCCCTGCTGGCCATGGGTCAGGATCCGGCCCGCGCCGCCAACATCAAGATCGGCGACGAGGTCACGATTTCAATCCTGGGCCGGGAGATCGTGACGAAGGTCGCCGTCATCCGGCGCGTGGACTTCGGCAGTTTCGGCGCCAGTTTCCCGCTGGTGCTGACACCTTCAGCCATTGAAGGCGCCAATCCCCGCCAGGTCGCCATCGCCAAGGCCACCCTGGCCGAGGAACAGCGGATCTTCCGCGGGCTGGGCGCAGCGTTTCCGGAGGTGAACATCATCTCGGTGCGGGAACAGCTGGACGCCGCCACCGAGCTCTTCGACCGCGTCGCCCTGGCCGTGCGCGGCGCAGCGGCCGTGGCCCTGATGGCGGCGTTGCTGGTGCTGGCCGGCGCCATCGCCGCCCGGGCTGTCGAGCGAACCCGCGAGGCCGCCATCCTCAAGGTGCTGGGCGCCAGCCGGGCCCAGGTGCTCAGCGCCTATGTGCTGGAGTACGGCCTGGTCGGCCTCATCGCCGGCGCGGCTGGCGTAGCGCTGGGGTATGCGGCGGCCTGGCCCGTGGTGGTCCGTGTCTTCGAGACCGAGTGGAGCGTCGACTGGGGCGGCGTCTTCACCCTGCTGGCCATCGCGTCGATGTTGGCCGGGATCGGCGGACTTCTCGCGGCGTTCCAGGCCCTGTCGAAACGACCAGCGCCAGCGCTGCGCAGCGAATAGGCGACGTCGAGGGCAAGCCCCGCACCCGGTTGCAGAACCGGTTCCAGACGCCTCGCCGCCGTTGTTGGCCGAAGGTGAACGCGCGGACTGCGGCGCCTAGATCACGTCGAGATTGGGTTGGATCAATCCAATCTCGACGTGATCGCCCTCATATATTTGGAGCGGGTTGCGGTCGGAAAACCAGTTACCGCTTTTCCTCAACCCGCTCACATCTAGCTTTCGGCAGAGGGATGAATTCGAGCGAAGGCTTGTGGAAGATCCGCTGCGGCATCGACTCCTCCGCCAGTTGGCCGGAACCTAGTTCTCGATCACAACGGGCGCGTCGAAAGTCGTAATCTCGCCATCGACACCGTACCTCGCCTTCACGCTGGCGTGCCAAGCGGGATTAAACCAGGCATCGGCTGACGCCTTGTCTGCAAAGAAATAGATGCCGCCAATGCGACCGTCCTCGGCGATAGAGAACCACTTGTGCACCAGTCCTGGGACTTTCTGATAAGTCGGCACGGCTTCATTGATGCCCGCAAGGATCGAATCCCGGGGCGTCTGTGGCGGTAGCTTGATGCGAACGATGCGCACAACACCGGTGGCCTTATTCAAGTCGAACGTAGCGGCTGCGGGACCATCGATCGCCACGGGAATTTCAAAGCGAGTCAGTGTCCTCTTACCTTTCGCTTTGGCGCTGAGCTCGGCAAGTAACGGGCTCGCAAGATATGCATCTGCTGATTTCTTGTCATTCAGCAAATATGCACCACCATAAGTATTTCGATTTGATAGCAAGAAGTACTTGGTTCTAAGGCCAGGTACGGACCTGTACTTTGGAGCAAGACTCTTGAACTGACCGATGACTATGGGTCTGGGGGCAAACCGCGGCAGTTCGCGCTCAAGAACGATGGCGTAAAGATTCTTCCCAGTCGAAGGGCCACCCGTCCGGGCTTCAGCCTGAGCTCCGGACCAAGCAAGGATTGACAACAATGCGGCGACTGCGGGCCGCTTGACGAGTTGGACTTTTGGCATGCGAAAGACTCCGGTCTTGCGTGGAAGAACGCTCCCCACTCCCTTCAAATGGCGCCTGTCGAACGCGACGAACAAACCAGATTCAGCCCCTATACGTTAGCTGAAATAAGCTATCACGCGCCGCCGCCACCCGCCTTGATAGCTGAGCAGGATTCAGCTGTGGACCGCCGAACTAAGGCGTCTTCGGGTTCAGTTCTGTCTAGAGCGTCCAGCAGGGAGACTGATCGATGCGCCAGCTAACGTTTATCAAGCCCGGAGTACTGGAATGGTGGGAAGTCGCCGCCCCCCGTCTACAGGCAGACACTGACGCCATCGTTAGGCCCCTGGTCGTGGCGCGATGCGACCTCGATCTGTACATCGCGACAGGTGTCGTCAATTATCCGGGGCCCTTCGCCTTTGGGCACGAGACGATTGCGGAAGTCGTCGAGGCTGGTCCCGCATCCGCTGTTTCCCCCGGCGAGAGGGTTGTGGTGCCTTTCCAGCTTTCCTGTGGCTCATGTGGCGCCTGCCGTCGAGGCTGGACCAACAGTTGTGAAGCTTATCCATTCGGCGCGGCCTACGGCCTCAAACCAACGTCCGGTACGGAATTCGGCGGCGCCCTTTCCGACCTCATGCGCATACCCTTCGCCGATCACATGCTGACGCCCCTGCCCGAGGGCGTGGATCCCGTGGCTGCAGCAAGTCTTTCGGATAACGTCGCCGACGGTTGGCGGGCCGTGGGGCCGCAACTCGCCGAACGGCCCGGAGCCACGGTTCTGGTGGTAGGCGGCCTAGCCCAAAGCGTGGGCCTATATGCTGCGGGCGCAGCCGTCGCACTTGGCGCCGGCCGGGTGCTCTATCTGGACGATAGCCCTCAACGGCGCGAGCGGGCGTCGCTGATGAACGCGGAGACAGCGCCCCTCGCGCTGGCCGAGGGTCGACTGGCTAGCGAGCAGTTTGATATTGTCGTGGAAGCGGCCGGAGACGCCGCTGCCCTCGGCTTTGCAATTGAATCCTGCGCAGCGAACGGAATTCTCACCAGCGTCGCCATTCATCTGGGCGCGACGACACCTGTTCCACTCACCCGCGCTTACTACAAGGGTCTGACATTCGCGACCGGTCGCGTTCAGTCCCGCCCCACATTTCCCCACGCCATGGCATGCATCGCCTGCGGTGCGTTCCATCCTGAGAAGGTCACTCATCGGATTGTGAGCATCAACGACGCAATCGAGGCCATGACGGATCCTGGTCCGAAAGTGGTCTTTCGATGTGAACCCGTGAATGCTCCCGATTGAAACGGGATAGACCTTGCGACCCAAGGTCATTCGCCTACTCTGTCGACATGGGTACGAAACCGCCTCCAGCCCTAGCATCGATCAGGGCCTTTGCTGTGGCCGGGCGTCTGCAGAGCATACGCGACGCAGCAATCGAGCTCCACGTCAGCCCCTCGGCGGTCAGCCACCACGTGAGGGCGATGGAGGATTGGCTTGGGGCGCCGCTGTTTGTGCGGTCGGTCCGCCAGATCCGTCTCACCGAGGCGGGACAACGCCTCTCTGACGATCTCAACGTCGCCTTCAAGGGCCTCAACGCCGCCCTGGCCTCGGCGCAGGAGGCGCCCAGGCCGCTGACGATACGAGTCAGCGCATTGCCGCTGTTTACGTCAGTCTGTCTGATCCCCCGTTTGGCCTCTTTCGAAGCGCGATTTCCCGGTGCGGCCATCGAGATCGAGACCAGCAACCGTGTCGTGGACTTCGATAATGACACCGTCGATGTGGCCATCCGAAACATCCGGCAGCCGACACAGGGCCTCACCGCATACAAGCTGATGGACTTGCGCGCCACACCGCTCTGTTCACCCACCCTGGCGGACGACCTCAAGTCGCCAGGTGACCTCAGGCGGGCGACTCTGATTCATATTTCCAGCAGGCCAGACGGCTGGCGTAAGTGGCTGTCGGCCCAGGGCATGGCGGAACTCGAGCCCAGGGGCATTCTTACGGTCGACACGCTCCCTGCAGCGCTAGATCTGGCGACCCATGGCAGAGGCGTGATCCTGGGCCTGGATCCCCTTATCTGGGACGCCGCTCAGATCGACCGGCTGGTCGTTCCGTTCGCGTCGGCGCCGGTCAGCGCGGGAACCTACTTTCTGGTTCATCGCCGACATGATCGCTCCAACGTAGCCATCCAGGCTTTCGTTCGCTGGCTGCGCCAGGAGGTCAAATCCGACGCCGCGCGTTTTGCAAGGCTGAGATCAATCCACGGGAGCCGCATCGCCTCGGGCGCTGAGCCGGCTGGCTCGCAGCCATAAGGCGCACCCAGCTCACGATCTCAATCCGGGCGCACATCGATCCCGATGTCGCTCAGCAGACCGTATTGCTGGGAGGCCGTTACCTTCATGCCGAGGAGGCTGCCCAAGACCGTCAGATCCACGCCTGAAAGCTCCCCCTCCCTCAAGTCGGCGCGCGCCAGTTTGCAGCCGGAGATCAGGGCCTGGAACAGGTCACAACCGGTCATGTCGCAACCTTCGAGATCAGCTCCCGTCAGGTCGGCCTCTCGCAGCGACGACCGCGACAGGTCGCAGCCGGGCAGGGACGCGTCTGACAGGTCGGCCAGTTCCAGATTGCAGCTCGTGAACGCAGCGGCCGTCCGCACGACCTTGCC
Organism: Phenylobacterium sp.; assembly: GCF_044372605.1. Classification (GTDB taxonomy): domain Bacteria; phylum Pseudomonadota; class Alphaproteobacteria; order Caulobacterales; family Caulobacteraceae; genus Phenylobacterium. The sequence goes on from NZ_JBILRO010000102.1 coordinate 9,842, forward strand.
CCCGAACGCCCGGCTGAAATCGGCCTTGTGGAACCGGGCGCCGCGCAGGTTGCAGGCCTCGAACGCCACGCCATAGAGGCTGGACCGGTCCACGTCGGCGAACGACAGGTCGCAGGCCAGAAACCTGGCCTCGTCCAGCCGCGAGAAGGCGAACTGCGGGCCGGAATGGCTGTCCGGATCGGCGAAGTCACAGTGGTCGAACACGGCCTCGCGCAGGTCGGCGTGGGCGAAGCGGCAGCGCACAAACCGGCAGCGGGTGAAGCGCGCGTTCTGCAGGATCACCGAAGACAGCCGGGCGTCCATCACGGTGCAGTCCGTCAGGCGGATGTCCGTCAGGTCCCGCTCGGCCCATTCGAAGCCCGAGAGTTCCAGACCGGAGTAGTGGCCACCACCTTCGAGATCGGGAATCGCCCCTACTCCGCCGGCGTCACCGGCACCAGGATCTCCCCGCCGCCGGCGCGGAACTTCTCCGCCATCTCGGCCATGCCGGTGGCGACGTCGTTCTGGCTGCGGGCCTGATCACGGATGTCCTGGCTGATCTTCATCGAACAGAACTTGGGGCCGCACATGGAACAGAAGTGGGCGGTCTTGAACGCCTCCTTCGGCAGGCTCTCGTCGTGGTACTCGCGGGCCGTCTCGGGATCGATCCCCAGATTGAACTGATCCTCCCAGCGGAATTCGAAGCGTGCGCGCGAGATCGCATCGTCCCAGGCGCGCGCCGTGGGATGCCCCTTGGCCAGATCCGCCGCGTGGGCCGCCAGCTTGTAGGTCATCACGCCGACCTTGACGTCCTCGCGGTTGGGCAGGCCCAGGTGTTCCTTCGGCGTCACGTAGCAGAGCATGGCCGTACCGAACCAGCCGATCATGGCCGCGCCGATCGCCGAGGTGATGTGGTCGTACCCCGGCGCCACGTCGGTGGTCAGCGGGCCCAGGGTGT
>NZ_JBILRO010000104.1:0-10708 GCF_044372605.1 Phenylobacterium sp.
TGAGCGTGAAGCCAAAGGCGGCGGCGTGAGTTGAGTTCTCGTCCTGGGTTGTGAGCGTCGGGATAAGCACGGTGTGTGGTCCCCATCTCCCCGGCCTGACCGACGGGGTGCGGTCCAATGCCGTTAGCGTTTGGGGGATGGGTAAGCTGTCCGCTTTACTCCGCTCCAAGACAAGGCTCTTACCTCCCCCGCAAGGCGGCGGGAGGGGGACCGCGCGCCGAGGTTGGCGCAGCCGGCCGTAGAGCGCGTGGTGGAGGGGGCGAGCCGCACGCAGTGCGCCCAAGAAGCGTGTGCGTCCCCACTTTCGGACACGTTCACGACACTGCTCGGCGAGAATCGGCGCAGCGTTGCGGTCATGAACTGGCTTCAAACGACAATTGAGCAGTTGGTCGGCTACGCTGTAGCGTGGGATGAGACGGCTAGTTGGTTTCAGGCAATCTTCAGCGTGGTAGCGATCGGTGCTGCCGTGTGGGTGGATCGCGGCTCGGCTCGGCGCCAGCGCCGTCAATTCGAACAAGCCGAGCTCGCAAAAGCCGTTGAAAAGATTGAGGCAGTGGTCACGATCAGTTCACTGAGCAGCTACGCCCTAAGGTGGACCCAAGACATATTCGAGGCGATGACCCCAACAACGGATATCCCGTGGCCCACTTCATATCGAAAATGGGCGGGGATAATGTCCGAATGTCGCGAGGCGTTCGTGGTTCTGATGCCCAAGGTCACTGACCCGATCATGCTATCCAATTTGGTCGCATTTATGCACTGCATGCGGCCACCAGAAGTGCACGAGAGAAGTGATTGCCGCGAGATCCTTGAAGAGGCACTAACCGCAATGAGGGACACTGGAGACCGACTTATCGCGACCGCTCAGACTATAGCTGAAGATGCGAACGTGCTGATGCACATACCAGCATTAAGCGGCCTTCTGCTCGGTAGCCAACGCCGATAGCGCCCATATACTGGGAGGGCATACGGGGACAGCTCATCACGCACCCCCATCACCTCCCACCCCCAGCTCGAGAGCGCATCGCCAGATGCCTCCCCGCCTTAAATCTCACGGATGATGCGAGCCTGACGTCCAGGCCAAGTCAAGGACTGGCCTTCGGCCAGCCGCGCCGCGGCGGCGCTCTGCGCCGTCCTTGAGTTGGCCTGGGCGTCAGGCAAACTGGCCGCCATGAGATCCATGGCCGGGCCTGCGCCGTCGCGCCTCACAAACCGAAACGTCACAAACGCGCTTGCCACAAACGGCCCTACCGCAAAAACAGAGCCGCCACCACTTTACAACCACCCCGTCATGTTCTACATTTGTTCTCATGCACGACACCGCTGTCGCCCGCACCGAACATGAGCTCCGGATGGTGGAGGCGCTGGTCGACTGTGCGCATGCGTTGAGCGTGGCGGTGGCCGAGGCGGCGAAGGCGGAGGCTGACGGCAAACTGCGGATTCAGATGTTCGAGGCGTTCCAGCGCGGCTTTCTGGCCGTGCGGATGGGGATTCGGCTGTCGCTGATGCTGCGCGCTGCGCCGAAGTCCGTCGCCCGGCCCGAGGTCGAACGCCTCGAGACCGAACGGCTGGAAACCGAACGGTTGCAGGATCCGCCGGAAACTGACGAGCCACGCTTCACGACGGAACGCGAGCGCGACCGCGACTATGAGCCGGTCAGCCTGCCGAAATTCCTCTCCACCCTGGGCGTGGTCGCCCGGGATGCGGCGCGCATCGAGGCCCTGCCCGCCCACGTCCGCGCCGACATCCTCCCCAAACTCGACACCCTGCTGACCGGCGCGAAGGGCCCTGCGGCATCGCCGGCTCCGGCCACAGCCGCCGTGGCCCTGATGAACCGCCCCAAGGCCCCACCGAAAGCGGCCCTGCTGGGCGGCGCCTCCACCCTCTCCGGCCCCCCGCCGGCCTTCCACGGCAAACCCCGCCCCCCGCCCTACCGGTTCGGCTGATCGGCTGCCCAGCGTCCTTCTCCCCTTGTGGAACCATTGCGTAATTCAGGCTGGCGCCAGAATTGGCCTACGCGTCCCTTCGCCCCTTGTGGGAGAAGAGCCTGCCCCCGCGAAGGCGGGGGTGGCAGGCGAAGCCTGACGGATGAGGGGTCGCGCCGCCCTATCGAAATGATTTCAATGCCTTATCGGAGAGGATTATCGACCCCTCATCCGACCCCGCTTCGCGGGGCCACCTTCTCCCACAAGGGGCGAAGGGGCGTGGCGTCGAGCTCTCTCGCTATCTGGAATAACGCAACGGTCCCGCAAGGGGAGAAGGGGCGCCCGATTGCCCGCCCTCAACCGCAAACGCCCCCGGCGCTTACGGGCGGATCCTGACGTCTGCAAACCGGGCGGTGGTTCCCGGCCCGATCCAGAGCGCCACGCCGCCCTTGCGTGCGGCGCCGCCTTTCAGGTCATTCACGATGAGCACCGGCTGGGTCGCCTCGTCGAGAAACAGGCGCGCCTTGTCGCCCGACACCACCACACGCATCCGCGTCCAGCGGCCCGGCTCCATGTCGGCATAGGCCTCGTAGCGCGAGGGCGTCTCCCGACGTGTCCGCTCCCAGGGCCAGTCGGGCGCCGAGATATACTGGACAGCATGATTTCGGCGTTCCTGATCCTCCGCCCGCCCGTTCGTGGGCCGGATGTAGAGGGCCTCGCCTGTGGCGCCATCCTCCGACAGCCGGAACGCCACGCCCACGAACCCGCGCGCACCGGCGACGGCCCCGCCGGCCGGCGACCCCGCCACCCAAAGCTCGATCTCGCCGTCGCCGAACTCAACGCCGGGAAGCCGCACCAGCTTCTCGAACTGACCGTTCGGCGCACCCAGATCCTCGACCCGCAGGGCCGCGCGACCGGAATAGGTCTCCGCCGACACCGCGACATTTCCCACCGGGCGCACGTCGCCCGGTGCCAGCGACGGCGCCTTGCCGGCGCCCATCAGCCCCACCGCCGCCAGGACCATCAACAACCTGCGTGGCATTTTGCCTCCATGGCTAGCCTGAGCGATCTTGCCGACACGCCCCCCGTCCGGCAAGACCCACCCCCCTACGGCGTCACGATCGCAAAGTTCGGCGTCGGCGCCGTCAGCCAGCCCAGCATCCGCGCCAGCGCCCCAGCATCCCCTTCGGACGCAACGCCCGACGTGGGCTGTCCCGCCAGGGCCACCGCCAGAAACTGCGCGCGCGGCATGGTGAAGACGCCGTCGGCCTTGCCCGTCTTCGGGTCGGCCTCATAGGTCAGCACCGAGTTCCGCACGCTCACCCGGAACCGCTCCTTGCGATCCGGGAACACCAGGTCGACGCTGACCGCGCCGTCCTTCACCTTGTCCGGGTCCAGCCGCACGGCCAGCAGGTCCAGCAGCATGGTCGTCGAGGTGTTGCGCACCAGATCGAGGGCCGCGGCGCCCGGCCCCGCCGCGGGCCGCACGCCCACGCGCAGTTCCTGCGCCCCGGCCAGATAGATGTTGCGCCACAGCGAGCTCTCCGCCCCCGCCGCCTGCCGCTCATAGGTCCGCGCCAGCAGGTCGCGGGCGGGCTGGTTGGCCGCATCCGCAAACACCAGCCGGTTGGCCAGCGCGCCGGCCCAACGGTCATCGCCCTTGTCGAACGCCGCCTGCGCCGCCGCCAGAACAGTCGCCGGCCCGCCCATCATCGCCACATAGCGGGCGGCCTCATCCGCCGGCTCCAGCGGCGCCAGGTTCACCGGATTGGCGTCGTACCAGCCCATGTAGCGCTGATAGATCGCCCGCGAATTGAAGCTCATCGAGCCGTAATAGCCGCGGTTGTACCACTCCCGGTCCAGCGCCTCCGGCAGCTTGATGCGATTTGCGATTTCCGGACCTGTCAGCCCCTCGTTCATCAGCCGCACCGTCTGGTCGTGCAGGTATTTGTAGGCGTCGCGGTGCTTGGCCAGATAGTCGCCGATCACCGCCTGGCCAAACCGGGGCCAGCCGTGGCTGGTCATCAGGATGTCGCTCTTGTCCCCATAGAGCCGGATCGACTCGCTGAGGTAGGCCGCCCACTCCTTGGCGTCGCGCACCAGGGCGCCACGCGGCGTCAGCACATTGTGCATCGTCGGATTGGCGTTCTCGGCCAGGTCCAGCACCTTCAGGTCCGGCAGATAGATGTTCATCTCCGACGGCGCCTCGGTGCCGGGCGTCATCTGGAACTGCATCCGCACCCCGTCGACCACCAGTTCCTCCCCGGTCCTGGTGATCTCCACCGTAGGCGGGATCAAGGTCATGGTCCCCGGGCTCACCGCCAGGCCGATCCCGGCGCTGACCTGCCCCGTCACGCCCTTGGGCAGGAAGGTGCCGAACTGATAGGTGGCGCGCCGGGTCATGGCCGGGCCTGCGATCACGTTCTCGCTGACCGCATGCTCCAGGAAGCCGGACGGGGCGATCACCTTGACCTTGCCGGCGTCCACGTCGGCCTGGGTGACCATGCCGCGCGCGCCGCCGAAGTGGTCGCCGTGGCTGTGGGTGTAGATCAGCGCTGCCACCGGCCGCGCGCCCAGCTTCTCGTTGGCCAGGTCCAGCGCCGCCTTGGCCACCTCCGAGGAGGTGAGCGGGTCGATGACGATCCAGCCGGTCTTGCCGGCGATGAAGGTGGCGTTGGAGATATCAAAGCCGCGCACCTGCCAGACGCCCTTGGTCACCTCGAACAGGCCGTGCCGGGCCAGAAGCTGCGACTGGCGCCACAGGCTGGGGTTCACGCTGGCCGGCGCCGGGCCTTTCAGGAAGTCATAGGCGTTCAGGTCCCAGACCAGATTGCCGCCGGCGCCCAGGATCTTCGGGTCCGCCCGCGTGCCCAGGAAGCCGAAGTCGGCGAAGGCGTAGTCCCGGCGATCGTTGTAGTCCGGCGCGGCTGCCGCCGCTGAAGCCAGAGCCAGTGCGCCCATCAGGCCGCCGATCAGTATTCTCATGATTGTCCTCCGCTTGGCCGACCGTGGCGCGCACGACAGGTGTTGGCAATACGTCGACGCTGTGAAAGGCATGGGCCATGAAGGCCATCATCATCGGCGCCGGGATCGGCGGCCTCACCACCGCGCTCAGCCTGCACGCCGCCGGGATCGAGGTTGAGGTCCATGAGGCCGCGCCCGAGCTGCGCGCCGTGGGCGTCGGGATCAACCTGCTGCCCCATGCCGTGCGCGAACTCAGCGAACTGGGCCTGGCTGAAGACCTGGCCGCCGCCGGCGTCGCCACCGAGGCCCTGGTCTACGCCAACCGCCACGGCCAGGAGATCTGGCGCGAGGCGCGGGGCCTGGGCGCCGGCTACAACTGGCCGCAATACTCCATCCATCGAGGAACCCTGCTGACCCTGCTGGAGACAGCCGTCCTGCAGAGGCTGGGCGACGGGGTCATCCGCACAGGCCATCGGGCCGCATCCAGCGACGGCCGTTCGGTCGTCTTCGCCGACGGCGCCGCCGCGAGCGCCGACGTGATCATCGCCGCCGACGGCATCCACTCGGCCCTGCGCGCCCAGCTGTTTCCCGACGAAGGCCCGCCGATCTGGAACCGCCGGGTGCTCTGGCGCGGGATCACCGAGGCCCCGTCCTACCTCGGCGGTCGCACCATGGTGATGGCCGGCCACGGCGACCAGAAGTTCGTCTGCTATCCCATCGACCCGGCCGCCGCGCCGGGACGGTCCCTGATCAACTGGATCGCCGAACTGCGCTTCCCCGAGGGCCCCGAGTGGCGGCGCGAGGACTGGAACCGGGCGGGCGACCCCGCTGACTTCCTGCCCCGGTTCGAGACCTGGAACTTCGGCTGGCTGGACGCCCCGGCCATCATCCGCAACGCCAGCCAGATCTTCGAATACCCGATGGTCGATCGCGACCCCGTGGACCGCTGGACCCTGGGCGGCATGGCCCTGCTCGGCGACGCCGCCCACCCCATGTACCCCATCGGCTCCAACGGCGCCTCGCAGGCGATCCTCGACGCCCGTACCCTGGCCTGGCAGCTGGCGACCCAGCCCAGCGTCGCCGATGCCCTGGCCGCCTACGAAGCCGAACGCCGCCCAGCCACCACCCGCCTGGTGCTGGCCAATCGCGGAGAGGGTCCGGAGCGGGTGCTGAACCTGGCCGAGGCCCGTGCGCCGGACGGCTTCGCCACCGTGACGGACGTCATCAGCCAGACCGAGCTCTCCGCCATCGCCGACGGCTACAAACAGGTCGCCGGATTCGACCGCGAGGCGCTGAACGCCCGGGCCTCGCTCACGCCGCCGCGCGTTGGGTGATCAGTCGCAGAGCAGCCGACCTAGTCGCGACCGGGGGTCTTCAGCACCTCGATCTCACCGGCATAGCCGATGGCCCGCACCCGGCTGATCAGCGCCTCGACCTCTGAGAGCGGCGGCGCAATTGCACGGGTAAAGATGTAGACCTTCTCGAAGCCGGGCTCGGCCGAGATGTGCCATTCGCCGGCCGGGCCGGCGGCGATGATCCGGTAGGTGCGAACCGGGCGGAAGGGTCCGAAGCGATACTTCACCTCCAGCGCCGCGTTCTGGCCCGGATCCTTCAGCGTGCCGATCCCGGCGATCGCGGATTCCTTGCCCTGGGGGCCGCCTTTCAGGCAGGCATCGCGGACAGTGATCCGGCCTTTGCTGTCGCGGCCATGCTCGGTGGTGGCGTATTCACAGCCCCGCGTCAGGCCGGTGGGCGTGCGCGCCTGCTCGTACCACATGCCCTTGTAGAAGGTAGCCGCGTCCAGCGGTCCGGCTGTCGGGGGATCCGCCGGCTTGGGTGTGGCGGCGAAGGCGGGTGCAGCCATAGCCAAGGCGGTAGCGCCCATCAGGCTGATCAGCGAAACGTGCATTCGATTTGCCTCTCGAGGTCGTGGAAACGTTCAGCCTGAAGGACGCCTGATCCAAGGCGTTCGTATGGCGCCGACCCTCTATACGGGCCTAAAGATGTGACCCTCATCGGGTTGCATCCGGCCCGCCACCACGTCGGCGTAGAGCGCCTGCAGGGCGTCCACCCGCGTGGTGCGTGTCAGGTCGCTCCGATCGACGAGAAGGTCCCAACCGGCCATCAGAGATCCGCCCAGTTTCCGTGGAAACCAAACGGCACACGGCGCGGCATCTCGGCAATGCCGATCGGCCCCTTGGCGATATCCCGGGCTTCGAAGACGGCGAGGTCCGAGCGGTTCTCCGCCGCGCGCCAGATCACCGCCGTCAGCCAGCCATCACCCTCGGCCGCATCCGCCGAGCGCTTGACGAACACAGGCTCCGAGGTCTGGTCGCCGCCGTTCAGCTCATAGACCTGACGCTTGCCTGTGGTCATGTCCAGGTGGGCGATGGCGCCCTGGCGGACGGTCTTCGCGCCGGTAGGATCGGCGGCGTACCAGGCATGCCGGTGCTTGAGTGTCTCGACCCTGGGGTCGACGCGCGGGAACTCGCCGTCCAGATCATCCAGAGGGGTCTCGATGATGGCGTCGGAATTGCCAGCCAGATCGAACGTCCAGCGCATCAGTCGCGCCGCGGCTTTGTCACCCGCCGATCCGTCGGCCTTCGGGAACAGGGGAGCCACATTGTAACGCATGACGTCGCAGTAGATCTTGTCGCCCTCTTCCCAGGAATTCAGCGGGTGGAAGACGTAGCAGGCCGGCGCGTTGAACCAGCGAAGGGTCGAGACATCGGCGTCACGACGCATCACGCCCACATAGGCGCCCTTGTCCGGTTCCCAGGCAAACGGTGGCAAACCCTTCATGGCGCGTTCAAGGCTGGCGGTCAGCGGCAGGATCGGAAACAGGGCATGGTGCTCGGTGACCATGAAGTCATGCGCCATGCAGGCGAAAGGCGCCTGGAAATCCTGACGGCTGATCAGCGTGCCGTCCGGGGCCGTGCGGCCATAGCTCATCCCCGCCGACAGCGGCATCTCACCGACGCCATAGGCAAACCAAAGCATCTCACCGGTCTTGGGGTCGATCTTGGGGTGGGCCGTGACCTTGCCCTTGAAGGCGCGGTCGTAGCCCCTGGACTCCAGCGTGCGCGCATCCATGGCGAAGGGATGATGCGCCTCCTCCAGCGCCAGTAGCTTGCCGGCGTGCATCAGGACGTTGGTGTTGGCGACGCCGCCCTCGTTGCCCATCGCCAATGGGTCCGTGGTCATCGGATTGCCCATGGCGCCGAACAGGTGGCGACCGTGCTCGTGTTCCAGCTCCCACTTGGGCGTACGGACATAGCGGTTGCGGTAGCGGACCTTGCCGTCCTCGACGTAGAATCCGTGGACCATCCCGTCGCCGCCAAACCAGTGATAGTCGCCCTTCGGATCGAACTGCGGGTTAGGACCAATGCGGAAAAGCGCACCGCGCAGACCGGTCGGAATCTCGCCTGTCACCTTGAGGTCGAAATCATCTTCTGACCGCACCGGCGCGAAATTGCCTGCCAGGTAGGGATTGATGCGCACATCGCCGTCCATGACCGTTCCCTCGGATTTGCTTGCGTAACTTACGTTGTAAATTCATTGTGGAACGCCTAGCTGTTGGCAAGCGTTTTCTTTCAGGTGCTGAGTCGAATGCCCCGGGTGCTTTCCGACACGGATGTCGCCGACTTTCGCGACCGCCTTTGCGAGGCGGCGGAGCGTCTGTTTGCCGAGAAGGGTCCCGATGCCGTGACCATGCGCCAGCTCGCCTCAGAGCTCGGTGTCTCGCCCATGACGCCCTACCGCTACTTCAAGGACAAGGACGATATTCTCGCCGCCGTGCGAACCAACGGTTTCACCCGGTTCGCCGAGGCCCTGGAGGCAGCTCGCGACGGCGGCAAGGGAGCAAATGTCGGCGAGGCCTATGTGGCTTTCGCGTTCGAGCATCCCGACACCTACAAACTGATGTTCGACCTCAACCAGCCGAACGACGACAGCTATCCCGAGCTTGTCGCCGCAGGCCAGCGGGCGCACGACAACATGAGCGCCTGGGTCAAGGATCGCATCGCCGCGGGCAAGATGACCGGCGATCCCGAAAAGATCGGCGCCATGTTCTGGGCCGCCACGCATGGGATCGTCGTTCTCGAGATGGCCGGCAAGCTGCCCAAGGGCGCCGCCCAGGACCTGCGAAACCTGCTGACGGTGACTCTGGTAAAAGGACTGCGGCCCGGCGCTTGACGCCTGCAGCGGAATGTCGCCCTAAGTCATCAGGCCGAAGGTCCGGGATGGCCGACTTGGGGAACATACGCATGAGCAAGATCAAGCCCTTCAAGGTGCACTGGAAGAAATCCAGGGTGCGCGCCGTGCTGGAGCAGGTCCGCGACTACCCCTGGCCGCCCATGCCGGAGGTTCCTGACGGCTGGGCCTATGGGTGCGACGGCGCCTATCTGAAGGAATTCTGCGACTACTGGACCGAAGACTACGACTGGCGCGCCGCCGTCGACGACCTGAACCGGTTCCCGCAGTTCACGGCCCGGGTCGAGGACTTTGACCTCCACTTCCTTCACGTAGTCGGCGAGGCCGGCGGCAAACGACCGCTGATCATCACCCACGGCTGGCCGGGCTCTCACTATGAGTTCTGGCAGGCGATCGAGAAGCTGGCCTTTCCTTCGAAATTCGGCGGCGATGCCGCCGACGCCTTCGATGTGGTGGTCCCGTCCCTGCCCGGCTTCGGCTTCTCGTCGAAACCCAAACGCCCGATCGGCCAGCGCAGCACGGCCCGGCTGTTCAACACCCTGATGACCGAGGTGCTGGGCTATCAGACCTATCTCGCCCAGGGCGGAGACTGGGGGGCCATGGTGACGTCGTGGCTGGGCCGCGATCATGGCGCGCACGCCAGGGCCATTCACCTCAACATGATGGGCTTCCGCCCACCCGGCGGACCTCAAGGCGAGGCGGAAGTCGCCTGGGCCCAGCGGCAGGCCGCCGCGCAGGAGGTCATGGGCGCCTATTTCCGCCTGCAGGTCTCCAAGCCGCAGTCGATCGCCTGGATGGGCGCGGGCAATCCGGTGGGTCAGGCCGCCTGGATTCTGGAACGCTTTCACGACTGGTCCGACCTGTCGGTCAAGTCGATGGACGAGGCCTATCCCAAGGACCGCCTGCTCACCAACATCATGATCTACGTGATGACCGACAGCTTCACCACCGGCGCCTGGTACTATCGCGGCCTGGTGGAGGAAGGCGGCCTGGCCTTCGCCCCGGGCGAACGTCTGGAAACCCCCACGGCCTTCGCGAATTTCCCCGGCGAGCCGCTCTATGCGGCGCCGCCCCGCAGCTTCGCGGAGCGGGCGCACAACATCGTGCGTTGGACCGATATGCCCCGCGGCGGGCACTTCGCGGCCATGGAAGAACCGGACCTGTTCGTTGACGAGGTGAGGGCCTGGGCGCGGGAGGCAGGGTAACCCAACCCATGCCTCGCTATGACTTTGCGTCCGACAACACCGCGCCCGCAACGCCTGAGGCGATGGCGGCGCTTGCCGCGGCCAACGCCGGCTTCGCCTCCGGATACGGGTCTGACACCACCAGCGCCCGCGCCGCCGACCTGATCCGGGCCTGGCTAGACGCCGACGCTGAGGTTCGGTTCGTGGCGTCGGGCACAGCGGCCAACGCCATCGCCCTGTCAGCGCTTTGCCGGCCGTTCGAGTCGGTGCTTGCCCATGAGCACGCCCACGTCTGCACGGACGAGACGGGCGCGCCCGGGTTTTTCGGGCAGGGTCTGGGACTGATTGGCCTGCCGGGCGCGTCCGGCCGGATCGACCCTGCGAGCCTCACCGGTCCACTCGCCGCGCCGGATGTCGCCCATC
>NZ_JBILRO010000107.1:0-10669 GCF_044372605.1 Phenylobacterium sp.
AAGCGCAACGGCCCGGCCTTCTTCGGCCTGCATGAGACGGAAACGTCCAAGTGAGCCGGGCTCCGCCACCGAAGCGGCTACGGTGCGCGATCTACACCCGCAAGTCCTCCGAGGAGGGTCTGGATCAGAGTTTCAACAGCCTGCATGCCCAGCGCGAGGCCTGCGAGGCCTATGTCCGCAGCCAGGCCGGGGAGGGCTGGTCGGGCCTCGATGATCTCTATGACGACGGCGGCTTCTCGGGGGGCTCAATGGAACGCCCTGGCTTGAAGCGGCTGTTGTCCGACATTGACGCCGGCAAGATCGATGTGGTGGTGGTCTACAAGGTCGATCGCCTGACCCGCTCGCTGACCGACTTCGCGAAGATCGTCGACACCTTTGACGGACGCGGGGTCTCGTTCGTGTCGGTGACCCAGGCGTTCAACACCACGACATCCATGGGCCGGCTGACCCTCAACGTCCTGCTATCGTTTGCGCAGTTCGAGCGCGAGGTTACCGGCGAGCGGATCCGCGACAAGATCGCCGCCTCCAAGGCCAAGGGTATGTGGATGGGTGGGGCCCTGCCGCTGGGCTACGACCTGCCCAAAGATCTCACCACTCGCGCGCTCACGGTCAATCCCTCCGAGGCGGAGACCGTGCGGCTGATCTTCAGGCGATACCTGGAGCTGGGTTCGGTCCACGCGATGGAGGGCTGGCTGCACGATCAGGACATTCGGTCAAAGGCCTGGCTGACCGCCAAGGGCCGGGCCATGGGCGGCGTCCGGTTCACCCGCGGCGCGTTGTTCTATCTCCTCAAGAACCGCACATACCTGGGCGAGATCCCCCACCACGATGTCACCTTTCCCGGGGCCCACGACGCCATCGTCGACGTCGAGCTGTTCGCGGAAGTACAGACCCTGCTCGCCAGTCAAACTCGCCGACACGTGGAGCGGCCCAAGCGAGTCTCGTCCATGCTCCTGCGTGGGATCCTGTTCGACGTGGACGGTGACCCGATGAGCCCGACCTTCACCCACGGCGCACGGGGCAAGGTCTATCGCTACTATGTCTCGACCTCGCTTCAGTGCGGCGCGCAGCATGCGGCTGATGACGAGTCCATCCGGCGGGTTCCGGCGGACGAAATCGAGAAGCTGATTGAGCGGTCACTCGCGGCGCTCCAGACCCGCGACCCGCAGCCGCTCCGCGAGCTCGTGGCCCGGGTGGAAATCCATCCCACCACGGTTCAGATCGTCGTGCGTCGCGCCGCATTCTTCGCCCGGGCCGGCGACCCGATCAGCCAGATCCAGACCCTCGCCGGCCGGCTGACCGCGAGCCACCGCCTGGCGCCTGAGTCCGACGACCTGGAACTTCTCCGGATCACGGTTCCCTGCCGGCTTAAGCTGCGAGGCGGGCGCACGGTCGTCACCGACGCCGCGGGCCAGCTGGTCGATGGCCAGCCTCGTCCGGATCCCACTTTGATCAAGGCGCTGAAAACCGCCCATCGGTTGCTGGCCGACGCGGGAGATTGCACGACCGCTGATCCCGGCTATGCCGTTCTGCAGGCCTCACCGGTCGTGCCCTACGAGCGAAATATGCTGCGGCTGGCGTTCCTGGCGCCCGATCTGCAGACCCAGATCCTGGAGGGTCGCCAACCTCACGGCCTGACCCTGCAGCGGTTCATCGCCACCGATCTGCCGGCGGCCTGGGACGATCAGCGGAAGCTGTTTTCCAGTCTCCGCTGAGCCTTCCTGTTAATTCCCTGCGGCTCCCTGCTCCGCCGAAGTAATTCCCTGTTCCGGTCCTGATAAATTCCCTGCTGATTGCGGGGTCTCCACGCCATGGAAAACGATTAAGGTGCTGTAGTCGCGAGATAATTCCTCGTTGGGCGCAGCCCCGAGGCTGCGTTGAAAACGCCATTTCCCTGCTAGAATCCCTGTTAGCAGGGAAACTCACCTACATTCCAGACGCGCGGAGACGGCCCCGGGTTCAGGGCCGGGAATGGCCCGGAGATAGGCCGGAACAGCCGGTCTTCGGATGAGTTTGGGCGGCTTTAGCGCCGCGTCTTCCGAGCCTTAGGGAATAACAGGACGCCGAGAGACCCTTTGGGGGTCTGATTGGCGGTGCGAGTGGGATTCGAACCCACGTTAGAGTTTCCCCTAAACACGCTTTCCAAGCGTGCGCCTTCAACCACTCGGCCACCGCACCGTCTGCCGCGCGGGGGAGTGGGTCCTCGGCGGAAGGCGCGCAATATAGTCAGGAAGCCCTTGGGGGCAAGCGACGGTTTGCGGCCCTGGCAAGTTGTTTGGGATTGAAGAGGGACGCCGGCTCCCGGGGTGCGAGCCGGGTCTCCAGCGTCGTCAGGCCGCTACTGCTGCCGGCGAGCTGCGCCGCAGCATCGGGGCGGCGTTCCCGGATGGCGGCCTGCAAAGCCGCGAGGTCTGCGTCTGCGCTGCGGAGGCGGGCCCGGTCGTCCGGAAAGGCGGCATATCGCTCATCAATCAGGCCCAGCTGTGCGCGGGCGGCGGCGATCATCAGGTTGGCGGTAGACGGGTCGCCCTCGGCCAGCGCGGTCCCGGCGGCAGCGATGGCGAGGCGGGCGTCTGTCATCGTGGCAGCCAGGGTTACGGGCGTGCTTGGGGCATGTGGGCAAGCGGCGGGATCGAGGGCGCTGACGTAGGCGACGAGGCCTTCCAGCACAGCCGCCGGCGGTTCCGGGCCATCAAACTCCTCGACGATCAGGCCCCGAATCAAGCCGGAGAGGTCCTCCGGCGCGACCTTCAGGGCACTGCGCGGGCCGGAGAGATCCGTAATTGGGCGGGGGTCGTGGACCCCGTTGCCGCGATGGCTTGAGAACAGTGAGAGGGTCACGTCTGCCGTGCCGGGCGGGCCTGAGGCGCCCGGGAACTGGAAGTCCGGATTGCCCCGGCCAGCGCGGTGGCAACTTTCGCAGGTGACACCGGCCCGCGCCGCCTGTCCGCCCAACAGGAGAGGCGTGCGAAAGGCGGCGCGGCCGATCCTGACCGCCTGCGCGGCGCGCGGCGTCTGGGGCGGGCGCAGACACTCTGTGGGGGTCTCGCTCAGGGCGTTGCGCAGGTTCGCCTCAGGCGACATCCAGCGCATGGCCCGCAGCGGCGGGCCGGGATCGGCCGCCATCGCCGTCCACGCACCCACCGCCAGGAGGAGCGTCAGCGCCGCGGTTCGCCGCCGGCGTCGATCCAACGGCGCAGCTCCTCAGCCTCGGCGCAGGCGAAGGCGCAGTTACGGTCCAGTTTGGCCAGCATAAGCCGCGCGCCTGCCAGGTCACCGCGTTCCACTTTCAGCTCACCGTAGTATTCGGTAGCCCCCCGGTGGTCCGGCGCGATGGCCAGCGCCTGACGATAGTAGGCTTCCGCCTTGTCGAACTCGCCCAGCTTGCGCCAGGTGTAGCCTTGGTATGTCAGAACATCGGGGTGCGGCCCGAAGGCCAATCGCGCCTTGTCGAGAGACGCCAGGGCCTCGTCATACCGTCGCTCGTTTATCAGGCTTACGGCCGCGCCATAGGCGTGGTCGCCGCGATCGCTGGCGAAGATCAAGGCGTCGGAGGTCCGCGATGCGCTGGGTCCCGGCGCCGCGCCTGCCATCGCCCGTTCGACGTCGGCGGTCATGGCCTTCAGCATGGCCGGATCACAGCCTGCGCCGCACGACCCGGATCTGGCCTTCAACCAGTCCAGTTCCGCCTGCGCCTTGGGGTCCTTGAGATTGGCCAGTGACAGGGCAAGGCCGCCGCGGCTGGCCAGATCGTCGGGCGCCAGTTTGACAGCCCGCTCATAGGCCCTGCGCGCGCCCTTCCAGTTTTCGGCCCCCGCCTGGGCTATCCCCAGCAGCCGCCATCCGTCGAGGTTCTTGGGCGCCGCCGTCGTGACGTTGCCCGCAGCCCGGGCGGCGGTCTTGTAGTCCTTGGCCTGCAGCGCCTTGACGGCCTTGGCGTACTCCTCGGCGGGATCGTATCGCGGAGCGGATGCAGAGGGCATCTCCCCGCCTCCACCCACTCCTCCACCGCCGCCAGCGGCCAGGGCGCTGGCCGTCGACAGGCCGGCGATCACGCCGGCGATCAGCAGGGACTTATAGAACGGCATGGCATACTTCCTTGCGTGGCACAGGCAGATTTTCACACTCGCAACCGCGCTGGATAGGCTACAGTTGGCACCGTACAATACATCGTCAGGTCTCCTATCAAGGGTGCAACCTGAAGGTTAGGAGGCGCAAGATGTTTTTCAGGAAACCTATGGATCTCCCGACAGCAGCTACGGCCCTGCCGGGGCGGCCCAATCCCATCCCAACGGCGCAGCGCCACTATGTGAACGGTCAGGCGCTGAAGGGTCCCTACGCGGAGGGCCTGGAGACGGCCTAGTTCGCCATGGGCTGCTTCTGGGGGGTCGAACGTATTTTCTGGCAGGTTCCAGGGGTTGTAGTGACCGCCGTTGGCTATCAGCAGGGCATCACGCCGAATCCCACATATGAGGAAACCTGCTCCGGGCGCACCGGCCACACCGAGTCGGTGATGGTGGTGTTTGATCCCAAAGTGGTGTCTTTCGCTGACCTTCTGAAACTCTTCTGGGAGGGGCACGACCCGACGCAGGGCATGCGTCAGGGCAATGATATCGGCACCCAGTACCGCTCTGGCGTCTATGTCACATCTGACGCCCAGCTGTCGGCGACCGAAGCCTCCCGTGCGGCCTATCAGGTCGAGCTCGGAAAGCAGGGTTACGGCCAGATCACCAGCGAGATCGCCCAGGCCGGCCCCTTCTATTTCGCCGAGGACTATCATCAGCAGTACCTGGCCAAGAATCCGAACGGCTACTGCGGTATCGGCGGCACGGGCGTCAGCTGCCCGATCGGCGTCGGCGTCACGGCTTGACCCGCCAGGAGGTCGCCGTCGCCGCGCTCGCGCTGCCGGCGGTGACCACCGTCGTGCAGTGGGGCGACTCCGACGTCTACAAGGTGGGCGGCAAGGTGTTCGCCGTCTGCGGTCTGAAGGGGGGCCTCTCCTTCAAGGTCAGCCCCATCGGGTTCGTGGTGCTCACCGAGGATGGCCCGGGCAAACAGGCGCCCTATTTCGCCAAGGGCCACTGGGTGAATGTCGATCTGGACGACGTGGACGCCGAGGATGTCGTCGGCTGGCTGGCAACGGCGCACAGTCTTATGGTGGGCAAGCTGACGAAGAAGGTGCGCGCCGAGCTGGGATTATAGCGCCGGGCCGCCTCAGTCTTCCAGGATCATGCTGTGCTTGCGGGTGTCGGGCAGGAACAGGCTGGCTACCAATGAGACCGCCAGTCCCAGCGCCACATAGATGAAAAAGCCACTCTCGACGCCGGCCTGCTTGAACGCCAGAGCGATGGGCTCGGCGGTGCCGCCGAAAACAGCCGTGGCGATACCGTAGGGCAGGGCGACGCCCAGCGCGCGGACGTTGGTGGGGAAGAGCTCGGCCTTCACCACCGCGCTCACCGAGTTGTAGCCTGACAACAGGAACACCAGGCCCGAGATCAGTGCGAACGCTACCCATGCGTTGTCAGTAGCCGCAATCGCCGTAAGCGCCGGAAAAGTAGCTACTGCTCCGCCGCCAAAGGCCACATAGAGCGTCGCTTTGCGACCCAGATGATCGCTGATCCAGCCAAACAGGGGCAGGGACAAGAGGTAGACCACCAGCGCCCCTGCCGTGATCGCTGTAGCGGTCGGCGCCGAGAACCCGGACGTGCCAGTCAGGAATTTCGGCATGTAGGTGGTGAAGGCATAGAAGGCCAGCGACCCGCCTGCGGTCAGCAGGATGATCGTCGCGGTCTGTTTCGGATAGTGGGAGAACAATAGCATTGTGCCCGCCCGCGGGACACCGGCGGCCTTGGCGTTCTCGTAGGACTGGCTCTCATCCATCCGGCTTCGGATCCAGAACACAACCACCGCCAGAGCCGCGCCGATGAAGAACGGGATACGCCAGCCCCAGGCGTCAAGGTCGGCCTTGTCCATCGTCGTCTGCAACAACGCCAGCAGACCCAGAGCCATCAGCTGCCCCATCACCATGGTGACGAACTGGAAACTGGACCAGAAACCGCGCCGTTTGCGCCCAGCCATTTCCGACAGGTAAGTGGCGCTGGCGCCATATTCGCCGCCGACGGAAAGGCCCTGCAGGATGCGTGCGAACACCAGCAGGATCGGTGCGGCGACCCCGATGGTCTCGTAACTCGGCAGCACCGCGATAATCAGGGAGCCGCCGCACATCAAGGTGACCGCCGCCGTGAGCGCAGTCTTGCGCCCCGCGTGGTCGGCGTAGACGCCCATCAACCAGGCGCCGAGCGGGCGGGCGAAGAAGCCGACGGCAAACACCGCCATGGTCTTCAGCAAGCCTGCCAGATCGTCGCCACCGGGGAAGAAGTGTTGCGAGAAATAGATGGCGAAGGCCGAATAGACGAACCAGTCGTACCACTCCACCAGATTGCCGGCGGAACCACCCAGGATCGCCTTTGCGCGCTGCGTAGCGGTCAGGCCGGGACGAGCCAACCCCTCAGGCGCCTGGGTATCAACCCCGGTCTCGCTCGCCGTCATGTTTTTGTCCCCGTCTGGCTACCAGCGGCGATGCTACGGGGTTCTGGCGGAAGAAGCCAAGGCCAGAGTTTCAGGACCTGGCCGGGATCACTCGGCCGCGTCGGCGGTGTGCAGGGTTTCGTCGTGCGTGGTGACTTGCAGCGCATACATCAAGCCGATCCAGCCGCCCTTCACGCGCGGCAACATCGCCAGCACCACCACCGTGAGCGTACTCAGGATGATGGGAAGGGAAATCCGTGGGTCGCTCTCCCAGATGATCGGGAAGATCAGCAAAGGCGCGATGATCAGGTGGCCGATCAGCAGGATGGTCAGATAGGCCGGGCCGTCATCCGCAGGATAGAGCGCCAATTCATGGTCGCAGCTTTTGCATTGCGGCTGGACCTTGAGATAGCGGCCAAAAATCTGCCCCTTCCCGCAAGCCGGGCACTTGTGCGCGAGACCGCGTGTGATCGAACGCATCAATGGGTACACGATTTCAGCCATGACCTTCACATACGCCTTCGCGGGCGGGATCGTAAGGTCGTCCCCGCTATTTCTTTGCGGCCCTGGTCACAGTCTTGTCGGCGGACCGGGCGTCTCGACCCAAGCCGGCGACGGGGGTGCAGGCAGAAAACAGCAGGGCGGCGCCTAGAGCGCGACAGCTTTAAGTGGGCACCGGTTCAAGCGCCCGTTGCGCTCAAAACATATAGAGATGAGCCTGTTTATCCGGTTCAGATGATTCCATGTGAAACGGAAAAACTCTAATCGGCATCCATCTTTAGCGCCGCGATGAAGGCTTCCTGCGGGATCTCCACCTTGCCGAACTGGCGCATGCGCTTCTTGCCGGCCTTTTGTTTCTCAAGCAGCTTCTTCTTGCGACTGGCGTCGCCGCCATAACACTTGGCGGTGACGTCCTTGCGCAGGGCCCTCACGGTCTCCCGGGCGATGATCCGGCCGCCGATCGCCGCCTGGATCGGGATCTGGAACATGTGCGGGTTGATGAGGTCTTTCATCTTCTCGACCATGCCGCGGCCACGCGCCTCGGCGCGATCACGGTGTACCAGCATGGAAAGCGCATCGACTGGTTCGGAGTTGACCAGGATCGACATCTTTACCAGGTCGCCGACCTTGTAGTCCTCGATGGAGTAGTCGAATGAGGCGTAGCCCTTTGAGATGCTCTTCAGGCGGTCGTAGAAGTCGAACACCACCTCGTTCAGCGGCAGGTCATAGACCACCAGCGCTCGCGAGCCGACGTAACTCAGCTCACGCTGTGACCCCCGCCGGTCCTGACAGAGCTTGATCACCGAGCCCAGATATTCGTCCGGCGTCAGGATGGTGGCCTTGATCCATGGTTCGGCGATGGAGGCGATCTTCACGGGGTCAGGCAGGTCGGCCGGATTGTGCAGCTCAACGACCGAGCCGTCGTTCATGCCGATCTTGTAGACGACGCTGGGCGCCGTCGCGATCAGGTCGAGGTCGAACTCCCGGCTCAGGCGCTCCTGAATGATCTCCAGGTGCAGCAACCCCAGAAACCCGCATCGGAAGCCGAAGCCCAGCGCCGCACTGGTCTCCATCTCGTAGGTGAATGAGGCGTCGTTCAGGCGCAGGCGGCCGATGGCGGCGCGCAGGTCCTCGAACTTGGCGGCGTCCACCGGGAACAGGCCGCAGAACACCACCGACTGCACTTCGCGGAAGCCCGGCAGCGCCTCGGCGGCCGGACGCTTCTCCTCGGTGATGGTGTCGCCGACGGCGGCGTGGGCTACTTCCTTGATCTGGGCGGTGATGAAGCCGATCTCGCCAGGTCCCAACTCCGCCAGGTCTGTGCGCTTGGGCCGGAACACCCCGATCCGATCGATCAGGTGGGTGGAGCCCTGCTGCATCATCCGCACGCGCTGGCCGGCACGCAGAACGCCGTCGATCACGCGCACCAGCACGATCACGCCCAGATAGGCGTCGTACCAGGCATCGACCAGCAGCGCCTTCAGCGGGGCCTCGCGGTCGCCCTTGGGCGGGGGCAGGCGCTTGACGACCGCCTCCAGCACCTCGTGGATACCCACGCCGGTCTTGGCTGAACACAGCACCGCGTCCGAGGCGTCCAGGCCGATCACGTCCTCGATCTGCTGACGAATCCGTTCCGGTTCCGCAGCGGGCAGGTCGATCTTGTTGAGGACCGGCACGATCTCGTGGTTGTTGTCGATGGCCTGATAGACATTGGCCAGGGTCTGGGCTTCCACGCCCTGGCTGGAATCCACCACCAGGATTGAGCCCTCACACGCCGCCAGAGACCGCGAGACCTCATAGGCGAAGTCCACGTGGCCGGGGGTATCCATCAGATTCAGAATATAGGTCTCGCCGTCGTCGGCCTTGTACTCAAGCCGGACGGTCTGGGCCTTGATGGTGATACCGCGCTCGCGCTCGATCTCCATGTTGTCGAGGACCTGCTCGGTCATCTCGCGCTGGGTCAACGCGCCGGTCTCCTGGATCAGGCGGTCGGACAGCGTGGACTTGCCGTGGTCGATGTGCGCGACGATGGAGAAGTTGCGGATATGGGAAAGTGGGGTGCTCATTGCGCGCCGCGTTTAGCACATCTCGCGCCGCAACAAAGCCGCCCGACCGTCGTGGTTAATCGTGCGTTAAGGCGCAACGTCGCATGCAGGCTCACGGGGCACGTTTTGATTCATGATTTCGGAGGCCTCAGAGCGCCTATGGACCGTCGCAAACTGATCGTCACCGGGCTGGTCGCCCTTGGCGCGCCCACCCTGGTTCGTGCACAGCAAGCCTCGGACGGTGCCTTGCCGCCGCCAGGCGTCCAGACCAACTACCCCGCCAGCAATCCTCCTGCCTATGAACAGGACGAGATCGTCAAGGGCGTCTCGGACTTCCTGGGTGTCACCGCCGAATCGGCAGGCGCCGCAGTCGAGCGACTGTTCTCCAATAACGGCAAGCCTACCGCCTACATTGCTGGCGAGGAGGGCTCCGGTGCGTTCGTCCTGGGCGCCCGCTATGGCCGGGGCCTGCTCTACATGAAGGATCGCCCGCCCATGGAGGTGTTCTGGCAGGGCCCCTCCGCCGGCTGGGACTTTGGTGGCAACGCCAGCCGGGTGTTCACCCTCTGCTACGATCTGCAGGTTCCCGAGACGATCTTCCAGCGTTTCCCGGGCGTGGAAGGGTCCGCCTATCTGGTGGGTGGCCTCGGCGTGAACTATCAGCGCGCCAACGGCGTCACCCTGGCTCCGATCCGCGCCGGCGTGGGCCTGCGGCTGGGCGCCAACGTCGGCTACCTGGGCTATACGCGCAAACGAAACGTCTGGCCGTTTTAGCGTCCGTCCAGCGACGCTCCCACACGCTGCGTCGGAGTGTCGAACAGGCCGCGCCCTGGCACGTGGTTGAGTTCCAGCCGGATGCCGTCGGGGTCTTCGAACAGCACGGAGTAATAGCCCGGCGCCCAGGGTTCATCCTGCGGCGCATGCACGATCTTTGCGCCGATCCTCACCAGGAAGGCATAGGCCTCGTCGATGTCGGCGCGATCGCGGACCCGCCAGCACTGGTGATGCAGGCTGCCAACGCGAAACTGAGCGTAGGCGGCGCCGGAATGGGCCGGATCCGGGCGGCGTATGCCGAAACCTGTGCGCCCGCCGACGCAGTAGTAGGTGTCTGCACTATCGGCGACCTCCTGCAATCCCAGGAAGGGCAGCAGCTGGCGATAGAAGGCGACGGACCGTTCGAAGTCGCCGGCCGTGATGAAGGTATGGGCGACGCCGTTGATTTCCATCGTCGCCTTCAGTGCTTGTCGGTTTTGCTGGCCAGCCAGTCCATCAGCGCCAGCAGCACGCCCGAGACTACGAACACCAGGTGGATCCCCACCAGCCAGGCCAGATGCCGGTCGGAGATTTCCTTGCCCTCGGCCAGTTCCATGAAGGCCTTCAGGAGCGCGATGGCGCTGATCGCGACGATCGAGGCCACCAGCTTCAGTTTCAGACCCGAGAAATCCACCGTGCCCATCCACCCGGGCCGGTCCTCATCGTCGCCGGTATCGATCTTGGAGACGAAGTTCTCGTAGCCGGAGAAGATCACGATCAGCAGCAGGTTCCCTGCCAGCGACAGGTCGATGAGGGTCAGCGCCATCAGGATGGCTTCCTCG
>NZ_JBILRO010000333.1:0-2756 GCF_044372605.1 Phenylobacterium sp.
CGCCTGCAAACCGACCTCGACGGCACCTCGCGTCAGGCGCCGTTCCTGCTGCCGATCCCGGCGCGCAACCCGGTGACGACCGCTGTCCTCCCGGGCCAGATCACCAATGCCCTCTACTTCCCCCGTCAGCACAACCAGTACGAGGAGGAGGTCTGGTGGTTCTCGAACGAAATCAACATCACCTCGACCACTGATGGGCCCCTGCAGTGGCTGCTCGGGATCTATCAGTTCCGGGAAGGCTCCAACTACACCCTCTCGGATGCGCGTTTCCCCGATGACGCCCGTTTCGAACGGCCCACGACCCAGACCGGCGTTGCGGTGGCGGGCAATCCGCTGCGCCGCTACGCCTATGGCACCTCGGAAAACACCAACGAATCCTACGCCACCTTCGGCCAGATCGACTGGCAGGCCACGGAGACGTTCAAGGTCACGGCGGGGCTGCGTTACACCTACGACCGCAAGCGCTCGTTCGAGGGCGCGCGGCTGTTTTGCCTCTACACCGCCAGCTGCCCGATCAGCACCTTGACCGGCCGCCCGGTGGATATCACCGACGCGGCCGCACCGGGCTTCTCGGTGTTGGCCGGCGTGCCCACTCTCGACCGGTCGGTCGTGGGAGGGGTGACCGGGATCTACACCGACCCCACCACCGGCATCCGCCACCGCCAGCTGGACAACAACTGGAACGCGGTGACCGGCACCTTCGGTATCGACTGGAAACCCGACCCCGACACCCTGGCCTACGCCAAGTACTCACGCGGCTACAAGGCCGGTGGCTTCAACTCCGGCACCACCACTCTCAACACCTTTGTCACCACAGACAAGGAAGAGATTGACGCCTATGAGCTCGGCATCAAGAAGACCATCAATGGCAATCTCCAGATTAATACATCACTGTTTTACTACGACTATCAGAACATCCAGGTTCCAATCTCCTTCTTCAATACCGTCCTGTCAGCGAACCAGACGCAGTTCGTAAATCTGCCCAAGGCGATGAACTACGGCCTGGAAGTGGAAACCGTCTGGCAGCCGATCGAGAACCTGCAGATCCTGGCCAACTACTCCTACCTCAAGGCCGAGGTCCGCGACGGATGCTGCTTCCAGGATCCTGATGACCCGCGTGGCTTGCAGCGCGGCGCCCAGCTCTCGGGCAACACGGCGGCGGCCCTTTCGCCGACCACCGCCACCGGCGCCATCAATACCCAGTCGCTGAACCAGGACCTGAAGGGCCAGTCCCTGCCGTCCTCCACACCGCACCGGGTGACCGTCAACGCCAACTACACCTGGAACCTTGAGCCCGGTAACCTGTCAGCCTCGCTGACCTACGTCTGGCGTGACAAGACCTACTACTCGGTCTTCAACCGCTACTACAGCCAGGCCAAGGCGTTTGGCCAGACAGACGCCCGCCTGCTGTTCAACGACAAGGACCGCAAGTACACCCTGATCGCCTCGATCAAGAACGTGTTCGACCAGCGCGGCTCGGCCGGCATCAGTGGCGCGCGTATCAATAGCCTGACGGCTGTTCAGCCCAACTGGGGCTTCATCAACCAGACGGTCTCCTATGTGCCGCCGCGCAACTACAGCCTGGAACTGCAGTACCGGTTCTGATCGATCTGAGATCCCTACTGCGAACGCCCCGGCCATCCGCCGGGGCGTTTTGCATTGGACGCCGTCACCAGCTGCCGCGCGGCTCAGGGAGACAATTCCGGTGTCGTAATCCGAGCGTCCAGTCGAGGCCGCAGCGGCTACCCGTTGCGCGCCCTCCGGACGAAGCAGGATACCCCGCCGGCTTTCAGGTTGTCGCAGAAGCGCGCGGCTTCAGCGAAATCGGCAAACCCCCCGGCCAGCGCCCGGTGCCAGATGCGCCCGGCCACGTCGGCCTTCTCCACCCAGGTCCGGTGGTCCTGCATTCGATCGGACAGGCTACTCAACAGATTTCGCGCCGCCTGATCGGTCGTCAACGCACCCAGTTGAACCGCTGGGCCCCCGACGCCGGGCGATGAAGGCAGCACGCGCGGCGGCGCGTTGAGCGGGGGCGCCGCCGCGGCGACGACGGCCGGCGCCAGGCTCTCGGCCGGTTTAGGGCTCTCGGCTGGAGGCGGCGGCACGGGGGCGCCTTGGGCCGGCGCGGCATCGATCTGCGCCAGCTTCACGCTTGGGGATCGGAAAGGGCCGGTGAACCCTGGGTCACAGGCTGCGCGCCAGGCGTGTTCCAGCGCCGTGCCGGGCTCCGGCGCCCGCCACGCGGTTTCGGACTCGCGTAGAACCTTGCGGACGCCCAGCAGATTTCGTTCGGAGTATCCCGTCGTCTCGCCAAGCCTGATGCGCCGGTTCTGGCAATCGGCGTTCAGGGAGACGTGCCAGGACATGGCGCCGGTTCGGGCGAATATCTCGGGGTTCAACGCCTCGGCGCGGATCACGATGCGCGGGGACAGTCCGACGCCCGCCGGAAATTTCGAGACGATGGAGGTCACCGCCTGGGGCGTGACCGCCACCACCTGGGAAGGCAGGATATCCGTCTCACGCTGCATCCAGACCAGCAAGGCCTCGCGCTCGAGGGTGGCCGGAAAGGTCGACGTCTGGGCCCAAACCGGCGCGCAAAGTGGCGCCGTCATCGCCACCAGCGCGATCCCGACCCCGACACGAATCTTGTTTCCCGTACCCTGCACCTGCGCAAATTGTTCGCGATGCCGTCGCGATGCAAGCGTCCGCCCCTCACGGGCTGTGGACGGATCGGCGGCCACGGGCCCACGTCGACG
>NZ_JBILRO010000164.1:0-7747 GCF_044372605.1 Phenylobacterium sp.
CACATCAACGCCATGCGCCAGCCCGGCAAGGGATTTGTCCGGACCTTTAGTTGGTATAAACATATACCATTCGCTCAATTCGCCAAGCGTGGTTGGCGGCGGGCGCACCCAGGGGAATACCGGCATGAAACTTCGTCGCATCCTGTTGATGACTGTGTCCGCAACGTCTTTCGCTGCAATCGCGGCGCCTTCACTGGCCCAGACTGCCCCGGCCGCGGTTGAAGAAGTGATCGTCACCGCCCAGCGCCGGGCGGAAAACCTCCAGGGCGTGCCCGTGACAGTCTCCGCGTTCACGTCGAACCAGCTGGAACAGCGCCAGATCTCCTCGACAGTCGATCTGGTCCGCACCATTCCCAACCTGGTCGGCCACAACAACACCGGCACGGGATCGGCCAACACCTACTTCCTGCGCGGTCTGGGCTCGACCGAACAGATCGCCACGCTGGACCCGGCGGTCTCCACCTACGTCGACGACGTGATCATTCCACGCCAGAACGTCAACAACTACGCCCTGTTCGATGTTGAGCGGATCGAAGTGCTGCGCGGCCCGCAGGGCACCACTTTCGGCCGAAACTCCACTGGCGGCGCCATCAACGTCATCACCCGCAAGCCCGGAACCGAGTTCGGCGGATTTGTCTCGGGTGCGTTCGGCTCCTTCGACAAGCGTCAGGTTCGCGGTTCGTTGGATGCGCCGATCTCCGACAAGATCCTGACCAAGTTCTCGGCCTTCTATGACAGGGACGACGGCTGGCTGAAGAACATCACCAATGGCGAACGATTCAACGGCGCCAAGAACCTCGGTCTACGCGCAGCGGTGCGCTATCTGCCTACCGAAGACGTGATGTGGGATGTCTCTCTCGAACACCTGACGTCTGACGGCCTTTATCTCCGGTCGATCCTGGGTCAGCAGCGCAACACCCGATCCCAGGTGGCCCAGGCCGGCGAAAGCGAGAGCGTGCTGCTGGACGCCCTCGCCAACCGCGGCCAGCGCAACAAGACCCGCTCGACCTCCATCACTTCCAACCTCGAATGGAAGATGGGCGAGCTGACGGTGAACGCCATCACCGGCGCGCGTACCGTCGACCAGGAATTCGTGATCGATTTCTCGCTGCCGACGGCTGCGGCCAATCCGCTGCCCTTCGTCCTGACCAATGACGGCCAGTACAATGTCTTCACCCAGGAGTTCAAAGTCAGCGGTGAGAGCGGAGCGCTGCGGTATGTGGGCGGCGTTTTCTTCTTCCGCGAAGAGAACACAACGCTCACCGGCCAGATCCTGCCGATCCCGGGCACCAACCCGATCAGCTGCAGCCGTGGCTTTACGGGTGACGGACAGTTCAGCTGCAATGGCGCGCCGGGGTACTCCAGCTCGCGCCATATCGACAACGACACCACCAGCTGGGCTGCCTACGGCCAGGTGGACTACCAGTTCACTGACCAGTTCTCGCTGCAGGCCGGCGCCCGATACACCGTAGAAGAAAAGACCGTCGATCTTAAGTCGACGCCCCAGGGCGGTATGACGACAGCCAATCTGAAGACGGCCGGCATCGACACGAAACTCAACACCGACATCCTCACCCCGCGGGTGGCTCTGAACTTCAAACCGAACGAAGACACCCTGATCTATGTGAGCGCCACACGGGGCTTCAAGGCAGGTGGCTGGAACTCGCGTACCGCCTATCGTCCCCAGGAATTCCGCTCGATGACGCCGGAGACAACCTGGTCTTACGAAGCCGGCCTCAAGACCGAGCTGTTTGAGCGCCGTCTGCGGGTCAATGCGACGGCCTTCTATGCCGAGACCGACAACCTGCAGCTCTCCTACACCACGCCTGGCCCAACGCCTGGTTCAACGCTGTCGACCCAGGACAACGCCGGCGACATCGAGGTGAAGGGTGTCGAGCTGGAAGTGGTCGCCCGGCCAATCACCAATCTGGAACTGTTCGGCACCGCCGGCTTCCAGGAAGGCAAGTATACCCGTGTCAATCCGCGGGCGAACTCGTTCTGTCCCGCTGGCACGGTGAACCTGGCCCTGCCCTCGGGATGTACGGCGGGGGCCTTTATCAACGCCATCGACGCCGCTGACGAACTCTCGCGCTTCCCGAAGCGCACCATGGCCGTGGGCGGTGTCTGGACCATCCCGATCGAGGGACTGGGTGGATCATTCAAGATCTCGGGCGAAGCCAACTACAACGGCGGCTACTGGACGACAGCGTCCAACTCGGCGCCTTCGACACGCACGCCGACGGCGCTTAACAGCTACTCGGGCAAATACACCCTGCTGAACGGATCAATCAGCTTTGTGACCGATGATCAGCTGTGGAAGGCCACGCTGGACTGCAAGAACTGCTCTGACAAGACCTACATCACCTCGATCTTCAACGGCGCCTTCTACGGCGAACCGCGCAAGTACACCTTCAGCATTCAGCGGAAGTTCTAGGCCCCGGCGTGCGAGGCGGTGGTAACCGCCTCGCACGCGTTCCTGTCAGCTGCTCTCCCGGAAGGCCGAGAGCGGCAGCGGTTGTCCCGTGTTGGCGATCAGCGCCTGTCGCCGGAAGAAGCGCGCCAGTCCGTCGGCGCCCATCCGTGATGGCCCGACCCCGGACGCCTTGAAGCTCTGTTTGGCCGCCTCGTAGAAGACCGCGGTCAGCGCAGCGTCGTTTAGGCTGATAGCTCCGGCGTCCAGCCGCCGACCCACCGCCTCCGCCGCCTCCAGGGTTCCGGCAAAGACCGCCGCCGACAGGCCGAACTCGCCGAAATTGGCCAGCGCCACGGCCTCATCGAGTGTATCGAAGGCCATAATCGGCAGGATCGGGCCAAAGGTCTCGTCGCGCATCACGGCCATCTCGTGAGTGACGTCCACCAATACGGTGGGGCGCAACCATAACCCGCCGCCGTGGTGCTCGATCTCTCCCCCAGCAAGTACGCGTGCGCCTTTCGCCTGGGCGTCTGCGATCTGGGCCGCCAGAATCTCGGCCTGTCGCGCGAAGATGATCGGGCCCACTTCGCCGCTGTCGATTTGGGGCCAGTTCAGGCCAACCGCGTTGGCCTTCATCGTCAGGCGTTCCACGACCGCGCCGTAGATTCCCCGTTGCACATAGATGCGTTCGATTGACTGACAGGCCTGGCCCGTGGACAGCACCGAGCCGCGCAGCGCCGCGTCGGTCGCCGCCTCCAGGTCGGCGTCCGCCAGAACGATCAGGGGATCCTTGCCGCCTAACTCCAGGAAGGCAGGGATCAGGCGTCCGGCCGCCTGCAGCGCGACCTTGCGACCCGTCGCGACCGAGCCGGTGAAGCAGATGCAATCAACCTCATCGATCAGCGCCTGACCGGTCTCGCCGTCGCCCGGGAGGATCTGAAGAACGGCCTCCAGCCCAGGCGTGGCGGCGATGGCGTCACGCAAAGGCCCCACGAAACGGGGCGTGACCTCCGAGGGTTTGACGATCACCGCGCAGCCGGCTGTCAGCGCGGGAACCGCATCGATCATCCCCAGCAGCATCGGGAAGTTCCAGGGACTGATTACCCCGACCAGGGCATAGGGTCGCCAGTTGGGTGCATGGCGAACGGCGGGCATGGCGCGACCGTCGACCCAGCCTTCGGGCATTAGCGTCGGCGCCATGGCGCTCCAGCCCGCAATGGCTCCGATCACGCTGTCAATTTCCTGACCGGAGATGCGGCGTCGTCCTGTGTCGGTCTCCAGTGCCGCCTGGATTGTTTCTCGCCGCGCCGTGAGCTCGGCGGCGAACCGGGCCATGACTGACGCGCGGCCTGCGAAGCCGAGCGCGGCCCAGGCGGGCTGAGCCCGCCGCGCCCTTGACGTCGCCTCGACAACGGCTGGGGCGGCTGTCACCTCAAAACTGAAATCCAGCGCGCCCGTTCGGGGGTTGCGCGCCGCTAACCGTCTCAAAGGCCAAGCCCTCCCGGATTCAGTTGACCGGTCGGGTCGACCGCGACCTTGACCGCGCGCACCAAGGTCTGGCTGGCGGCATCGCGGCTGACCATCCAGGGATAGGTGCGACCCACCTGGAAGTGGGCGGCTCCGAACGTCTCGAACACGGCCACCACGCTTTGCCTGGCTTCGGCGACCAGGGCGGTCGCGACCGGATTGGCGTCGTATCTGCGAAGCTTCGCCAGCATGCCGCCTTCTACCGTGGCCTCGTGAATTTCGCGTCGCGCTTCGGGCCAGAAGAACACCGGCTCAATCAGGAACGCGTTTGTTGACAGCGTCGTCAGCATCATGCCGGTGTAGACGCCAGCCGCCTCGAAGCGCGGCGCCAGGCTGGCGAACAGGCCTTCGATCGCCTGACGGCAGGGCTCGGCCTGCGAGAGGGAGACAATTCCGTGCACCGGGACCCAGCGCTCGCCATCCGGGCCCAGGATATTGTTGAGCGGGGTGAAGGGCTGGGCGCGGATCACCCTTGGGATCGTGGCCTCTGTCTCGCGTCCGCCGGCGGCCAGCGCAATTCGTCGCACCTCGGCCAGGTCGGCCTCCACCGCGGCCTGCGACCGGCCTTCCGCCACCAGATGCAGCGACCACTCCGACTCGGACAGGAAGCCGCGACCGGCGACGGCCATGCTGAAGGCGTTCTTGAGCCCTTTGGTCAGCGACCCGCCGCTCTTGACCACCGACCCCATGGCCATCACGCCCGACAGGATTGACGCCCTGCGCACCCGAACGTCGGCCAGCGCCGGGTCAAAGCCGATCAACTCGCTGGTGACGCCCGCACGGGTGATTTCGGCGCCGGCCTCGAAGAGGGCCCTGGCCTCGGCGAAAGCAAACGATGCGCAGCCCTCGTGCGCGGGCGCGCGGATCAGGCGTAATGTGATCTCAGCCTTCACCCCGAACGCGCCCGCATCACCGCAGAAAAGGCCGGTCAGATCAGGTCCGTAGTGGCGATAGAAGGGATGAGGCCCCTTGCCTGCTGCGCCCGTCCTTAGCACCTGTCCGTCCGCGAGAACCACGGCCACGCCGACGACGCTCTCGCTGGTGGTGCCGTAGTGGCCTGCGCCGAAGATGGCGTTCAACTGCGACAGCCCGCCACCGATCGTTGAGGAGATACCTGACAATGGACCCCAGAACGGCGTCCTCAGTCCCATGGGCTTCAGCGTCTCGTAGAGGGTCTTCCACGTGCAGCCCGCCTCAACCGTCACGGTCATGTCTGCGGCGCTGACTTCGAGGACGCGATCCATCTGTGTCAGGTCGATCATCACCGTGGGGAGTGCGCCAGGTGTGTAGCCGGCCGTATAGCTCATGCCGCCTCCGCGAATGGCAACGGCCATCTGTCGGCCTGTCGCCTCCGCGACGGCGCGGCTGAGCGACCCTGTGTCTCTCGGGGCCACGACCAGCTCGGCGATGCTCTCACCGGCGCGCCAGATGTCCTGGCTGAGCAGTGTCCGGCGGGCCAGATCTTCGCTGACCGCGTCGGCGCCCAGAAGCTGACGGAAGGCGTCGGCGGACGCCGATCGGGGGGGGAGGTTGGCGACACTCATTGCGGTCTCCAGAATCCAAGGAAGGCGGCGGTGAGAAGCAGGCCCCAGATCAGCATGACCACCGGACGTGCGCGCGCGAGGCTTCGGGTGATGGTCTGATCAACCTCGGGGGTCGGGCCCGTTGTCACCAGGGTCGAAAAAGCCGGTCCGAAGGGCGAAATGAGTCGACGAACCCAAAGGCCTGTGCCGATCGCGGCGGCGAGAACCAGCAGCTTGAGACCCACAAACAACGGCGCGCTGATTGCAGACGTGACGATCCCGAAACCGACGCCGGCCAGGCCGGCGAGCATCAGCCAGCGTATCGCGAGATCCAGCCGCCGCACCGCGGCGCCCGGGGGAATGTGTTTCAGGTGGATGCGCCATGCCAGCCAAAGCCAGGCCAGTGACAGCGCCCAGATCGCCGCAATCGCCTCGGTCGGAAGGACGATGTGCCCCGTCGCGTTCGCCAGGGTCGCACTCGTCGGCAGCGCCAGGATCAGTGCGGTGCGCGGCGCCATATCCAGCGCGGTCAGGGCCTGCGCCGCCGCGATCCGGGCGGCGACCGGCCGCGCCGGATCGCTGACCAGGCGCGAGGTGTAGAACGCCCCGAGATCCCCGCCCAGCCAGTAGACGAACACCAGCACGTGCATCAGAGAGATCAGGGCCGTCGTCATCGCAGCTCCCGAGACAAATGATCTAGTCTTATATCATTTGAAGCCGTCGGCCCCGTCGCGCAAGGCGAAAGTTCAGGGCTGAAATCGAGCGCAGCGGGATTGACGAGTTGTCCGGACAAATGATCTATTGATATATCATTTCAATCCAGGGGGAGGAGCAGCCGATGCCGGAACCGACGCTTCTCCGACTGCGGCCCGCGATCGTCCGGAAGGGGGAAGCCCCGTGCACATAGGCGAGCTGGAAGTCCTGCGCTGGGCGCACATCCTGGCCATGGTCTACTGGCTGGGCGGTGAGTGGGGGGTCTTTCAGACCTCGTACAATGTCACCAACCCCACCCTCGCGCTGGACGAGCGTCGGCGCCACATGGAGACTGCCTACCGCATCGACATTCTGGCGCGGACCGGGATCATCCTGTTGCTGCCGCTGGGGCTGCACATGGGCACGATCTACGGCTTTGTCCCCCTGGATGGCGCGCAACTGATCGCCATGTGGGTCATCTTCATCGCGTGGATCAGCCTGACCTGGTCTGCGTTTCTCACACGGGAAACCGATCTGGGACTGAGGCTCACAAAGATTGACGAGGCGATCCGTTATGTTGTGATCCCCGGCCTCTTCCTGGTCAGCATCGCCTCGATGCTGGGCTATGGTCCCCTGGATATCGGACCGGGCACACTCTGGTACGGGGCCAAGATGGCCCTATACGCCTTCGCCCTTTGCATCGGCCTGGGTCTGCGCTTCATCATGCGCGCCTGGACCATCCGTTTCCGCCGCCTGGCCGAAGGCCCAAATCCCGCCGAAGAAGCTGCACTTGCTCGGGAAATCAGCCTCGGACGGCTCATGGCCTATGTCTACTGGCTCACCATCGCCAGCGTCTGTTTCCTGGGCGCGACCAAACCGTTCTAGCTCGATCTCACCACTCAAGGGGCCTGTCATGACCAAGATCTGGATGTTCGCCGCCGCCGCGCTGATGGCGCCGCTCGCGGCCATGGCCGCACCGGCCAAGGCGCCCAAACTACTCGACATCGCCAAGCCAGAAGAAGCGCTTCAGGTCTCGCGCAAGTTCCAGTGTTCGATGGTCGACAATGAGCCGGTGGTCTACCACTGGTCCGGCCGTGGCTACTCCCGCGTGCCTGGCGAACCGGACCGGCTGTTGTTCAACCTCGAGGGGATGAATGTGCGGGCCTGCGTGACGGTCAATGATCCGGTCAAGGGCGTTGGCTACCGCCTGGTTAGCCGGGAGTTGATGCTCTATCTTGATCCCAAGACCGGCAAGGTGCTGCGCACGTGGGACAATCCCTGGACCGGCAAGACGGTCGATGTGCTGCACATCGCCAACGATCCGGTGAACCAGCGTCCCACTTTCGTGCGAAACGACAAGGGCGAGCCCTTCACGATCGGCGCTCGCGTGGAAAACGGCCGGGTCTTCATGCCGTTCGAGGTGCCATTGTTCTATAACAATCCCCTTGGTGGCGACTATCAGCCCTATGTGGGCAACCAGTATCACGCCATGGAGATCTTCGACTTCAATGCCGAGGCCTCCGATATTCTGGATCCGAAAAAGGCCACGGCGCAGCCGGCTGTGGCATGGGTGCGGTTGGCCCAATGGCTT
>NZ_JBILRO010000331.1:0-2839 GCF_044372605.1 Phenylobacterium sp.
CGCTGGGAGCCTGGTCTTCAATGCCGTGGGCCAGACGATCAAGGGGGTCGATGCTCTGCCGCAGGTCCTCAAGGACGAGATCGCCGCGAACTATCCGGTCTACCGCACGCCGCCGCCCGGCGATGACACCCGCCCGAACGAAACCAGCTGGACCTATTTCAAGAAGGCCGTGGAGTCCGGGAGGGTAAAGCCGGCCCGGTAGGCCCGGGTCAGCCCCAGCTGGTCTGACCGGAGCGTTGCCGACGATGGGTGGTGAAGTGGTACTGGAAACGGTCCGGCCGATAGTGACCACAGATGAACTGTACGGGCCGTCCGCGGGCGGCCCGCATCACCCGTTCGATCTTCAGCAGTGGCGAGCCGATATCGACACCCAGCGCCAGGGCGATCTGGTGCGGCGCAGCGGCGGCGCCGATCCACTGCTCGGCCTCCATCACTTCGGCGCCCGCCCGCTGCAGCAGCTTGAGCAGCGGCGTCGAGGCCAGTTCCGCTCGGGTGTATCGGCTCGCGATGTCGGCGGGCACCCAGGTCACCAGGTGCGAGAACGGTTCGCCTTTCAGCTTGCGCAGGCGGACGGCCAGCTGGACCGGCTCTCCGGGCTCGAGGTCCAGACGCTCAGCCACCATCCCGTCGGCCGGCATCTCGCGAACCTCCAGCAACTCCAGCTCGGTTTCGAGGCCCATGATCTTCAGGCTGTCCAGCAGATTGTCGAACGAGCCCCGGACCATCGGGATGACTGCGTCGCCGGCGACGATCGTGCCGCGTCCGCGATGACGCGTGACCAGACGGTCGCCGGCCAGTTCGTTCAGCGCCCGCTTCACGGTGATCCGCGACACCTGAAGCGTCCGCGCCAGCTCCTGCTCGCCGGGCAAGGTGGTTCCGGCGGAGAGCGCGCCGCTGCGAATCCGCTCGCGCATCACCAGAAAGATCTGGTGGTACAAGGGTGTCGGCAGGCTCTCGTCCAGCTGCGCCGCCGAAAGTCCCAGTACGCCTGTATCGCCGTCCATCGCGTCAATCCTTCATGCGCACGACGGCGCGGCGCACTTCACCTGTCCTATTTCTATACCAACCCGGCCGCGCGATGCGAGCGCCAAGCTTCAAGGATCACCCCTGAATGACCGCACCTGCGCCCTATATCGCCCTGGCCCTTCAGACGACCTGCTTTGCCGTGAATGGCGCCGCGGACGCCGCCGCCAGTCGCCCCAGGATGCTGGCGTCAATCACCCGGATCGCTGACCAGATCACCGCCTCCAAGCGGTTTGTCGGCACTGATGTCCGTCTGGTTGTGCTGCCGGAGTACTTTCTCACCGGGTTCCCGATGGGCGAGACAGCCGCGGTCTGGGCCGAAAAGGCTGCGCTGGAGATTGACGGCCCGGAGTATCAGGCCCTGGGCGATGTCGCCCGCACAGCCGATGTCTTCCTCTCGGGCAACGCCTATGAACGCGACCCGCACTTTCCGGGCCTCTACTTCCAGACGTCCTTTCTGATCGAACCTTCGGGCAAGCTGGTTCTGCGCTATCGCCGCCTCGTCTCGCTGTTCGCCCCCAGCCCCTATGATGTCTGGGAGAAGTATCTCTCGATCTATGGCCTTGATGGGGTCTTCCCTGTCGCCGACACCGAGCTCGGTCGGATGGCAGCCATCGCTTCGGAAGAAATCCTCTACCCCGATATCGCCCGCGCCCTGACGTTGCGCGGCGCGGAAGTGTTGCTGCATTCCTCCAGCGAAATCGCCACCTCGATCTCAAGCCCCAAGAACATCGCCAAACAGGCCCGCGCCATCGAGAACCTGGCCTATGTTATCTCGGCCAACTCTGCAGGCATCGAGGGCATCGCCATCCCCAAGGCCTCCACCGACGGCTCATCCAAGATCATCGACTATCGGGGTCTGGTCCTGGCCGAGGCCGGCTACGGCGAGAGCATGGCCGCCTATGCCGAGATCGATATCGCGGGCTTGCGCCGCTATCGCCGCCGGCCGGGAATGGGCAATATTCTGTCCCGCCAGCCGCTCGGCCTGTGGCGCGACGCCCTGGAAGGCCAGGACATTCAGGCCCGCAACTCGCTGACGGGGGCTGATGGCCAGACCCTCACCCCCGACCGCAGCTTCTACGCCGAGCGCCAGCGTCAGGCGATCGCGCGACTGGCCGACAGCGGGATCATCTGATGCGAGCGCTCATAACTGCCTTGGCGTCGGCTCTGGTGGCCAGCGTCGCCCAGGCCCAGCCTCTGCCGCCCAAGAAAACCATGGCGCCCGCCAGCGGCGTACTGGAGCGCGACCTGCGCCTGTTCGAGACCTTGCTGCCTGGCGAGTTTGACAACGCCGAGCAATACTTCTTCGCCGAGGAACAGGGCGTCGCCGTCCCGCCGCGGCGGCACGCGACGATCACAGCCAGCGGTCCCCACACCTTCACGGTGAGCCATTTCGTCGAGAATGACCTGACCAGGCCGGTCGGGGAGTATCAGGCGGTTGCCTCCATGGACGCGAATGGCTCCGGCCTCAAACTCTCGTCGCCCGGCTGCGACATCCGCTGGACGCGCCGCGCCAACCAGTTTTCCGGAGTCTCTGCGGCGGGGTCCTGCGGCGCCAAGGCGGAGACCCGGTTCATCCTGTCGGCGGGCGACCTCTGGCTTGGAGATGACCTGCGCCTGCAGCGCGCCCACCAGTGGACCTGCTGGATGGCGACACCGCGCGACGGCAAGCCCACCGAGTCCTTCTTCGCACCGGGCCTGAAAATCTGGGATCAGGGCGGGGAAGTCTGGATCAAGACCGACGACCCGACCCCACGTGAGATCGGCTATCGCCTGCGTCAGGTCGACTGGCCGGCCGGAACCAACCAGAACGCCC
>NZ_JBILRO010000109.1:0-10580 GCF_044372605.1 Phenylobacterium sp.
CGCATGGTCCCGGGCCTGGGTGAGGGCGGCGGCTTTTTCCATGAAGACCGCCGCACGGCGTGGGCCCACAAGGCCCAGCGCAACCCCTCTGGCGGTCAGCCGCTGATCGGCGTTGTCGGCCCGCAGGGTGAGGCGAAACTCGGCGCGACTGGTGAACATTCGATAGGGTTCGGTGACGCCCTTGGTGACGAGGTCATCGATCAGCACGCCGATATAGGCCTCATCGCGGGCGAATTCGGCGGGGTCCGCGCCCGAAGCCGCGCGGGCGGCGTTGAGACCAGCCACCAGACCCTGGGCGGCAGCCTCCTCATAGCCTGTGGTGCCGTTGATCTGGCCGGCCAGATAGAGGCCGGGCAGGCGCTTGACTTCCAGGGTGGGGGCGAGTTCGCGCGGATCGACGTAGTCGTACTCGATCGCGTAGCCGTGGCGCTTGACCACCACGTTCCGGAGCCCCGGAATGGTGCGCAGAAACAGGTCCTGCGTCTCGGCGGAGACAGAGGTGGATATACCGTTCGGATAGACCGTCGTGTCGTCCAGGCCCTCCGGCTCCAGGAAGATCTGGTGGGCGGTCTTGTGACGGAAACGGACCACCTTGTCCTCGATAGAGGGGCAGTAGCGCGGGCCAATCCCGGTGACGCGGCCACCGTAGACAGCGGATTCGCCCAGACGTTCGGCGATGATCTGATGCGTGGCCTCAGTGGTCCAGGTGATGCCGCACTGAACCTGGGGGGTGGTGATGGTATCTGTGAGGAACGAGAACGGCACGGGCGCGACGTCAGCGTCCTGCATCTCCAGTCCGTCCCAGGCGATCGTCGCGCCATCCAGGCGAGCCGGGGTGCCGGTCTTGAGGCGGCCCATCTTCAGGCCTGACGCGTAGAGCCTGTCCGAAAGGCCGATGGCCGGGGCGTCGCCGATGCGGCCGGCGGGGATGCGCTGCTCGCCCTGATGAATCATGCCCTTGAGGAACGTGCCCGTGGTGAGCACCACGCGGCCAGCGCGGTAGGTCTGGCCCGCCGCACTGACGACCCCCTGAACGACACCGTCGACCACCACCAGGTCCTCGACGGCAGCGGCTTCGATGGTCAGATTGGGCGTGGCGGCGAGTTCTGCCTGCATGGCCTCGCGATAGAGGCGGCGGTCGATCTGGCTGCGGGGGCCACGGACGGCGGCGCCCTTCGAGCGGTTGAGCATCCGGAACTGGATGCCCGCGATGTCGGCCAGGCGACCCATGATGCCGTCGAGGGCGTCGATCTCACGGACCAGGTGGCCCTTGCCGAGGCCGCCGATGGCGGGATTGCAGCTCATTTCTCCGATGGTTTCGAGCTTGTGGGTCAGCAGGAGGGTGCGCGCGCCGAAGCGCGCGGCTGCGGCGGCGGCCTCACAGCCGGCGTGTCCTCCACCGATGACGATCACATCCCAGGTCATGCGGCCGCTGATATAGGCGATCAGAGGCTCCGGGTCACCCGCCAGAGGAATCCTTCCCGGGGCAGGCGAAGTGGCCAGCGCAGGGTGACCCCGCCGGCATAGCCAAGACCCACGATGGGGAAGGCGGCGCCGACCACGCCGAACAGGCCCATCAGGTTCTGAGCCTTGGCCCCGTCGCTCAGCGCCGGGAAGGCTCCCACCAGCACCAGCAGACCGAAACCGAAGACGCCGCCGGCCTCCAGGATGAACGCCCGGATCGAGGCGGTTCGCCCCAGCACGAAGCCCAGCACGAGGTGGGGCAGCAAGAGTATGGCGAGGATGGCCGGGATCATGGAGCGTCTGTCTGTTTCACGTGAAACACCTACTTGCCGATGCAGAAGGTGGAAAAGATGCGACCTAGCACCTGCTCGGGGTCAATGCGCCCTGTAATCCGGTCCAGGGCGCGGGCGGCGAGGCGCACGTCCTCGGCGGCGAGCTCGAGGTTTTCATCCTGGGTCAGGGCCTGACGGAGACGGTCGGCGGCTTCGGTCAGGAGGTCGCGGTGACGAAGGCGGGTGGCGGCGGGCGGCTCGGACCCGCTCAGCGCCTCGACCACAGTGGCCGTGAGCACCCGCTCCAGCCAGGCGACGTCGTTAGGACTGCGGACTGTAAAGGGTTCACCGCGCAGGTCGGCGACGCCTTCGCCAAGGTCGCGCTTGGTGATCAGGCAGATATCGCCAGGTCTGGCGTGGTCAAAACTGGATTCTGGATCCATGCCATCCGCCAGCCAGATCCGCAGGTCGGCCCCGTCACCCCAGGCGCGGGCGCGGCGGACACCCTCGGCCTCGATGGCGTCGTCCGTATCGCGCAGCCCGGCGGTATCGGCGACGATGACCTTGTAGCCGCCCAGCACCATGGGGACCTCGATGATGTCTCGCGTGGTGCCCGGGGTGGCGGTGACAATGGCGGCGTCGCGGCCGGCCAGTGTGTTGAGCAGTGTGCTCTTGCCTGCATTGGGCGCGCCCAGCAGGGCGATCCGGTAGCCCTCGCGCACGCGATGTCCCCGATCAGCATCGGCCACCGCGAGATCAAGCTCGGCGATCAAGGCCTCGATGACGGGCCGGGCGCGGGACGCGACATCGGTGGGCACTTCCTCGTCCGGGAAATCGACGGCGGCTTCGAGCATGGCCAGGGCCTGGGTGAGCGCCTCGGTCCAGCGCGCCTGAACATCAGAGAGCCGGCCGCCCAACTGCTGCAGCGCCTGGACACGCTGGGCGGCTGTCTCGGCCTCGATCAGATCGGCGACGCCCTCGGCCTGGGCAAGATCCAGCTTGCCGTTCTCGAAGGCGCGGCGCGTGAACTCGCCGGGCTCTGCCAGCCTGAGACCCTGCGCGTCGAGCGTCGTCAGCAAGGCCTCGATGACGGCAGCACCGCCGTGCACGTGAAACTCCGCAGCGTCTTCCCCGGTATAGCTGCCAGGGCCAGGGAACCAGATCAGGAGCGCGCGGTCGATCATCCCGCCGGAAGCATCGCGCAGGGTGCGGAGGCTGGCGAAGCGTGGCCGCGGCAAAGGTCCCGCCATCGCCTGAACCGCCGCGCCGGTTCCAGGGCCTGAAAGCCGCACCACCGCCACCGCCGCCCGGCCGGCCGCCGTGGCCGCGGCGTAGATCGTATCAGTCATTTGCGGACGGCAGTTTCCATGAACTTGCGGAACTGCTCCTGGGCGCCGGTCCCGAAGCTCATCCAGTTTTTCATGAAGTCCTCGGGATTCAGCAGATTGATGTTGGCATCGACCCGCTTTGTCATCTCGCTGACCATATGATCATTGAGCGCGCTGACGTCCGGCAGCCCCATGAACCGGCGAGCCTCCTCCGGCGTGCAGTCAACCTCGATGGTCATCTTCATGGCGATCGGCCCTTTTCCTATCGATGGCGCACAAGCCTGCGCTAAGCTGTTCTAAGCCAGAGCCCGCCCCGAACGGAACACCAAGCTACAGGGAAACCCTATCAGATGCGCGCCATACGATTTGAAACCACCGGCGGCCCCGACGTTCTGCAAGCCGTCGAGATCGACACGCCGATCCCGGGGCCGGGCCAGATCCTACTGCGGCATCAAGCTATCGGCATCAACTTCATCGAGACCTACCAGCGCACGGGGCTCTATCCGGTGAAACTCCCCGCCATTCCCGGTGGCGAGGCG
This sequence comes from Phenylobacterium sp., assembly GCF_044372605.1. Lineage (GTDB taxonomy): Bacteria > Pseudomonadota > Alphaproteobacteria > Caulobacterales > Caulobacteraceae > Phenylobacterium. The sequence continues at coordinate 3,604 of NZ_JBILRO010000109.1, forward strand.
GCCGGCGTGGTGGAGGCCCTGGGTGAGGGCGTCACGCGCTTCAAGGTTGGCGACCGGGTCGCCACCACCAACGCCGGCGGGGCCTATGCCGAAGCCAGCCTGGTGCGGGCGGACAGGGCGGTGGCGATCCCCGACGGCATATCGGTAGAGCTTGCTGCCGCAGTGCTGCTGAAGGGCATGACCACTGAGGCCTTCGTCCGGCGCACCTATCCGGTGAAAGCCGGCGAGACGGTGCTGGTGCACGCGGCTGTCGGCGGCGTCGGCCAGATCATGACCCAATGGCTGAAGGCGATCGGGGCGACGGTGATCGCCACCGTGGGATCCGAGGCCAAGGCCGAGAAAGCCCGCGCACTTGGTGCCGACCATGTGATCCTCTACCGCGAGCACGATGTGGCCGCCGAGGTACGCCGGATCACCAACGGGGCGGGCGTACCGGTGGCCTATGACTCGGTGGGCAAGGATACCTTCGAGGGTACTCTGGCCAGCCTGGCGCGACGGGGTCTGTTTGTCAGCTTTGGCAACGCTTCGGGCCCTGTGCCGCCGTTTGCACCGGCGCGATTGGCCGCCGGTGGCTCGCTCTACCTGACCCGGCCGACCCTGGTCGACTACATCGTCACCGCCGAGGAACTGGATGAGAGCGCCGGGTTGGTGTTCGACATGGTAGCTTCCGGCAAGATCGAAATAGAGATCGGCCAGACCTTTGCGCTGGGTGACGCGCGGAAGGCCCACGAGGCGCTCGAGAGCCGGGCGACTGTCGGCGCGAGTTTGCTCATCCCGTAGTGACGCGATTGATGCAGGCCACTGCTGGCCGGCCCTACGGCGAGTGTTTCACGTGAAACACCTGCGTGCAGGTAGGATTTAGCCGTACCGGGTCAAGCCCGGTAAGTCCGCTCGCGCGCGGCGCTTGTTTCGAAGCGGTCATCGTCTGGCACCATGGCGTGCGGGACCTGGTGACCGAGACCCTGTGGGTCAGGAAGCTGCGGGTTTAGTCCACCGGGAAATGCACGGGGGTCATGCGACCGCCGGTTTGGCCGAGGCCCATTTCCACGGCGCCCGGCGGACGCGCCGGCATCATTCCGAACCCCTCCCTGCACGCAGGGAAGCCTACAGTTCCCCGCCGCCCACCGCTCTTTTCGCCACAGAGGCGATTTCGACGCCCAACGACGCTAAGTCTCTGTTTCTGTTGGCTTTCGATCAGGTGTTCATAGACTGGAAGAACTCGTCGTTATTCTTGGACGAGCGCAGCTTATCCAGCAGGAACTCGATGGCGTCCTGGGCGCCCATGGGCGAGAGGATGCGACGCAGGATGTAGGTCTTCTGCAGCTGGTCCTTCGGCGTGATCAGCTCGTCCTTGCGGGTGCCGGACTTCAGCACGTCGATGGCCGGATAGATCCGCTTGTCGGCGACCTTGCGATCCAGCACGATTTCCGAGTTACCCGTGCCCTTGAACTCCTCGAAGATCACTTCGTCCATCCGGCTGCCGGTGTCGATCAGGGCCGTGGCGATGATGGTGAGCGAGCCGCCTTCCTCGATGTTTCGCGCCGCGCCGAAGAAGCGCTTGGGGCGCTGCAACGCGTTGGCATCGACACCGCCGGTCAGCACCTTGCCGGACGACGGCACGACGGTGTTGTAGGCGCGGCCCAGACGCGTGACCGAGTCCAGGAGGATCACCACGTCACGCTTGTGCTCGACGAGACGCTTGGCCTTTTCGATGACCATCTCGGCCACTTGCACGTGACGGGTCGCCGGCTCGTCGAAGGTCGAGGAGATGACCTCGCCCTTCACCGTGCGCTGCATATCGGTGACTTCTTCCGGCCGCTCGTCGATCAACAAGACGATCAGATAGCACTCCGGATGGTTCATCTCGATCGACTTGGCGATGTTCTGCAACATCACCGTCTTGCCGACCCGCGGCGGGGCGGTGATCAGGCAACGCTGACCCTTGCCCAGGGGCGCCACGATATCGATCACCCGACCCGAACGATCCTTCAGGGTCGGATCATCAATTTCCATCTTGAACCGCTGGTCCGGATAGAGCGGGGTCAGGTTGTCGAACAGTACCTTGTGGCGGACGTGTTCGGGATCCTCGAAGTTGGTCAGGTCCACCTTGACCAGGGCGAAGTAGCGCTCGCCCTCGCGCGGGGCGCGGATGGCGCCGTCCACCGTGTCGCCGGTGCGCAGGCCGAATTTCCGGATCTGCGAGGGGCTGACATAGATATCGTCAGGGCCCGGCAAGTAGTTGGCCTCGGGCGAACGCAGGAACCCGAAGCCGTCCTGAACGACCTCCAGGGTTCCGGAGCCGGAGATTTCAACGCCCTCCTCAGCCAGTACCTTGAGGATCGCGAACATCATGTCCTGCTTGCGCATGGAATTGGCGTTCTCGATCTCCAGTTGCTCGGCAAAGGCCAGCAGGTCGACCGGGGGTTTGTCCTTCAGCTCCTGCAGGCTCATTCGCGTCAGCCCGAGCGCCGCGATCGCCTTGGAAGCCTCTGTAGGATCCTCATGGTCCACGTCCAGCGCGGCATCGAGCGCCTTCGCTTCAACGGCGTCCATGGGTTCGGGGATTTCGGTTTCGTGTTCGGACATTGTTTTCACTTGAGATTGCGGCCGCAGCGCAAGGGTTTGCGCCAGCGGTCCGGGTAGGCGTGTAGACGACCCGAAGACCGTCGTTGTTCACATTCGTTGGGGTCCGACCGGATCGCTGATGACGCGGGGTCGGAAAGAGGCGGGGCGCGCCGAACGCCGACGCGTGACCGAGCGGAACCACATCGCGGCGTCAAGGTCAAGAAAACGGCGCCGTCCCGGTGCCTTCGTTCTCAGCGCTGACCGAACTGCAGGGTAACGGCCAGCACCATGACAACGGTGGCGATAAACGGAAGCTCGTTGGTAGCGCGCCAGAATTTTGCGCTCCGTGGTCGTTCGCCTGCTGCAATCTTCTTGCGGGCGCCGGCCAGGAAGCCGTGCCAGGCGGTGAGGAACAAGACACCGCCGAGCTTCACGATCATCCAGGGCTGGGTGAGGAACGACCACCCTGCGTTGGCAGAGTAGACGTGCCAGAGCACCAGCAGCACGCCCAGAACCCAGGTCAGAATCATCGACGGATTGATGATGATCCGCAGGAGCTTCATCTCCCAGCCCTTGAAATGCGCATCGAACTCGCTGCCCGGCGGGGCCGTCTCGGTGTGGTAGGCGTAGAGCCGGGGCAGGTACATAAGCCCGGCCATCCACGCGATCACGGCGATGATGTGCAGACCCCGTAACAGGTCGTAGGTGTTCACGCCGCTGCCTCCCTGCAAGCGCACTTGGCGTAGCCCGGAGGGCACTGCCACCCGCCATGTGCGGCGACCCCGGTGCGGCCCAGGGCGGCCTGAACCGCATCGCCCAACTCACTGATGAACGACACCCCGACCCCGGGAGTCCGCGCCCGGAGGTAGGGTGCCACGCCCGATTCCACCGCCAGCTCCGCGTACTCATGATCAAGCTCGACCAGCGTCTCGACATGCTCGGACACGAACGCGATGGGCGAGATCAGGACGCCGACGCCATCGCGGGCCGCCTCCTGGATCGCGTCTTCTGTGGCTGGCCCAATCCACTTCAAACGTCCTACCCGGCTCTGGAAACAGACCTGCCAATCCGGCAGCTCGGGCAGCCTGGCGGCAATCGCTGCAGCCGTCGCACGGATCTGCGCCTCGTAAGGGTCGCCCGCATCGATCACCTGCTGCGGCAAACCATGGGCCGAGAACAGCAGTCTGACGCCGGCCGGGCTACCGGCGCCCTGGAAGGTTTTCCGTATCTCTTCAGCATAGGCCTCGATCACGCCGGAAGCCGTGGGATAGCACCCGATGGTGCGTGAGCGACCTGGTCCACGGTACGCTTTCGTCCAGGCCTTCAAGGACGAACCGGTGGTGGTTGTGGAGAACTGTGGATAGAGGGGCAACAGCACAATTTCGTCCGGCGCATAGGCCGCGACCTCGAGCGCTGTGTCCCGAATGAACGGCTTCCAGTAACTCATAGCGATAAAGGTCCTGGCCTCGATCCCGCGTGCTGATAGCTCGGCCTGAAGCGCCGCAGACTGGGCTTCCGTCTCCGGGAGCAACGGTGAGCGCCCGCCCATGATCGCATAGTTGGCCTGCGCGGTTTTCGTCCGCGTTGTGGAAATCAGGGCCGCCAGCGGATAGCGCACGATACCCGGCAGGGTGATGATCGCCGGATCCCGGAACAGGTTGAACAAGAACGGCCGCACGGCGTCCAGGCTATCAGGTCCGCCCAGATTGAAGAGAACGACGGCGACTTTCATACCACGACTACCTTGCCAGTGACCCGCGCCACCACACGGGCGATGTGCTCGATCGGTGTGTCCGGCATCACGCCGTGGCCGAGATTGAAGATGTAAGGGCCGTGGTTCCAGGCCTCAAGCAGCGTGTCGACCCGGGCGTCCAGCGCGGAGCCACCGGCGCGCAGCAGGAGATTATCCAGAGCGCCCTGTATCGTCTTGCCGCCGGCCTGTATTCGCTGGCCCATCGCCGCACTGGCCTGGGTGTCCAGCGCGACACCCTGGACCGGAACCTTCGCCGCGTAGTTTTCCACCAGCACGCCGCAGCCACGGGGGAAACCGATAAAGGGTGTGTCAATGCCGGCGGCCCGCACCTGGGCAATGATCCTCTGGTGCGGGCCGATGACGATACGCTCAAAGACATCCTCGGCCAGGTTCTCCGCCCAGCTTTCGAAAAGCTTCAGGACCTGGGCGCCGGCCTTTGCCTGCATCACCAGATATCGCGCTGTGGAATCGACCAGCACGTCCAGCAAAGCATCCAACGCCTCGGGATATTGGTAGGCGTAGGTGCGGGCGGCTTCCCGTTGTGATCCGCGTCCCTCGATCATGTAGGTCGCCACCGTCCAGGGTGCACCGGCGAAACCGATCAAGGCCCGCTCAGGCTCCAGTTCAGCCCGCACCCGGCTCAGGGTTTCCCCAATACTGGAGAGTTTCGCGGTCGAACCCTCGACGGCGTCACGCAAGGCTTCGATGGGCGGCAACTCGCCGAGCCTTGGGCCTTCGCCTGCCTCAAACCAGACCTCCTGGCCCAACGCCTGCGGCAGCAGCAGGATGTCGGCGAAGACGATGGCGCCATCCATCGGGAACCGGCGCATCGGTTGCAGCGTCGCCTCGGCGGCCATCTCGGGATTGAAGCAGAAAGCCATGAAGTCCTTCGCCCGGGTACGCAGTTCGCGATACTCCGGCAGTGACCGTCCCGCCTGGCGCATAAACCAGATCGGCGGACGATCGAGGGTTTCACCGGCCAAGGCGCGCAAAAGACGTGGTGTGGTCTCACTCATGAGCGGACTTAAAGCCCGCCACGCCTCCCGGCTCAAGGGCCTGCACGAGGAGCCTGTCCTTCTTCTATCCTTAAGATATCTGAAGAGGTTTGAGACAGGGGTAGTAGGGCCTGTCGACGGTGTGGAAAACGGCACTTCGGGAAGCGTGTTCCGCAGATCATCCCCAGACCCACGCCCTGACGGTGGGCGCCCTGTCACCAGCCTGTGAATATCGAGGATGACCGGGTAAGCCCCCGACAGGCATTAAGGTTTCGTTAACGCTTCCGGGGATGCCCGGCTGTAGCTTTGCGGTACCCACAGTCCCGGTCCGGGGATCGTGAAACGACGCCACCGCATCGCCAGATCTGTGGGTTGCCCCCCTGCCAACGGGCCAGCTTATCCCCCCTTTGCCGGCCACAGCTCTGGACGACGCCAATCCACCGGGTCTATCCCCAAGCGCACAGACCTTCGCTAAGAGTGAGTCCACAGAACTTGTCCCCAGCTTTGGGGCCGTGCAACGACGGGATCCGCCTTGCCCAATTCGCAACCTACCCGGCTCGCCACCTATTTTCATGTTCACCTGGTGTCGGATTCCACCGGCGAGACGCTGAACGCCATGGCGCGCGCCGTGTGCGCCCGGTTTGAAAACGTCATGCCAATCGAGCACATCTACGCCCTGGTGCGATCCCAACGGCAACTGGATCGGGCGCTCGGCGATATCGAGGAGGCGCCGGGCATCGTGCTTCACACCATCGTTGACCTGAAGCTGCGGGATGCGCTGGAGGAGGGGTGTCGACGCCTGGACATGCCGTGTCTGCCCGCGCTCGACCCGCTGGTCAGCGCCATGCAGCGCTATCTGGGCGCGGCGACCACCAGCCGGGTGGGCGCGCACCTGCGGCTCGACAATGACTACTTCAACCGGATGGATGCGCTGAACTACGCCATTGGCCACGATGACGGCCAGGGTGGCCAGGATCTGGATCAGGCCGACGTGGTGATGCTGGGGGTCTCGCGGACTTCGAAAACGCCCACCTGCATCTATCTGGCCCACCGGGGCATCAGGGCGGCCAATGTGCCGCTGGTGCCGGGGCGACCGTTGCCGGAAAAGCTGTTGCAGCTGAAGAAGACCCTGATTGTGGGCCTGCTGATCGCTCCAGACCGGCTGATCCAGATCCGGCGCAATCGGCTTCTCAGCCTGAAGGAGAACCGGGAATCCAGCTACATCGATCAGGACGCCGTACGCGAGGAGGTCATCGAGGCGCGACGGCTTTACGAGCGACACGGCTGGCCGACCATCGACGTCACGCGACGCTCGGTGGAGGAGACGGCGGCGGCGGTGCTCAACCTGCTGCACAAGGGCCACGGTCAGGTCGAGGTGCTGGGATGAGCGTGATTCTGGCGTCGAAAAGCGCCGCCCGCCGCGCGGTGCTGGACGGGGCGGCAGTGGCTTATGAGGCTGTGGTCGCCGGTGTCGATGAGGACGCCGTCAAGGTTGAAATGCTGGCAAACGGCGCCGGGCCACGGGACGTCGCCGAAGCCTTGGCCGAGCGAAAGGCACTGGTCGTCTCGCTGGCCCGGACGGGCCTGGTGATCGGCGCGGACCAGACACTCGATCTGGACGGCACACTCTATGACAAGGCTCCGGATCTCCAGTCCGCCGGGAC
>NZ_JBILRO010000320.1:0-3007 GCF_044372605.1 Phenylobacterium sp.
TGGAAACAGCCGGTCCGGAATCCCCGCCGCGTTCAGCCGGGCCAGCTCGCTCTTGGCCCAGTCGGTGATCCGCTGGTTCCGCGCCCGCTGCGCCGCCCGGTAGCGGGTGATAAACTCCGGCGAATAGGGCGGGCCGTTGTCCGGGTTGAACGGGTTGAGGCTTTCGTCCGTCGCCACCGGATCGGTCTCGTCCGTCACCGAGGCGTCCATCCAGTCGGTCAACACATCAGGCCGCCCCAGGTGCGCGTTCAGCGAAACATAGAGGTCGGCCTTCGGCAGCGCATCCAGCGCTTCCAGCCCCGCCCCGCGTAGCAGATCGCCCAGCGTTGGCCGGATCGCCTCGGCCTGGTAGGCGCCCATAAGAGAGCCGCCGCCCGAATTGCCCAGGATGACGATGGTTTCGACACCCGCCTGCTCTCGCAGCCAGCGCATCCCGACCCCGATATCCAGCACCGCATGTTCCAGCAGGAACATGTCCTCAGCTCCGCGAAACCGCGTATTCCAGCCCAGAAACCCATAGCCCCGCGCGGCCAGCCAGGGCGCGATATAGTGCTCGGAGAAGTCCACATTGTAGTGAGTGGCGATGAACGCGGTTCGGGGCCGTTGGCCGCGCGGCGTCGTATAGACCCCCTGGCAGGGGTGCCCGCCCGCCCCGACGCGCGGCGATGTGGGCGAAGGCAGGCCGATGAACTGCCGTTCCACCTTCGCCATCAGGTCGCTGTCATCGATCACAGGGTCTCTCCCGGCTTGGCCTGCGCCACGCGGCGTGGTCAGTTACCCTCAGAGACCTAACCTCCAGCCCCGGATTTTCCCATGCCCGTTCTGCGTCAGGTGCCCCGCGCCGAGGTCACCTCCGAGGTGGTCCATCGCTATTATGACGCCCTGTTCGGCGCCGGGCGGGATCCGGTCGCCGAGCCCGGCACCGCCACCGGCACACCCGGCGACTGGTGGACCGTCTTCGCGCTGGCGCCCGACATTTTCAAGCACGCCGTCGATGGGTTCGCCGTCTACCGCCACCCCGAGCGCAAGATTGACCCGGTTCTGCGCGAGCTGGGCCAGACCCGCGCCGGCTGGGTGAAGTCCAGCCAGTTTGTCTTTTCCCAGCACTGCAAGTCCCTACGGTCGCTCGGCGTCTCCGACGAAAAGATCGCCGCCGTGCCCCACTGGGCCGTCTCCGACGTCTTCAGCGATCAGGAACGCGCGGTGCTGGCCTATGCCGACTGCCTGACCGCCGGCGACGGGCGCACGCCGCTGGAGGTGATCGACAAGCTCAAGACCTTCTGGAGCGACGAGGAGATATTCGAGTTCACCTACATCACCACCCTCTATGCCATGCACGCCGTGATCACCCGCGCCCTGCGCATGGAATACGACAACCGGCCCGAAGCCATCGTCGAGGTCGCCGCGCCCAAGGGCTTCGAAGCGCAGGACTTCCTCAACCCGGCCACGCCGCCAAAGGGACGATAGAAAATGGCTCCGAAGTCACCGGCGCAGGCCGGTCGCTTCGGAGCCAAACGGAAGAGGCGCGAGCGGCCGCGCCTAGTTCTTGATGTCTTCCTTGACGTCATTGGCAGCGCCTGTAACCGCCTTGCCTGCCGATGATACGTCCTTGCCTGCCCCTCCGACGGTGTTGCAGCCGGCCAGGCCGATCACCAGCGCCGCAAGGATCAGCGGGATTGAATGGCGTTTCATGGAGTGGGTCACAGCCCCGCCCTGTCGGCGGCCTTTGATGCATTTTCGCGCCAGGTCTTGACCTGGGCGTGGGCCTCGTCACGGGTCACGCCGTAGCGCTCCTGGACCGAACCGGCGAGCTTCTCGACATCGCCCTCGGCGCGCAGCAGGTCGTCGTCGGTGAGCTTGCCCCACTGACGCTTGGCCTCGCCGACCAGTTGCTTCCACTGGCCCTTCATTGTGTCTTCGTTCATCGGTCTTCTCCTTGAGAGCGCCCAGGTCAGGGGCGTGGGGACAACCGCTCAGAACCCGTATGGTTGCCGGAAATCAGCGAAGCCGGTCACGATTGGAAGAATAGAGCCTGTCCGATCGTCGCCTTCACCGTGTCGGGCTTGAAGGGCTTGGTAATGAGATAGGTTGGCTCCGGTCTCTCGCCTGAAAGCAGTCGCTCGGGGAACGCGGTGATGAAGATCACGGGCAAGGTGTAGCTCGCCAGAATGTCCTGGACCGCATCTATGCCGGAACTGTCGTCCGCCAGCTGTATGTCGGCGAGGATCAATCCCGGTCGATGCGCCTGCGCCATCGCCACCGCCTGGTCGCGCGTCCGCGCCACCGCGACGACATCGTGGCCAAGGTCCATCACCAACGCCTCGATATCCATGGCGATGATGGGCTCATCCTCGATGATCAGCACACGCGTCTTGAGGGCCGCGTCGATGTCGACATGGGCGGAAGCGACGTCACGCACGACGGTGTCCTGCGAAACCGACAGTATGTTTGACGCCTCCCCGACCGTGAACCCTTCCATGGTGGTCAGGAGGAACGCCTTGCGGTTGGCTGGCGACATCTTCTGCAACGTCTCATCGGGTTTGAGCGTGGGCTGGATATCCGGCTCCAGGGTCGCGCCGGTGCTGTCCCAGATGCTCTGAAACACCCGGTAGAGGCCTACGCGCGACGAAAACGAGGGCTCCAGCATGGCATCCCCGGCGAGAATCGCTTCCAGCGTCGCGCGGACATATGTGTCGCCACGGGCCTGATGACCCGTCAATGATCGGGCATATCGCCGGAGATAGGGGAGGTCAGCGGCGATCTGTCTGGCTGTCATCGTTGTGGTCCGCGCCTCGGTTTGTCGGATCGATCAGGTCGATCTTCAGGAACCATACGCCGCCGGGCGCGTAGGGTTCCCAAGAGTCCGCAAACGAGTTGAGCGCGATGCGCCGACGTCGTGGCGGTTCAGTGACCAGTAGGACGCAGAATTTGACCAACGACGAGAATGGAACGTCCAAGTTCGGTGGTGACCTGCGGGACCTGCAGAAAGCGGTATCACGCCGCAGAC
>NZ_JBILRO010000194.1:0-6587 GCF_044372605.1 Phenylobacterium sp.
GCGTAACCAGTTCGAGAGCCTGGTCGCGGAGCCACTGCCAGACCACCTGCTTGATCTGCTGAATGAACTTGAGCGTCGGGAGGGCGAGTCGTGACCGCCTCGGCAACCCGGCGCCCGCCCATGTCCGACCACCGACTTGCCGAATTCAAGGCGGCTCTCATCGCGGTTTTGCCCTCGCTTCGTGCGTTTGCGAGATCGCTCTGTCGAAACGGGTCGAAGCGGACGACCTGGTGCAGGAGACGATGCTGAAGGCCTGGAGCGCGAGAGAATCCTACATCGAGGAGTCCAACTTCAAAGCCTGGGCATTCCGAATTCTGAGAAATTCTCTCTACTCGAACTGGCGCAAAAACTCTCGCCTGACCCAACTGGAGGACACGGTCTACGAGAAGACGGCCAAGGCGACGGACAACGCCGAAACGGCGCTTGAGCTGGCAGAGGTATCTCAAGCGATCCTGGACCTGCCGCTGGAGCAGCGTGAAGCCCTGATCCTGATCGCGGCCGGCGGCTTCAACTATGAGGAGGTTGCGGCGATCGCTGGCGTAGCGGTCGGCACGATCAAGAGCCGCGTGTCCCGGGGTCGGGCAAATCTCATTGCGCTGATGGAGAACCGGGCGCATCGGCGCCCCAAGATCTCGGCGATTGGCGCGGCGCAAGGCCTGATCAGCGACGCTGACCGCCTGGTTCGCAACGCCACCGCGTCGGGATGAAGACCTCGGGGTCGGAGCCGTCGTCGCAGCTTACGCGCGCGCAACTTATGGCCGAAAACACGAAGCTCCGGCGCGAGATCGACCACAGGGTTCGCAACAGCCTCCAGATTGTTGCGTCGCTTGTGGATGTTACGGCGCGCAGCGCGACCGAGCCGTCAGCTCTGGCTGTTCTGGACATCCTGCGAGCCCGGATCTCTGCCATGATTGCGGTCTACCGGACGCTGGACGATGTCCCTCACCGCGCCTCTGTAAACATGGGTGACACACTCCGCGATCTGGTGGACCAGGTCGCCGATAGCCGACCCACCGGGACGCCCAGAAACGAGGCCCAGATCGAGGCCGAGAACATCATCCTGCCGCTGGATGATGCGATGCCGGTGGCCCTCATGGTGATCGAAGTGCTGTTGGCGGCCGCCTTGCAGGCTGACGCCGATTCCACAGGCCCGACGGCGATAGTGGCCCTCACACGCGAGGGGGCGGATGCACGTCTGAGAATTCACCTCGTCAATGCGACGGGTGACGCGCTGATGCCCCTGCTGACCCATCATGCGCAGGAGATGATTGAGGCGCTTGCGCGACAATTGGGCGGTCCGTTGATCGTCGACAATGACGAGGGCGTCAGTCGAACTATTGAAGTCCGGTTTCCGGTCCGGAATCTCGCTCGGACGCATGAGTGACGTGGAGCGAGCCGGGCCACGACGTTGCAGCTGGGGCGACGGGAGTGACAGCATTGCTGCTTGAGGCTGGGAAAACCTGCTGGCGCGCCACCCAGGCTAACCGCGCCGCCGTGCTGATCGATGCCGCAGCATACTTTGCCGCCGTGAGATCCGCCCTGAAGGCGGCGACGTCTTCAATTCATATGCTCAACTGGGCTTTTGATCCCGACACTAGACTCTGCCCTCGAGATCAGAGTGACATGGGGCCGGAGCTCGAGCTTGGAGCCTTTCTGATCCAGCTGGCTGCCGAGCGCCCTGAACTCAAGATCCGCATCCTGTGCTGGAAGTCTGCGGTTTTGGTATCCGCCACCCAACACTTCTTTCCGCACCGTGCGAGGCGGTGCTTCAAGGATACGCCGATCCAGTTCCACCTGGACGCCACCGTTCCGCTGGGCGGCTGCCACCACCAGAAGGTGATCATTGTCGATGGAAGGATTGCCTTTGTCGGCAGCTGCGACTTCTCCCCCGACCGTTGGGACACGCCCGAACACATGGACGCCGATCCGAGACGGCGGGTGTCAGGTCGTGCCGCGGCGTTTCACGAGCCCCGCCACGAAGTCATGGCGATTGTCGATGGCGGCGCAGCGCAGTCCCTGGCTTCCCTGTTTACCCGGCGTTGGCACCGCGCCGTCGGCGAGGACCTGGCGCCCGACCAGCCAACCTTGGTCGATGCCTGGCCCGACCGTCTTGAACCGCAATTCAACAATGTCACAACCGGCCTGTCCCGCACCGAGCCAGGGTGGCGGGGGCGCGAGGAAGTTCGCGAGATCGAGGCCTTGCATCTGGCCTCTATCGCTGCGGCCCGCCGATGTATCTATCTGGAAAACCAGTATCTGACTTCGCCGGTTGTTGGCGCTGCATTGGCGGCGCGGCTTGCTGATCCGGATGGTCCGGAGGTCATTCTGGTCTCCAACCAATTGTCACCCAGCTGGTTCGATCAGATGACCATGGATCGTCGGCGCTCACGGATCATCAGCTTGCTGCGGGCGGCGGACACCTTCGGCCGGCTGAGAGCCTATGTTCCCGTCACGGCGGCGGGCACGCCCGTTGTGGTTCACGCCAAGCTGTCGATCATGGATGATGACCTGTTGCACGTGGGATCCGCCAACCTCAACAACCGCTCGGGCGGCTTTGACACCGAGTGCGACCTCACAATCGAGATTGAACCCAGGGACGATGCAAACCGCTCCAGTGTCGTGCATTGCCGCAACCAGTTGATCGCCCACTGGCTCGCCTGCTCCGTTCCGGATGTGGCGTCGGCTGTTGCCGGGGCCGGAAGTGTCGGCGGCGGCATCGAGCATCTGAGAGCCCAGGGCTACACCCGCCTCTCGCCCCTGGAGTCCAGGCCGCTGGGGCCCATCTCCGCCCGCTTTGCCGGCTTGCATCTGGGGGATCCCGTGGGTGTCGCCGACTCCTGGAAACCCTGGAAGAGAACCCGGGCGATCCGCGCCGCACTCGCGATAGGGCTTCGCCGCGCGGCATGACCAGGGTCATGACCTACAATGTCCATCTATGCATCGGGACCGATCGCCGGCTCGATGTTGGTCGCGTGGCCGACGTGATCGCAGCCCAGGCGCCTGACATCATCGCTCTTCAGGAACTGGATGTCGGTCGCGCTCGAACCGGCGGTCTTGACCAGGCCCAGGAACTGGCGACGCGGCTGGGAATGCGGTTCCACTTCAATGCCGCCATATCCTTCGAAAACGAGGCCTACGGCGACGCGATCATGACTCACCTGCCCGAACGGCTGGTCAAGACCGGTCCGCTGCCCGGATACCCCCGCCTGCGCGGACTCGAGCCGAGAGGCGCGCTCTGGGTCTCGGTGCAGGTCGGCGGCCGTGACGTTCAGGTGATCACCACCCACCTGGGCCTCTTGCCTCAGGAGCAGCGACGCCAGGCGGCCGCACTGGCCGGCATCCACTGGCTGGGCGATCCGGAACGCCGCAATCCAACGATTTTCCTGGGCGACCTCAACGCCCACCGCGGCAGCCCGATCTTTCAGGCGTTGCTACATGGCCTCAAGGACACACGGGACGGCGCTGGCGGTGTCCCGACATTCCCATCGACCTTGCCCATCGTCGGAATTGATCATGTGTTTGTGAGCCACGACATTGCCGTCGATGCCATCAGCACGCCTAGGGATCGCCGGTCACGACAGGCTTCGGATCACCTTCCGCTTGTCGTCGATTTCCGTTTCGTCTGATCACCAACCCGGGCTCGGCTCCCAGCCATTGATCCGGGCCCGCCGCTGCTCGGCCGCCAGCAGAGACCTGATCATCGCCCGACAGCGCGCGTCCGGGGCGCTCCCGAGCCTGTGGACATAGTGAGCAATGTTCTGGTGGTGCACGAACCTGTCCAGCGCCTCCGCGATCTGGAGGGCTTCGCGTGCTGGCGCGCCCGGCGCGTTGGCCTGCATCCGCGCGGTCATGCGGGTAACGCAGGTTCTGCCCCGGCGGGTCTCTTGTTGGTCAGCGGCGTACGGGTCTCCGTCGTCCTCCCGTCAAAATGCTCCGAGCCCGAACTCGCCTCGGCCCGGGTCTCGCGCACGATCCCGTCCTGATGGTGAGGCGGCGAGTACAGTGTATAGAACCGCAGGGACTTGGACCCTGTATTGACAATGTTGTGCAAGGCGCCCGCCGGCACAAAGATGGCGTCTTTCTTGCTGATCCGGGTCCGCTTGCCGTCGATCCAGGCCTCGCCCCTGCCCTTCTCCACCCGGAAGAACTGGTCGTTGCCCTGGTGGGTCTCGTTTCCGATCTCTTCACCGGGCTTGAGGGTCATCAGCACCAGCTGCATATGCTGGCCGGTGTACACCACACGCCGGAAGGCAGCATTCTCGCCCGCCAGCTCGGCGATATCGTCGATGAAACCCTTCATGCGTCTTTCCCTCGCTCCCCGCTGCGCCTGCCGCGCCGGACACGTAGAGGGTCAACCCACGGGATCAGAAGGTGTTCCCGCGAGCGCGCACTATCCGCAGCCGGTCAAGCCGGGGCGGCGGCTCTGGATCGCGGAAGTGCAAGGGTGGTTGTCTGTTTGCTTGCAGGCGGGCGGCGAAACACAGACGCCGAAGCCCCCACCCATTCACGCCCGCCGGCGAACAAGGTGATGGTGCCCCAGGCCGGACTCGAACCAGCACGTCTCTCAACAATAGATTTTGAGTCTACCGCGTCTACCATTTCGCCACTGGGGCAGCGGGCCGCGAACATAGGCGCCGTGCGCTCCGCGTCAATGCGAGCCTTGCGTTACAGAGACACCGATTGTAACTGATAATCGTTCGCAAGTGTTGCGGCCGCGGGAATTCATCATGAGCGAGACCCAGGCCAGTCCTGCAGGCTCCGCAACGCAAGCCGGCGCGACCCGGCTTTCGAAGGCGCGACCGGGCGACCGGGGAATCATTGTGGATGTGCGATCAGACCCACGATCCCGCGACCACGGCGTGGATGACGCGGAGTTGCTGCGTCGCCTGCTGGAGTTCGGTTTTGTCGAGGGCGCCCGCATAGAGCTGATTCATGAGGGCGCGCTGGGTCACGATCCTATCGCCGTTCGGCTGGACGACATGCGCGTAGCGCTTCGGCGGCGCGATGCCGAGGACATCTGGATCCAGCTGGACGCACAATGAGCCAGGCGATCCCCAAACCCGCCCGCGTGGCGCTGGTCGGCAACCCGAACACCGGCAAGACCGCCCTTTTCAACGCGCTGACCGGAGGTCGCCAGAAGGTCGCCAACTACGCAGGCGTCACGGTGGAGCGGAAGGAAGGCCAGCTGGTCACTGCCAGTGGTCGGGCGCTGTCGATCCTGGATCTGCCCGGCACATACTCCCTGCGCGCCCGCAGTCCCGATGAGGCCGTCACCCGCGACGCGGTGCTCGGCCGCCTGCCCGGCGAGATCGAGCCCGATGTGGTGATTGCAGTCGCTGACGCCACAAACCTGCGGCTCGTGCTTCGCCTGATCCTTGAGCTCAAGGCCGTGGGTCGACCCATGGTGCTGGCGCTCAACATGTACGACATCGCCCAACGCCAGGGCCTGAGGATCGACATCGAGGGCCTGCAGCACGATCTTGGTTGTCCCATCGTCACTACCGTGGCCACCCGAAAGCGCGGCATTGAGGAACTGACAGCCCAGGTCGAGGCTCTGATTTCTGGCGGCGCGCTGCCCGTTCGCAATACCTGGCATGAGCCCGACGCCGCCGGCATCCGCGACGCCCACCGCGAGGCGCAGCGGCTGCTGAAGGCCCATGTGCGACCACCGGAACGCCCGGACACGCTTACCGCACGTATCGATGATGTGCTGCTGCACCCGGTGGGCGGTCTGGCGATCCTGCTGGGTCTGTTGTTCGTGATGTTCCAGGCGGTTTTCGCCTGGGCGGCGCCTCTGATGGACGGCATCGACGCCGGGTTTGCCTGGCTCAGTGTATTTGTGGGTCAATCCCTGCCGGATGGGCTGATCAAGGATTTCATCGCCGACGGCGTGATCGCCGGTGTGGGCAGCGTGCTGATTTTCCTGCCGCAGATCCTGATCCTGTTCTTCTTCATCATCCTGCTGGAAGACTTCGGCTACATGGCGCGCGCCGCCTTCCTGATGGACAAGCTGATGGGCGGCGCCGGGCTGCATGGCCGCGCATTCATCCCCCTGCTCTCCAGTTTCGCCTGCGCGATCCCGGGCATCATGGCCGCGCGCGTGATCGACCAGAAGCGCGACCGGATCACCACGATCCTGGTGGCCCCGCTGATGACCTGTTCGGCGCGGATCCCGGTCTACACCCTGATCATCTCAGCCTTCATCCCGGACCGCGCCGTGGGGCCGGGGCTGAACCTGCAAGGGCTCGTGATGTTCGGCCTCTACGCCTCGGGGATCCTCAGCGCACTGGCGGTATCGTTTGTGATCCGCCGGGTATTCTGGCGCGGCGCCGTGGAGCCGTTCCTGATGGAACTCCCCACCTACAAGCTGCCGTCGGCCGAAAGCGTGGCCCGCAATCTGTTGCTGCGCGCCCAGATTTTCCTGTCGCGGGCGGGCCGTATCATCCTGCCGCTGATGGTGCTGGTGTGGTTCCTGTCAACCTTCCCCGGGCCGCCGCCGGGCGCCACGCTGCCGCCGATCGACTACAGCTTCGCCGGCATCGTCGGCCACGCGATCCAGCCCCTGTTCGCCCCCATCGGCTTCAACT
>NZ_JBILRO010000110.1:0-10522 GCF_044372605.1 Phenylobacterium sp.
CAATGTCGATATCCGCGAAGGCTTCCCGACCGCCGCCGGGCCCCGCGTGCTGGTCGCCGCGTCGGATCGCGGACGGCGCGGCGCCGGTGCGGCGCTGTTCCTGCTGGACACCGCGACGCTGAAGCTCTCGTTCTGGGGCGCGGTTCCTGTGGACCTGATCGAACCCTACGGTCTTTGCCTTGCCCGACGGGGCGACACCTTTCTGATGATCGTCAACGGCACCGACGGCCAGGTGCGTCAGCTGCAGGTCAGCGCCGGCGCGAACGGCAAGCCCGTCGTCAAGGAAGAGCGCCGCTTTGCCGTGCCGACCCAGCCGGAAGGCTGCGTGGTCGATGACGCTCGCGGCCGACTTTATCTGGGCGAGGAAGGACGCGGCGTCTGGCGTTTCGATATCGGATCCGTTCCGTCAGCCGGCGAGCTGATCGCTCAGGCGCCGTCAGCCCAGCTGGCGCCCGACGTGGAAGGTCTGGCTCTGATCGATGACGGCGCGGCGACATACCTGATCGCCTCGAGCCAGGGCGATTCAGCCTTCGCGGTCTGGCAGGTGGATGGTGCCGGGCCCGCCTACAAGGGTCGCTTCAGCGTGGTGGCCAACGGCGGGATCGACGCCGTCACAGGTACCGACGGCGTCGCTGCCCTCGGCGGCCAGGTCGGCGCCTTCCCGCAAGGTCTCGTGGTCATGCAGGACGATGTCGACGACGGCGCAACCGGCGCCCGCCAGAACTTCAAACTGGTCGACTGGCGCGAAGTGAAGAAGGCGCTGGGGCTGTAGGCCTCGGGACAGAGGGTCGAGGCAGGCTGCTAAGCCACCGCTTCGATCCGACTGGCGATCCAGGCGTTCAGGCTCATGCCCTCCGCCAGCGCCCTAACCGCGGCGCGCCGGTGGGTTGCGGGATCAAGCCGAAGGGGGATTTTTCCGCTGTAAGGACGATCTGGCGCTTCACCACGTTCCGCACAGAAGTTCAGGTAGTCGTCAATGCTGCCGCGAAAAGCGGCTTCGACCTCGGCGAAACTCTCGCCCTCAAATGTGATCACGTCGCGCAAACCTACGACCTGACCGACAAACGCCCCGTCGTCAGCCTCGACGGTGCCAGCATAGCCCTTGTACTCCAGCATTTGCTCAATCCCTTTCCGGCCCAATGCCAGCCGCAATCAGAAACGCTCGAACCGCCCGGACGCTGCTGCGTTTGGTGTCTGGGCTTGGATGGGGGCGGTGAAAGACAGCCCGAACACCAACCAGGGCGACCCGGATTCGACTGCCCGCACCCTCGCTGACCTCCGCATCCAAGGCCCTGAACAGCGACTCGATCTCGGACCAACGCAGATCCGCCACCACGGGGTCCACAAATATCCGTTTCAAGGTCTGCCGGTGCCGACCATTCATGGATATATGATATCAGAAAATTGTATCACATCAACCGCGACGGCTAGAGTCTGTCCGGTTCAGATGGAATCACCTGAACCGGACAGGCTCGCTATCAAATGTTTAGAGCACGACGGGCGCTTGAACCGGTATCCACTTCAAGCTGTCGTGCTCTGGCGCCCATCGGTGAGGATGGTTTGGCCGGTCTACAGATTATCCCTCAACCATGCCGCCGCCTTGGCCACCGGATTGGCGCGGGGGTCGAGCGGTTCGCGGCGAAGCTTCGTGGATGACAGCTGCTTGGTCGACACCGCTTCGCGGGGGCCAAAGGCCGAGCGGTGGAGTATGCCTGCGCAGGCCGTGAAGGCGGGGCCCGAGGCGGCGTCGGCCAGGTGCGGCACCCGGCGCGGGCGGCCCAGCCGGACCGGGCGGTCAAACACCCGCACGGCTACTTCCCGCACGCCGGCCAGTTGGCTGGCGCCGCCGGTCAGCACGAGGCCCGCGCCCGGCTCTATGGGCGCGCCGGCGGCTTTCAGGCGATCACGCAGCAACTCCAGCGTCTCTTCCACGCGCGGCGCGATGATGCCTTTCAACAGGCTGCGCGGCGCCACGACGGGTCCGGCGCCGGGATCATCGCCGCGCGGGGGCGCTTCGATCATCTCGCGATCCTCGTTGGCCGAAGCGATGGCCGAGCCATGCAGGGTCTTGATCCGTTCGGCGCCGACGATGGAGGTTGAGAGACCACGGGCGATATCCTGCGTCACATGCTGACCGCCCACCGGCACGGTCTCCACATGCACCAGACTGCCACCACGAAACACCGAGGCGGAGGTGGAGCCGCCGCCCATGTCTATGCAGACCGAGCCCAGATCCATCTCGTCTTCCTCCAGCGCCGCCAGCGCGGAGACGAAGGGAGCAGCGACCACGCCGTCCAGCTGTAGGTGGGCGCGTTCAACGCAGGCGCCCAGGGTGTTGAAGACCGTCTCGGCCACCGAAACCACCAGCAGTTCAACGCCCAGGGTCTTGCCGAACATGGCGCGGGGGTCACGTACCCCGCCCTGCCCGTCCACGGCCCAGGCCATCGGCAGGATGTGGATCGCCCGGCGACCGGGAAGCTTGATCTGGGCCAGGGCATTGCTGATGGCGCGAACCAGGTCGTTGTCGGCGATGGGCCGGGCGCCGATGGAGACCCGCCCCGTCACCCGGGTGGAGGTCAGCGCGCCGCCGGCTGTGGCGATGGTAACGCCCTGAACATTGACGCCGGCCAGATTTTCGGCCCGCTCCACCGCCTGGGCGATGGCAGCCGAGGCCTCATCCAGATTGACAATCGAACCGCCACGAATGCCGCGCGACTGCACATAGCCCACGCCACAGGTGCTGAGCGTGCGGTCGCCCTTGTGCACACCTTCGGGCTTCATGATGAAGCAGGTAACCTTGGTAGCCCCGAGATCCACGGCGGCGATCACCTTCGGTGGCGCCAGCGCCGCTTTCAGGCCGTCGCGATTATCCTTCAGCGGCCCGACCCGCCGGGCGTCCTTCTGGCCCTCGGTGGTCCGGGCGTCTTGCGGGCGGGGCGCGGCTTTCAACATGGGTCGGTCACTTGATCCTTACACGCCATCGACAGGCGGCGTGGTGGGCGCGAGGGTTTGGGAGGCGCGCGGCCGAACGGCCACCGTATCGGGGTTGCGAAGATCAATGCGCTCGAAGCCCAGCGCCAGCACTCTCGTGCGCTGTTCCAGCCGCTCGAGACGGCCCAGCGCACGCTCCTCGTCGATCGAAGGCAGCTGGATCAGGGCGCCGTCCTTCAGGCGAAGGTCCCAGCGGCGGTCATCCACCCTTACCAGGGCCTCAAGCCGCGACATAAGTTGCGGGCGTTGCGCAAGCAGAGGAAGGATCTCGCCGGCATGGGTGTCACCGCCCTCGCCGACCACCAACGGCAGGCCTGAGAAGCGAGCGGGATCCGCCTCCGGGATCGTCTTGCCCTCGTCGTCAATCACGACGCTGCGGCCCTTGTGTTGCCAGACCGCCAGTTGGCGACGCTCCTGCACCGAGATAAGCAGGGTGTCGGGCAACACCCGCGAGACCTGGGCTTCCTTGACCCAACCCACCGCTTCGATCCGGCCCTTCACCGCCGCGAGGTCGAGCCCCATCAGCGGTTGGTCCTTGTGGAGGCCGGCAGCTGACAGAATGTTCGGGGTCGCCAGCCGGGAGGCGCCTTTCACCTGAACCGCTGCCAGCCGAAACCCGGCATCGCCAAAGCTGTGGTCAACGCCCGATGCCACGCCGTCCGCGATCAGTTGGCCGCGGCCCCCGGTCGCCAGGGTCACACCCAGGGTCACCGTCAGGACGCCGGCGGCGATCATCAGAACATGTTTGGGGGTCAGGCTGGCGCGATTCCCCTCCGCCTTCGCCGTTGGGCGCCGGGTCGGACTAGCGGGCGCCTTGGCCCGAGGTTTCGCCGTGACTCGCGATCCCCCCCGCACTACCGCGGGCATAAGCGTCCTCCGTGATCCAAAGCACCAGTCGGTCGAAATCCACCCCGCCCGCCGCCGCCTGCTCAGGTACGAGCGAGGTGGGCGTCATCCCCGGTTGGGTGTTGACCTCCAATAGGACCAAAACGTCGTTAACATCATCATAACGCAGGTCGGACCGCGTCACCCCGCGGCAACCCAACGCAGCATGGGCCATCTCCGAAAGTCTCTTCGCGTTTTCAAACACCTGAGGCGGAATTCTTGCGGGTACAACGTGCTCGGAACCGCCGTCGGAATACTTGGCGTCGTAGTCATAAAATCCTGTCGCCGGGATTATTTCGGTAACGGTCATCGCCTTGCCGTCCATCACGCCGACAGCCAGTTCGAGGCCGCGGATGTAGGGCTCCACCATCACCGCCTCGCCGTAGGTCCACGAGGGCGCAATCACCTCCTGCGGCGGGCCGTTGGCGCCCTCGAACACCAGGAAGACCCCGACCGAGGATCCCTCCGCATTCGGCTTCACGACATAGGGCGGCGCCATCACGTGGGCGGCCGCGACGTCAAAGCGATTGAACAGTCCGCCGCCGGGCACCACCACGCCGGCTGCCGCCAGCACCGCCTTGGACCTGGCCTTGTCCATGGCCAGGGCCGAGGCCAGGACGCCGCAATGGGTATAGGGCAGCCCAAGCGTTTCCAGGACGCCCTGCACGCAGCCGTCCTCGCCCCACGCACCATGCAGGGCGTTGAAGCAGACGTCAGGCTTCAGCCGGGCCAGCACCTGGGCCAGATCCCGCCCCGCGTCCACGCGACTGACTTTCGCGCCCAGTCGTTCCAGCGCGTCGGCGCATTCGCGGCCGGACACCAGGCTCACCTCGCGCTCGGAGGAAAGCCCGCCCAGAAGGACGGCGACATGGTGGCCGGAAAGGGGTGCGGTCATGGGCGACTCAATTGGCGGCGGAATATGCACTCCGCGGTGGCGAAAGCTGCAGGCCCGGTCAAGGGCGCGTGATTTTCGAACGCAGCCTGGCAATCCCCCAGAAAAGCGCCGCAAGGCCGCACCCGACCATGATCCCGGCTGTCAGGTCGACCAGCAGCGTCAGGCCAAAGGTCGCCAGGAGGACGATGGCCGCGCGCCACTGGGTCATGAGGCTGGCGAACTCGCGTCTCTCGACCATGTTCCAGGCCACGACCACCAGAAGTCCGGCCAGGGCGGTCAACGGCACATAGCTGGCCAGTGGCGCGGCGATGATCATGAAGATGAGCAGAAACACCGCGTGCAGCATCCCGGCGACCGGGGTCTGTGCGCCCGCCCGGATGTTGGTGGCAGTACGGGCGATAGTGCCGGTCACGCTGATGCCGCCAAACAGCGCCGAGGCCACATTGGCGATGCCCTGGGCCACCAGCTCCATGTTGGACCGGTGGACGCGCCCCGTCATGCCGTCCGCCACCTTGGCCGAAAGCAGGCTTTCCAGGCCGCCAAGCAAGGTGAATGACAGCGCGGTCGGAAGCAGGGCCACCAACCGCTCAAGACTTATCGCCGGCAGTTGCGGCGCAGGAAGGCCGTGGGGGATACCGCCGAACCGGCTGCCGATGGTTTCCGCAGGAAGATGTAGCAGGCTCGCCACAAGGGTGGCCCCGATGACCGCAACCAGCATCCCTGGCCATCCCGGCCGAAAGCGTCGCAGGCCCAGGATGACCACGGCCGTGCCGGCGCCCAGCGCCAGGGCTACGGGACTGAAGGTCGGCAGCGCCTGCGCCAGCGCCGCCAGCTTTGGCAGGATCGGGCCGGGCTCTGTGCCTTGAAGTTTCAGGCCGGCCAGATCCTTCAGCTGGCTGGCCAGGATGGTCACCCCGATGCCGCTCGTGAACCCCACCGCCACGGCGTGCGGGATGTAGCGGATAAGCGCGCCCAAACGTAACGCGCCGATCAACGTCAGCATGACCCCGGACAGCAGGACCGCCAGGACAAGGCCGTCAATCCCGAACCGCGCCACAGTGGCGGCGACGAGCACGATGAAGGCCCCCGCAGGACCGCCGATCTGGTACCGGCTACCCCCGAGCGCAGACACGAGGAAACCGCCGATGATGGCGGTGTAGATCCCGCGGTCGGGCGACACGCCGGAGGCCACGGCGATCGCCATCGAAAGTGGCAGCGCCAGAATGGCGACCGTGAGGCCGGCCATGGCGTCGCGACGCAGTGTGCCCAGGCCGTATCCGGCGGCGAGCGTCGTCACGAGCTTGGGCAGGTAGCGGTGGGCCGACGCGGTTCCATCCGGCATCGCCAGACTGTGGGCCACCCGCAACCCGACGGCATTGACCATCGTCAATGCGCGACCGGGCGTCGGCTGACGAAGGCCGGCTGAGAGCGCGACTTTTCAGTGCGCCGTCATCCGGGCGGAAGCCGGTCCCGGCTCCGCGCCTTAGCTGCCGAAGGGTGTCGAGGCAGACGGGCCGTCCGTGGTGGTGGCCTGCGTGCCGCGGCGACGCCCCATCATCGCCTGGGCCGCCACCAGTTCAGCCCGGTCCAGAGACTGGTCGCCGTTCTTGTCGAGCATGGCGAAGGCGCCGCTGATCATCGCGCCCATCCGGCCCCGCATTTCGGTCTTCTGCAGTTTGCCGTCGATGTTGTCGTCCATCATTCCCAGCAGCCGGGTCTGGGCGAAACGGGCCTCTGAATCGATCTGCTCCACCGCCGTCTCGTCCATCCAGCGGAAGCTGAGCGACGTGAACAGCATTTCCTCGTGGCTCTGCTCGCCCCAGGTCACCTTGATGCTGGGATCCGGGTTCGACGGATTGGCCTTGGAGTTGTCATATACATAGTTGGCGATCAGCCGCGAACCGGCCGGGATCTTGATCGGCTGGGCAAAGGTGTAAGAACGCTGCCAGTTGAAATCATACCGCGGCATGCTGAGCAGCAGCGTCTTCTTGCCATCCGGCGTCTGCAGCCAGAGGTCATTTGAATAGGCGCGGTAGTGGGCGTGCGGGAACGCCGAGTACAACAGCGCATCCTTGGGGAATTCTACGTAGGCCACTTCCTTGTGGCGCGCTGTATTGGCCGGTATCTCAATCGTGGCGTCGATCACCACCACGCCCCGCATGATATACTTCGGAACCGTGTCCCGGAAGTACACACCGATTTGCGACTTATCGACAGTCTCCTTGCCATAAGGCGTATAGTGCATCTGATAGCCCACGGCCCCCCCGGCCGGCAGATAGGTGCCGACCTCTTCGGAGAAGACATTGGACTCCGCGCCGACAGCATAACCGCCCACCGATCCGCGCCAGCGCGTTTCAGACGAATTCTGACCGGCGGCGGGTACGTCCTTCATCCAGCCCGTCAGGATATGGTGCACCGCCTGGCGGTCACCCGGCTTGACGGTAGAGGCGCGGATCCAGCGGCCCTCCGTCAGACTGTTGGGCGTGAACGGGCGCTGGTAGTCCACTACCCCGGAGGCCGGGACCTTGTAAGCCGGGATGTCGAGCACCAGGTCCGGCTTGCCCAGCGGCCATTCAGCAGCCACGTGCTGCACCTTGCCCAGCGGATCCTCGCCCTCGCCGCGCGGCGCACCGGCTTCAATCCAGTGAACCAGGGTCTTGATCTCATTGGCCGAGAGATTGCGGTCGTCCGAGAACTTGCCCACGTGCGGATCGGCGTTGTAGGGCGGCATGCGATCGGTGCGGATCACCTCGCGGATCATCGGCGAGAAGCCTTTCACCATCGCATAATTGTTCATGGCAAACGGGCCGATGCCGCCTTCCTGGTGACAGGCGACGCACTTGGCCTCGAGGATCGGCGCCACATCCTTCACGTACGAGATTCTCGCAGCCATCCCGCGGTCCGGGAAGGCGATGACCGCGCCATTGCCGGCCATCTTCGCCGCTGGAACCGGCTTGCCGGCCATCAGCGCATCCACCGCCGCCGCCGCCCCTGAAACCGCGCCGCGATAGACCACGGTCCAGGTCTTGGGGTCGATCACATAGGCTTCGGCCGAGCGCGTCACGCCCAGGCTTCCGCCCACGAGCTGATTCACGTCCATCAGGATCGGAGCCTTGAAACCGACCTTCTGCGCCTCGGTCAGGATGGCCTCGCGGCTATCCTTGAGGTTGGAGTTGAGCATCAGGACCTCGACGCCCTTGGCGCCGTAGGCAGCAGCCATGGCGTTGAGGCTCGGTGCCAGTTTCTGGATCGCCGCGTCTCCGTTGGCCTGGGTGATCAGCACCACCGCCGGAGCCAGCGTCATGCGGAACAGTTCATGGGCCTCGAGGTTGGCGTCAACCAGCATGAAGTTTTCGACACTGGCCTGGGCCGTCGCCACCACATTGACGGCATTGGCCGCGCTCATGGCCTGCGGTGCACTATCCGTGGAGCAACCGGCGATCAGGGCGGTGGAGGCCAGCAGGCCAATAACGCCAAAGCGAACTGCGCTCATGAAAGTTTCCTCAAGTCGGCCGACGGCACACCGCCATCGCAGAGTTTCGTTCCGAATGATGACTCAACTACATTTCGCTAATGTTTCGGTCGATCGAGGCCGCAAATCATCCAATCACCCCGACTGGTGACAGCTACAGGAGCTCGTCTGCGACAACCTTGAAGCCGATGAGCGTCGCCGGGCCGAAATTGGTGATCATCGCAACATCGGTGGCGTCACGGCCGATCCCCATCATCACCCGTCCGATCCGAGGCTTGTTGTGGCGCGCGTCCATGGTCCGCCAGGCGCCGCCCAGGTAAACCTCCATCCAGGCGCTGAAGTCCATCACGCCATCTACCGGTATGCCGATGTCGCCCATGTAACCCGTGCAATAGCGGGCCGGGATGTTCATGCACCTGCACAGGGTGATGGCCAGGTGGGCATAGTCACGGCACACGCCAAGTTGCTCCTCATGCGCCTGGGTGGCCGTCTTGGTGGGCCTGGCGTGGGCATAGCCGAACGTGATGCGCTCATGCGCGTAGGCCACGATGGCCTGCGCCCGCGCCCAGCCCGGCGGTACATCGGCGAAAAGCCGCCAGGCAATATCGCTCAGCTCCTGAGTCTCGCAGTAGCGTGAGCCCAGCAGAAAAACGATGACCTCATCGGGAAGCTGGTCGACCGGTGTCTGCGAGGCCTCCGGAAACGTCGGATCAGGCAGGCCGGTATCACGCACGATGAAGTCGGACCTGAGGGCAAAACGACCCTGTGGAGCCAGGATCCGGCTGCACAGGTTTCCGAACCGGTCGCGGTACTGGGTGAGATCGATCGGGGGATCGCTCAAGATAATGTCGGGCGTTTCGAGGTCTGAAATCCGCTCAGGCCGGACATTGAGCATCAATAGCATCGGCGTAGGCGCCGGGCATTCGTATGTGATCTCGTATCCGCACCGGATCCGCATTTGACTCCCCTGGGCTACTGCCCGTGCGCAACTCTCAAGTGCGTGGCGGGTTGCATCGTGGGGACCATCGCCAAGTCAACCTCTACATCCATGCCCAGGAAGTCGGATTTGAGGCCGGACCAGGATCCGTACAGCGGCAGTGCTGCGCGAGGGTCAATCACCTCGGCCACACGGACCAGATCCTGATTGCCGACAAGTCCATTGGTCGGATCGAAGTCTACCCACCCGCAGTCGGGCAGGTAGACGCGCGCCCAGGCATGGGCGTGCCCGCCGCCGGTGCGCCCCGCGCTTGTGGCACCCGAATAGACGTAGCCGGAGGTGAACCGGGCGGCCAGGCCCAGACTGCGGGCCGCTTCGACCAGCAGGACGGCAAAATCGCGACAGGCGGCCGCCCGCCTCGCCAAGGTCTCAACGGGTGTCTGCGGCGGACCATCCATGCGCAGGGCATAGGCAAAGGTCTCACGGATGGCATGGGTCATGTCCGACAGCACCCTGGACAGGCGCGTTCCGCCGGAAGGTCGAACAAAGCCCCGC
The DNA here is from genome assembly GCF_044372605.1 of Phenylobacterium sp. Taxonomy (GTDB): domain Bacteria; phylum Pseudomonadota; class Alphaproteobacteria; order Caulobacterales; family Caulobacteraceae; genus Phenylobacterium. The sequence continues at coordinate 9,736 of NZ_JBILRO010000110.1, forward strand.
GCCCAGGCCTCGACCTCACCATTGTCGGGGTGTCGACGGGCGACAGAGAGCGCCAGGTCAGTGGCCTCGTCCGGGTCGTAGGCGAACCGGGCCGCCCCGATCATCGAACGCTCACTCTCCAGATCAAACGCTGGACGCAGCCGGTGGTCGACAGTGACCTGGCTCTCGAAGGTCAGCCGGTCTGCACGCGAGCCAAAGCGCACGATCGCCACGCCAGCGCCGCTGACCTCGTGAACGTAGCTCAGAAGTGAGGGCTCCGGCCCCACTGTCAGTTCAGCCGATAGAACGCGCTGATCGAAGCTCTCCAGAGGCCGGTACATCACGCGATGCTCGCCGAACGCGACCGGGGTGCGGTAACGATAGGTGGTCAGGTGACGAATGGAGACAACAGGCATTGCAGCGAAGCTCCGTCGATTCCGACTCCACCTCCAGGCAGAGCCGCGACAATCCTCAAGGTGACGCTGCGATTGTTACGAAGTCAGGCGCCTCATCGCCGTTTCTGCTGCTGGGAGATCATGCTGGCCGCGTCATTCCGTCACGGCTCCGCCGATTGGGTCTTCGGGAACCCGAGCTCAGCCGACACATCGCCTGGGACATAGGCGTGGCCGGATTGGGAGAACGACTGAGCTTCGCCCTGGACGCGACCTTCATCGCCCAGCGCTTCTCCCGCCTGGTGATCGACTGCAACCGTGACCCAGCACGCGCCGATTCAATTCCCGGGATGAGCGACGGGACGATTGTTCCCGCCAACCAGGCGCTGACGGCCGCCGAACGCGAGGCCAGGATC
>NZ_JBILRO010000111.1:0-10500 GCF_044372605.1 Phenylobacterium sp.
GGCTGGCGCGACGGGGGCAAACCTGATGCCCCGCGGGAGGTTGCGGCCCACAACCCCGAGACGTTGCGGACGCAGGTCGAGGCCTTCATGACAGAAGGCGGCCATGGCTACGTCGAACTGGCGGCGTGGAGCTTCGAACTCAACGACTGGGTCCGGATGGAGGCGTTCGGCAGGTCCTGAACCGGACAGTATCCAGCCGGGTGAGCATAATGGACCGCAAAGGGTTGTTCCTCGGTCCGATGGATGCGGCTGGCGCGACGGGCGCCAGCGCCGCCGAGCGCGGAACCGTGCCTATATTTCCACGAGGAACCCCCGCACCGCCGCCAGATAGCCGGTGAAGTTCTCGCGGCGGGTGTTGTGCCCGGCGTTGGGGATCTGGACCGCACGGATGCCGGGGTTGATGCGCATCGCCTCCGCCGCGAGCTCAGGCGTGATGAGGCCGCCCAGGGCCGGATCGGCGTGGATCAACAAGGTGGGCGCCGTGATCGCTGCGAAGGTCTCCTGCCAGGGCGTGCGGTAGTCCGGCATGGCCTCGGGGTCGACCTGCTGCTTTGACAGCGTCCAGGCGGGGAAATCGTCGGCGTGCCAGCCGGGCGACTGGGCCTTGCCCATGGCCGTGATTTCATCAGGCGACATTGTGCGAAACTTCCCTACGTGCTCGCGAAACCGCGTGCGGCGTCGTTCGGCGGCGGCGGGGTCGGCGAGCGGCGCCAACGGCGGATCTTCGAGGAGCACCCGGGCGGCCCGGCCGGGATGGGCGGCGGCGAACATGGCCGTGGCGCGGGCGCCGACCGAATGGCCCATAACGATGGGCGACCTCAGGCCCAGCAGATCGATCGCTTCGGCTATGTCCTCGCCTGGCTCACCCGGATCGCCCGGAGGGATTCTCGAACTCTGCCCGTGCCCGCGGGCATCCAGCATGATCACGTCGAAGTCGGGCGCCAGTGCGCGCGCCAACCGGGTCCAGCAGAGGCCGTTGTCAGTCAGGCCATGCGACAGTACCAGCGCAGGGCCGCCCCCGCCCGTTCGGTGATAGGTCAGATGGCCGCCGGTGATCGAAAGGTTCCCGGACGCCCAGGCGGTCATTCAAAGCCTCCATCGCAGAACGGCCAGATAACATCAGTTTGAGGCGCCGGGGTATCACGTCTAGGGTCGACGATGGAAACGCCCCAGGATCAACCGGGCACATCACTTCACCCGCCGCGCAGGGGAGCGCCTGACCATGATGAAGCTCTATTCCGGGGACCTGAGCCCCTATTCCGCCCGCGTGCGCCTGCAGATCTACGCCAAGGGCATCAAAGACATCACGCTGGAACGACCGGCGGATTTCGGGATGCCGAAATTTCGCGAGACCAACCCCATTGGCCGCATCCCGGTGCTGGATATTGACGGCGACCTGATGCCGGAGTCCGACGTCATCGCGGAGTATCTGGAGGAGATCTATCCCGAACCCTCGATGCTGGGCGCCACGCCGCGAGAGACGGCGCACATCCGCACCCTGGCCCGGATCGGCGACATCTATCTGATGAACAACATGTTCATGCTGTCGGCCCAGGGCCGGGCAGCCACCCGCAATCAGGGGATCGTCGACCTTCTGGGTGGCCAGGTGGTGCGAAACATCAAGGCTCTGGACCGCATGATCGGCAAGGACGGCTTCGCCTGCTCGGGCCGCCTGACGATGGCCGACTGCGCGATCGTGCCCGGCCTGTTCATGGTCGAGAACGTGCTGCAGACCACGGGCGTGGACAATCCCATCCCGGCCAACGCCAACGTCGCCGCCTACTGGGCGGCGATCCAGACCAACGAGCATGCTGCCAGGGTGCTGGTGGAGTTACACCGCGGTCTCGCGGAGCGCCGCGAACTCATCCGCAGCGGCGCCTTCGAGAAGATGATGGCGGCCGCAGCCGCGGCGCACGCGGCCGCCGAGGCCAAGGCCTGAAGACCAGGCGGGCGGCTTTCGGGCCGCCCTACCCCGTCGGCAGTTGTCCCGCGATCGTCGCGTAGTCGAAATAGTCGCGCCAGTAGGTGATCACGCCGTTGTGGACCTCGTAAGCGCCGGTTACCGGCAGCTCCACCCACTTGTCGCCAAACAGGTGCCGGTCCAGACGCTCCAGAAGAACAACCGGGCCAGACCCGGCGGAGCGCAGGACGCGGAACTCGTTCTCGGTGGTCGGGCCAAAAAACGGCTCAAGCACAGCGCGAATGCCGGCCGGTCCGCGAACAGTGCCGATGGGCGGCGGATTGACGTACTCACAATCGGCCGAGACGAGTTTCAGGGCCTCGTCATAGTTCAGGGGCTCCATGAGCTTCATGAACTGTCTGACGGTCTCGATGGGTGAAAATTCAGCGGCCACGGGTCGTCTCCTAGGTTGTCCTGGGTTTGACAGTCAGGCCCATGCGAGAGCCGGGCAATTACCTGGCAAGTCATCGGCGGGATTCCGCCGATCAGCGCAGCCCGGGCTCTGGCCTACGCCGCTCGCCTGAGAGCACCGCTTCCGAAGAGGCCGACGAGGTACATGCCGGCCAGCAGGGTGTTGGGCGCCACATTCATGGCGAAGCCGGTGGCGACCGAGAGGGTGCTGTCGATAACGAACCAGGCCGCCATCCCGGCTGAAACCGCGTTCCAGAGAGGGCGGCCCACCTCTCCTGCCGCAATCGCCGCGCGCACCACCAGGGTCAACATCACCGCCCAGCCGATCGAGACGCCGCCCATCACCCCGAGGCTGAACCGCATGGGCGCGTTCCAGACGATCTCGCTGGGCCCTTGCAGCAGGGAGAACAAGAGACTGACAGGCCCGCTGGTGGCTTCGAACGCCCCGCCGGCCAGTACGATCCCGAAAACCCCGATGGAGAGGCACCAACTCATGAACCAGGCGCGCCAGAAACCGGACATGTCGTTCTCCTTTGTTGGCGAGAAACCTAGTTCAGCTGGTAGGGGCGCGGCCATTACTCCTGAGGTCATGGCTTTCAGGCGTAGAGTCCCTCAATCTGGAACATGGAGCAGAAACTGCGCCCTCTGCGCTGGTGTTGGCGTCATGCAGCTGTCCCGCTTGCCCATCAGGCGATAGCGGTTTCGGGCCAGCAGATGATAGGCGGCGTCCCGCCAGCTTCGCGGCAGGGCGCGGAAAGCGGCGAAAAGGGACCAGGGGCGTCCAAAGCGACGCGCCAGAGCGATCAACGCATCCGACCCCTGAAGCGCCTGGCCGTTATCAAAGAAAATGAAGCTGTCCGGGTTTTCGAGATTTAGCCCGTAGCGAACCGCCAGCATGTTCCCGAACGGCGACTGAAGGGGCGTAAACCTCAACGCCTGCTTCTTATCCATCCGGATCGCGAGGGCGACGGATCCGGAACAAAGGTTGCAAACCCCGTCGAAGAGCATGAGCCCGTCGAGGTCGTCGACGTTCACGCCGCCATCCGCGCCTTGAACACGCCATCAGGCAGCCGCGCTGCGCGCGACGGGTGGATGAAGAAGTAGTCCTTCCAGGGCAGGTCCGCGACCAGGGTGGTGCGCTCCTCGAGCCGGACGCCGTCAAGCGCGAACATGCGGTAGCCGCGCTTTAGAAACAGATCGACCACCGCTTCGCCGGATCCGCCGAACCGGGCCTGGAGCATCGGCGGATGAATTTCCAGGAGGACGTGGGGGTGATCGCGATCAAGGATGAGCGCGGCGCCTTCCAGCGCCCTTTGCTCGGCTCCTTCGATGTCCATGCGAATGAAATCGACACGGTCAATGGCGTGATCGGCGCAGAAGGCGTCCAGCGTGACCACCGGGGTCATCTGGGTTTCCATGCCGGTGTCTTCGAGATCGGGTCTGGCAGGGCCATTCGGCTTCGTCTCGGCGACATAGGCATAGGCGCGCCCCATACGGCCAGACGACTTCTTGGGCGTCACCAGCATCAGTTCGCCCGGCTTGTCCGCCACGGCAGCGTGGATGGCTGTCACCTGTTTGCCCATGCGGTGCCAGGCGATGCCGAGCTTGAGCACCTCGAAAGCAAAGGCCGAGGGCTCGAAGGCATAGATGACAGCCTTGGGGGCCACCTGCGTCATCACGTAGGAATGGCGGCCATCGCTGGCGCCCACGTGCAGGCAAGTCGGCGCGCCCGACAAGAGGTCAGCGAGAAAAGGGGTTTCAGGCTCATGCTTGGCCCAGGCGCGATTGCGCCGCCAGGCGCGGAAAGCGTGATTGAGCACGCGTAAAGATGGCATCGAAACTCCTCGTCGCGGACTGGCTTAGGCCGCGTCGCGCACAACCGTCATCATGTAGTTCACGCCGACGTCACTGGATTCCGTCCATTTCCCGGTGAACGGGCTGAAGACCACCCCGTACGGGCCGTCCACGGTCACCGGCTCCGAGGTCAGGAAGCTGCGCAACTCATCAGGCGTCAGAAACTTGTTCCAGTCGTGGGTTCCGATGGGCAGCCAACGCAGAACGTACTCCGCGCCCACCTTGGCCAGAGCCATCGCCTTGAGCGTACGATTCAATGTGGCCACAATCATCAGGCCGCCGGGCTTCAGCAGCCGAGCGCAGGAGCGCAGGTATTCGCCCGGATCGGCCACATGCTCGATCACCTCCATATTGAGGATCACGTCGAAGAGCGGCTCACCGGCGGCAACCAGGGCCTCGGCTGTGGAGGTGCGGTAGTCGATGGATAGTCCCTGCTCCGCCGCATGAGCCGACGCGGTGCCGATGTTACGCTCGGAGGCGTCCACGCCCGTCACCTGGAAGCCCAGGCGGGTCATAGGCTCCGACAACAGGCCACCGCCGCAGCCGATATCCAGCAGCCGCAGGCCCTCAAACGGCCGGCGTGCGCTGGCGTCGCGCCGGAAGCGATAGAGCGCCTGATCCCGGATGAAGGCCAGCCGCACCGGATTGAACCTGTGCAGGGGCGCAAACTTGCCGCGCGGGTCCCACCACTCGGCGGCGATGCGCGAGAAGCGCTCGACCTCGGCAGGATCGATGCTGGAACGGGCGGCGTCGGGCGAACTCATGCCCCCTTCTAGCAACCGCGCGGCGCATGTCCAAAGGCCGGAGATATTGCAGCGTGGCGTCACCGTCGCTAGAAGGCTCCGCCCTTCGGGGGCGAAGCAATGAGGGTGCGTAGCCAGAGCCCATGTCCAGGCTGGTCATGAAATTCGGCGGCACTTCGGTGGCCGACCTGGAACGCATCCGCCGCGTGGCGCGACTGGTGAACGCCGAAGTGCAGGCCGGCCACCAGGTCGCCGTCGTGGTTTCGGCCATGTCGGGCAAGACCAACGAACTGGTCGCCTGGACCGATGGCGCGGGCGCCGCGGCCCCCGGCCTGCCGTCATCCGATGATGAATACGATGTGGTGGTGGCCTCCGGCGAGCAGGTGACCGCTGGCCTGCTGGCCATGACCCTGCGCAACATGGGCGTTCCCGCGCGGTCCTGGATGGGCTGGCAGATTCCGATCATCGCGGACGACGCGCATGGCCGCTCGCGCATCGACGACATTCCGCCCGAGAAGCTGGGCGCGGCGATGGACGCCGGTCAGGTCGCGGTGATCGCGGGCTTCCAGGGCGTTACGCGAGACGGGCGAATCGCGACCCTGGGTCGCGGCGGCTCTGACACCAGCGCAGTGGCGATTGCGGCGGCGCTTGGCGCGCCCTGCGACATCTATACCGACGTGGACGGGGTCTACACGACCGACCCACGGATCGAATCCAAGGCCCGCCGGCTTGCGCGGATCTCGTACGAAGAGATGCTTGAGATGGCGTCGCTGGGCGCCAAGGTGCTGCAGACCCGCTCGGTTGAACTGGCCATGGCCTACAAGGTGCCCCTGAGGGTGCTGTCGAGTTTTGTCGAGCCGGGCGAAGCGCCAGGCCAGGGCACCATCGTGTGCGACGAGGAGGACATCGTGGAGAAGCGGATCGTGAGCGGCGTGGCCTATAGCCGCGACGAGGCGAAGATCAGCCTCTTTGGACTGCCGGATCACCCGGGCGTGTCGTCAACGATCTTCGGCGCCCTGGCCGACGCCAATGTAAATGTGGACATGATCGTCCAGTCCAAGGCCCGCACCGCCGACACAGCCAACATGGAGTTCACCGTCGGCAAGCGCGATGCCCAGCGCGCCGTGGAAATCGTTCGAGCAGCCCAGCCGCAGATCGGCTTCGAGGACGTGCAGGTAAACGATGACGTCGCCAAGGTCTCGGTGATCGGGGTCGGCATGCGCAGCCACACCGGCGTCGCCAAATCGATGTTCCAGGCCCTGGCCGAAAAAGGCGTCAACATCCAGGTGATCTCGACGTCGGAGATCAAGATCAGCGTCCTGATCGACGCGGCCTATACCGAGCTGGCGGTTCGCGCCCTGCACGCTGCGTACGGGCTGGATCAGCTTTAGGGATTTGCCAGCGCAATGATGCTGCGCATTGTCGAATTCGATGACCTTACCCGCCAGCAGCGTGCGGACGCGGCGCGGGTGTTGGCCGACGCTTTCGCCGACCGACCGGGCTCCTTCGACGGCAAGTTCAAGGAAGAGGTCGACACCTTCTTTGTCGACGACGACCGCGACGCGATCGCGGCGCTAGAGGATGACGTGCTGGTCGGCTGGGTCGGCTGCATCGAAACCTACGACCACGCCTGGGAATTGCACCCCCTTGCTGTTGACCCGTCGGTGCAGCGGGGCGGCATCGGCACGGCGCTTGTCCGGGCGCTGGAAGCGCGCCTGAGAGCCGAGGGCGTCTTGACGCTCTATCTTGGCACAGACGACGAATTCGGCGGAACAAACCTCTACGGTGTCGATCTGTTTCCGGACGTCGCGGGCAAGATCGCCACGCTGGCGGAAACGAGCGGCCACCCCTTCGCCTTCTACCAGAAGCTGGGCTACGAAGTCGTCGGCCTGATCCCGGACGCCAACGGCTTCGGAAAGCCTGACATCATGATGGCCAAGCGGCTTGGCGGCGTCTGACCGGCAGGCGTTCGACGCGGAAGCCGCCATCCCCTACCGCAGGTGCTGCACCAGCCTGGTCTGGAGTTTGTTCATGTTGGGCAGGATGCCGTGGAGCGCGGTCACGGCATCGAGCAGCTTGTCCCTCAGCTCAAGTGGCCCGAAGTCCTTGTTTGAGAGAATGACCGTGTCGGCTTCCTGAAGAAAATTGGGTAGCGCGCCTTCGTAGGGGACCGTGCCGTCCCCTGTGCGCCAGCCGCGGCTCGACTTCTTGTCGGTCATGCCCGGCGCATCCAGTACGAACCTGGGCGCGCCATTCCGCATCTGTATGTCCATGGCGACCTGGGTCTTGTCCCCGATCCCGATGATGCAGAGCCAGTCGTCCGCGCTGAGCCCGCAATTCGCCAGATTGAGCCCGTCGACCGAGGCGCGGTGAGCCCTGGCCTGGGCCAACATGCCCCGGAGAATCTCCGCCGCGTCGGCTGGCGCGCCTGAGCCCCGCAGCCGCAGCGCCTCGCCGATGGTGTCCACCACACTGGCCTGCCACAGACGCTCATCGAACATATCAGTCTGAGGCAACGCGGCATCGATGGTGACGCCCCGGGTAAAGCTGGGCAGCAGATGGTAGAGCGCAGGTGTCAGCCTTGAAGCCTCCCGCTCGCGGCGGTTCGTCGTCCCCTTGACGATCTTCTCAACGGCCTGAAATGACCCCTTGAAGGGTGTTGCGATCGTGGCGACGCGCTCAACCGGCGAGTTGGTGCCGGCCCCGGCTAGGTAGCCGGCGATCACCAGACCGCCCATGGAATGTCCGACGAGGTTGACCTTGCGCCGTTGCGCGTAGTCGTCCGCGAAGTAGTGGCGCGTAAGTGTGGTCTTGTTGATGACTTCCTCGATGAACGCGCGCAGCTGGACCTGGGATATCTCCAGCGGTTGACGCCAATCGTATCCGAAGATGTAGACCGGCACGGGTTGATCGGCGCGTTCCGTCAGATCGTGGCGCAGATCCAGCACCATCTCCTTGTAGGCGATGTCAAAGACCTGATCGGGCCTCACCTGGGCCGGCAGTTCGCCCTCGTAGCGCGTGTCCTGTGGATGTAGGCCCGCGCGATTGTATTCATTGCGGGTAAGCGACCAGATCAACTGCGGCGGGAACTCATAGAGATCGCGCAGGTCGGTCGCGGTTATGCCGGGCACCAGGATCACGGGATTTGGCAGTGGCATTGCTAGTCCCTCCGGGAGTTCAACCCGAATGCTGCCATGTCACTTACCCGATGACAACTTCATGATGTTGTTTCAATTGTCACACACATTCCGGGATTTTCGCGCTGGTTTTGGGGCGCGACGGGCGTACGCAACACTGTTCTGATGGGCGTGCTGGCCTGGTTTCTCCTGACCAGCGCCGGCTCCATCGCGTCTGGAAACGCGTCGAATGCGCTGTTCAATGTTCTCGTCCTGCTGATCGCCGTCGGACCGCTCTGGCGGCCGGCGAGGGATTAGTCCCGGGCCGTCGCCGCCGTCATCCGGAACGCCGCCCAGGCGCCGATCAGGGCAATCGGGATCACCGAGGCGAAGACCCATAACGAGGCAGATCGCGCACTGGCTTCTGTCAGTCCCTGCGAAAAGCCCGCCATGTTGGCCGCCACGCCCGAGATCGCCGCCCCGGCCGCCGCGCCGGTCTGTCGGACGGCGGAGACAGCGGACGAGCCGATGGCGCGGTCCTCGTCCGACAGCGCCGCCATGATTCGCCGCGTCATGAAGGCGTAGGAAAACCCGAAGGCCACGCCCATCAACGATCCGCCCACCAGCACCCAGGCGAGCGGGCCATCGGCCATGCTCCAGGTCAGGACGACCAGGCTGACGATCAGGCAGGCTGCGCCGATACGGATCCAGCGGCCGTCCCAGATTCCGGTGACCCCGGCGACCGCGATGCCGGCGATGGTCCAGGCCATGGCCTCGGCCCCGATGGCGTAACCGGCCCAGAGCGGCGAAAACCCGCGAAGCTCCTGCAGGATCGGCGGGCCATAGATGCCGAAACCCATGGTGGCCGCAGTCATGGCGAACATGGCCAGATAGCCGGCCCCGACCACGGTCCGGACATCACCGGCGCCCTGCGGCAGCAGTCGAACCCTGGCCCGGCCGTCCAGCCAGATCACCAGAGCCAGAACACCAAAGCCCGCCAGCACCAGCCCGATGGCGGCGGCCGGCTCCGTCAGCACATTGGCCACAGCAATCGCGCCGACGCCCAATGCCAGGACGTTCAGTTGCATCCAGGGGATCCCCGGACCGCCCTGCCCCTTGGCGGATCCGGCCAGCAGGAACGGCGCCGCGACGGCGAAGACCGCTGCCTGAAGGGCGAACAGCCAGAACACATCACGCCAGTCGCGGGTTTCGACCACCAGGCCGCCGACCAGAGGCCCCAGCACCGTCGCCACACCCCAGACAAACGTCACCGCCGCAAACACCCGCGCCAGATGACGCTCCGGGAACAGCAGCGCGATGGCGACCATGGCGAACCCCGAGATCCAGCCACTGCCCAGCCCCTGGATCACACGTCCGGCCAGGAAGGTGGTGATGTCCGGCGCCAGAGCGCTCATGACGCAACCCACCGCCATGATGACGCCCGCCAGCGCGGTCGCCAGACGCAGGCCAAACAGCTCCGACAATCGCCCGGCGCTGGCCCCCGCCATGATCGCACCCACCAGAAACCCCGCCGTCGCCCAGGCGAAGTAGGCGTATCCACCCAGATCGGCGCCGACATTGGGCATGATGGTGGCCGTCACAAGGCTGTCGGCGGCGTTCAGCCAGACACCCAGACAGATCAGCAGGAACCGCGGCGCGCGCCCTTCGGCCAACAGATCGGCCCAGCTGTTGGCTGGATCCTTCGGTTTGACAACATCACTCATGTCAAATTCGACTAGACCCGCCCGACTGGATTTGCAACAATCTCATTGTCAAATGAACACGCCCACCGACCGAATCCTGTTCCAGCTCAAGACCCGCGGGCCGGCGGAGACCCTGGCGCTGGCCGGCGCGCTGGCGATCAGCCGCCAGGCCACCCTGCAACATCTGGAACGCCTTGTCGCCGAAGGCCTGGTCGAACATGCCGATGAGCGGCGTGGCGTGGGCCGGCCCCGCCGGATCTGGTCGCTGACGGCCACGGCGCAGGCCCGCTTCCCCGACACCCACGCCCAGCTGACTCTCGAGATGCTCGACACCATGCGCGCCGAATTCGGCGAAGCCGGTATTGACCGGCTGATCACCCGGCGTGAGGCCGTGACCACGCAATCCTATATCCAGGCGCTGGCGCCACTGCGGAGCCTCGGCGCCCGCGTCGCCCGCCTGGCCGAGCTTCGGACGGCGGAAGGCTACATGGCCGACTGGTCGCAAGGCCCGGGCGGCGGCTTCCACCTCGTGGAGAACCACTGCCCCATCTGCGCGGCGGCGGCCGCCTGCCAGGGATTTTGCCGCGCCGAGCTGGAGACGTTCCGCAAGGCCCTGGGGCCGGATGTGAGCGTCGAACGCACGGATCACATCCTGGCCGGCGCCCGCAGGTGTGCCTACCGGATCACCGCCGCGCGCTAGCCCCCGGCAGCTG
>NZ_JBILRO010000112.1:0-10436 GCF_044372605.1 Phenylobacterium sp.
CAGGGCGTGTCCGGACAGGTTGGTCTAACCATCGGCATGGTCGTGAACCTGACCGGACTGGTGGTCCTGCTGTTGTGGATTCCTTTGCGCCAACGGCCAGGGATCGGCACGGTGGCGAATGTCGTGATGATCGGGACCGCCATGGACCTGACCCTGGGGGTTCTGCCCCCCGTCGAGGGACTGGCGTTTCAGGTGGCCGCGCTGATCGCCAGTATTGTCGTCAATGGCTTCGCCGGCGCCCTCTACATCGGCGCGGGCCTGGGCCCCGGGCCGCGCGATGGGCTGATGACCGGCCTTGCGCGACGGACCGGCTGGTCACTGCGCCTCGTGCGGACCGGAATCGAACTGACTGTACTGGCTCTGGGCTGGGCGCTGGGCGGCACGGTAGGCGTCGGAACACTGCTCTATGCTTTCGGGATCGGGCCGATTGTACAGTTTTTCCTCCCGATGGTTTCCATTCCCGAAACCAAGAGTAACACTCAGGAAACCATGCCGCTTAAGACCTGACTCAACTCTAGGAAACTCCGCCTTTACCACCGTCCTGTATCAATCAGGGACAAGAACAAGGCCTCGCCAAATGAGCGAGCGTCCAGTTCGGTGGGTGTTTTCATATGACCAAAACGGTCCTGGTCGTCGACGACGACCCTACGCAACGCCGCCTGATCCAGGCGGTCCTCGAGCGCGATGGTTTCGCGGTCGCCCACGCCCAGAGCGGTGACGAGGCGATCCAGCACCTGACCTCAGGCGCCAGTGTCGACGTAATCCTGCTGGACCTGGTGATGCCCGGTATTTCCGGTCAGGACACCCTGATCGAGATGCGCGCCCGCAGCTTCGCTCAGCCTGTGATCGTGCTGACCTCGACCGGCGGCATTGATACCGTGGTCAAGGCCATGCAGGCCGGCGCCTGCGACTTCTTCGTCAAACCGGCCAGCCCGGAACGCATCACCATCTCGATCCGCAACGCCCTTTCGATGGGCGCCCTGAAGGGTGAGGTGGACCGGCTCAAGAAACACGCCACCGGCCGCACCAGCTTCAACGACCTGATCGGATCGTCCCCGCCCATGACCCTGGTCAAGCGGCTCGGCGAACGCGCGGCCAAGTCCTCGATCCCGATCCTGATCACCGGCGAGAGCGGGGTCGGCAAGGAAGTGATTGCGCGCGCCGTGCACGGCTCATCGGAACGTGCGGGCAAGCCCTTCGTGGCGGTGAACTGCGGCGCTATCCCGGCCAATCTGGTGGAAAGCATCCTGTTCGGCCACGAGAAGGGCAGCTTCACCGGCGCCACCGACAAGCACCTGGGCAAGTTCCAGGAGGCCAATGGCGGCACCCTGTTCCTCGATGAAGTGGGCGAACTGCCGCTGGACATTCAGGTCAAGCTGCTGCGCGCCCTGCAGGAGAGCGAGATCGACGCGGTCGGCTCCAAGCGTTCCATCAAGGTGGATGTACGCATCGTTTCGGCCACCAACCGCGATCTGAGCCTGGCGGTGAAGGAAGGCCGGTTCCGTGAGGACCTGTTCTATCGCCTGAACGTCTTCCCGATCGAGGCCCCCAGCCTGCGCGAACGCCGCGAGGACGTGCCGGCCCTGGTCGACTGCTTCATTCGTCGCTTCAATGTTGAAGAGGGAAAGTCCGTGGTCGGCGCCAGCGCCGAGACCCTGGCCTGCCTGATGGCGTACGAGTGGCCGGGCAACGTCCGACAGCTTGAGAACGCCGTCTATCGCGCCATCGTGCTGGCCGACGCCCCTTATCTGCAGCCCTATGACTTCCCGGCGATCTCGGGCGTCGCCGCGCCGCCGCCGGAGGCGCAGGCCACTACCCCCATCGCGTCGTCGCCCGACACCGTCGCGCCGCCTCAGGACGCACCGGTGCGCATCCTCGACGCGCGCGGCCACCTTCGCACCCTGGAAGAGATCGAGCGTGATCTGATCCAGCTGGCCATCGAGGTCTACGCCGGCCACATGAGCGAAGTGGCCCGCCGCCTGGGCATCGGCAGATCCACGCTCTATCGCAAGGTGCGCGAGCAGGGGCTGGACGGACTGGTCCGTAGCGAGAGTGAGGTTGAGGTTGAGGGCGAGGCGGAGACAGTTGCGGCCTGAGGCGCAGACCTTCTACGCAACAACTAACCTGACGAAACTCCCGGATGCGCCGGTTCGTTGACCAGCGCGAAAAATCCATGCGTTATGGTTGCGTTAAGGGAGGGCAGGAACCTGGACGCGAAAGAACGGAAGCGGGTTGACCGGGAGATCCGGCGATTGAACGCCGAGTTCGGTGGGGACCCGGGCCGGCAAGGCGTCGCTGGATTGGCGATCGCCGGTATGATCGTCCTGGCGGTCGGAGGCGCGGTCATGTTCCTGTTCATGCCAATGGGTCCCGGTGAACGGGCCGTTGGTCGGGTGGACGGGATCAGCCTCGTCGAGTCGGACGTCGGTACCCGGTTGAAGGCGCGCGTCACCGTGGGAACGACCCGCGGGCTGGTCTCCATCCCGGCAGGCGCCATGTGCGCCGCCGGCGATCGCATCGACCTCGTCAAACGCAAGACCCGGCTGAATGTGAGGTACACGCTGGGAATCGGTGGCTGCACGCGGTCGGGCCGACAATGACCGGCACGGCTATTTCTGTCGTCTCGCCACCCGTGCTGCGTCCAACCGTGCCCGAGCCCAAGTCGGTGTCACATTTCCTTCCGCAGGAAACACGATGACTGTATTGGCTTCCCGCGGACTATCAGCGTGCTTGGCGGGAGCCAGCCGCGCCATCGAAAGTCTCGAGGTCACAGCCGCTTCGAACATTCGACCCGGAGTCTGGTCGCCCACCCTGAAGGCGACAATGCGGCCCCTAGCATCAATTCGAAGCCGCAAAACAACCCAGCCGCACTGACCCTTGGCGAGGGCCAGACCGGGGTAGTTTATATCTGGAGCGCGAACGAAAACCTCGGTCGCTGCCTCTGAATTGTCTGGTGGCGGTGGAACGTCCTGGGCGGGCGGCAAAAAGCGGACAATGAACGGCGCAATTCCGAGCGCCCAGAGCCCACGTAACAGATAGACGGCCAATGCCCCCACAGGAACCGCCACTATAGATCCCACAAGCCAAAGGTGCGGGAACACGCCCCACATAACCGCCATCAAGTAAACAATGATGGAGCCAGCTATCCATGTCTCACCCGACGGCCATTGCCATCGGACCGAACGCCATCGGTCACTCGCAGGATGGATAGCAGCTGGTTCCGGGGTCGGCATACGCCACTCTACCCGCGGGGCGTCCGACCGCAATTGGAAGCCCTTGGCGCTGTGCGATGCGATGCAAGTACTATCCCCCTCTGGCGTTCCGCCGCTGATCGGCTAAACCCCTTGCGCGCCGCGCAGACGGCCTGACCAGCAACCGCCTCAGGGATCAAAACACATGCAGTACAAGCGTCTGGGCCGCAGCCCGATGGTGGTGTCCAAGATCTGCATGGGGACCATGACGTTTGGCTCTTCCGCCGACGAAAAGACCGCATTTCGCATTCTCGACCGGTCGCTGGAGGCCGGGATCAACTTCTTCGACACGGCCGAGAACTATCCGGTGCCGCCGAAGGAAGAGTGGGCCGGCACGACGGAGGAAATCGTCGGCCGCTGGATGAAGACCAAACGCCGCGACGAGCTGCTGATCGCCACCAAGGTGTCCGGCCCCAGTCACGGCTGGATCAAGTCATCGCAGCGCGCCGGCATGACCGCATTGGACCGCCACAACATCGTGCGCGCCGTCGAGGCCAGCCTGACCCGGCTGCAGACCGACTACATCGACCTCTACCAGACCCACTGGCCGGACCACGGCACGGGCTATGAGGAGGCGATGCGTGCGCTGGATGATCTCGTACTGGCCGGGAAGGTGCGGGTACTGGGCTGCAGCAACGAGACCGCCTGGGGCCTGATGAAGAGCCTGGCCGTTTCCGAGCGCGAGGGCCTGGCGCGGTACGAGACCATCCAGAACAACTTCAGCCTCAACAACCGCCGGTTCGAGGACGCCCTGTCGCAGGTCTGCCTGCAGGAGGGCGTCAGCCTGATCCCCTACTCGCCGCTGGCCGGGGGCGTGCTGTCGGGCAAGTACCAGGACGGGGCGCGGCCCGATGGGGCGCGGTTCTCCAACTATCTCAAGATCGGCGGTCGCCAGGCCGCCATGGCGCAGCGCTTCGTCAACGACAAGAGCCTGGCCTCCACCGCCCGCTTCGCCGCCATCGCCGCCGAGGCGGGGATCTCGCCGGTCACCCTGGCCACGGCGTGGAGCATGCAGCACGACTTCGTCGCCTCCACCATCGTCGGCGCCACCCGCGAGGATCAGCTGGACGACATCTTCGCTGCCGCTGACCTGACGCTCAGCCCCGAGGTGATGAAGCAGATCGACGCTGTCACCAGGGAGATACTCTATCCCATGGGGTAGGCGAAATTCGGAAGTCACCGTTACTTAAGGTGTAACCCGTATCAAGGCTCGAAACCCAGAGTTGCGATATGAGCGCTGAAAGTGAATCGACGGGACTGAACGCAGCGCTCTCCATGCGAGCCAAATCCGCTGTGATCCGGGTCGGGATCATGGCGGCGGTGGCCCTTATGCTCTGGACGTTTGGCGACTGGTCCATCGCGCCGCTGTGGTGGGCGACCTATGCGGTCCTGCAGTGGACTACGGCGCGTTTGTACCGCGAAGACGCCGACATCCAGCCACGCATCGCCTACGCCATGACGACCCTCAGCTATGCGGTGGCAGGCTTTCCGGCCTGGCACATGTGGGTCAATCTCGATGAACTGGGTATCGCCGCCTCGACAATGTTCCTGTGCGGGATGTTGGTACAGTTGGTGGTGTCATCCCTGGGCGCCGGGCGGCTCTTCTGGTCCAGCGCTACGCCCCTTATCGGCTACCTGATTTTCGTGCCGCTCGTCGCACGCTGGGATGTGAACCGGACTGAAGGCCTGGTGGTCGCCGCCTGCGCCTGCCTGCTGGTGCTTTACATGACTGTGCTCTGGATCGGTCAGCAACGGGCGCTCGCCGAGATCCGCGATAGCCGGTTGCGCGCCGAGGCCGCCAGCCAGGCCAAGACCGACTTCCTGGCGATCATGAGCCATGAGTTGCGCACACCGATGAACGCCGTGCTGGGGGCGACCGACCTTCTGGGCCGAACCGACCTGAACGAAGAACAGAAGGGCCATGTCGCCATCCTCGCCGATGGTGGATCCATCCTGATGCATGTGCTGAACGACGTGCTGGATCTGGCCAAGATTGAAGCCGGCAAGCTCAGTATCGACCCCTCGCGGACCGACATTCACGATTTCGTCCGTCGCTCTGGCGCATTCTGGTCACCCCGCGCCGACGACAAGGGCCTCAAGTTCACGGTCTCGGTCTCACCCGAAGTGCCGCAGTTTGTGATCGCTGACGCCACCCGTCTGAGTCAGATCGCCTTCAATCTGATTTCCAACGCCGTGAAATTCACCGAGGCCGGAGAAATCCGGATACGGCTGCAGGCGGAGCCAAGGGGCGAAGGGGCCACCAACCTGATCCTCAGCGTGTCGGACACCGGCATTGGCTTGAGCCAGGAGGCTGTCTCGCGCCTGTTCACGGCGTTCCAGCAAGCGGACGGCTCGATCAGCCGCCGCTTCGGGGGCACAGGGCTGGGGTTGTCGATCAGCCAGAAGTTGGCCGAGATGATGGGCGGCGCCATCACGGTGACCTCTGCGCCCGATCAGGGCTCCTGCTTCACTCTGCGGGTTCCGGCAGAGGTGGCGCCGCTGACCGAGGTTGGCGAATTGTCGCCTGCGGATACCCCGGCAGAGCCTCTGCCGGCGATCCGGATCCTGGTGGCTGAGGACAATCTCTCCAACCAGCGCATCATTGACTACTTCCTGCGCCCGCTCGGCGCTGCCGTAACCATCGTTGGCGATGGTCAACAGGCGCTCGACGCCCTGGCGGTCACCGCGTTCGATCTGGTGCTGATGGACATGCAGATGCCGGTCATGGATGGACTGGAGGCGACCCGCCGCCTGCGCGCCTCAGGTGGTCCAAACGCCGGGATTCCCATCCTGGCGCTGACCGCCAATGTGATGGACGACCAGAAACAGGCGTGTTTCGACGCAGGCATGGACGGCCACATTGCCAAGCCGCTCGACGCCCGACTCCTGATCAGCGGGGTGATCAGCGCCATTGATGCAGAGCGACCGACCGCGATGGCCGATCAACCTGCGGCCAGAGCGACGGACTGATCTCCCGGGGCGCGCCTACTTCTGTTTGACGGCGGCCTCTGCCGCCGCGTCGGCCTTCCTCGCTGCAGAGCCAGCAGCCTGCGCCGTTGCGTCAGCGGCGCTGTCGATTGCCGCAGTCGTCTTGGCCGCTGCAGCTTCTGTGTTGGCGACGTCATCACTGCCCGCTGACTGGACAGCGTCACCCACTTGATCTGCAGCCGCTGCAGCGGTTCCAGTCGCCTCTGCGGCCTTGTCTTCGGTCTTCTGCGAGCAGGCCGCGAGCAGCGCGACGCAAACGCCGGCGGCAGCCAAAAGTTTCATGTTCATTCGTATAGTCTCCCCAGACCAAGGCCCAGCGCCGCGCCGACGGGCGCGATGCATAGGGGTCAACGTACCTGGGCCCGATTGGTTCGATGCGGTGTGACAAAAGTCCGACGCCTGTCGGCGTGGCGGGTTGGGCCGGAGTTTCCTCAAGGGTTTTGCCCACTATCGTGCCGGGCCCTAAAGCACGCAGGCGGTCAGACCTTCGCGTCGCACGGCCCGCGCATTGCGGGTGATCCGGCCCGAACGCTTCTGGACATAGGGGCCCGGTTTGGCCGCCTTCCATTTCAGCGGGCTGGGCAGGATGGCGGCCAGCCGCGCCGATTGCGCCACCGTCAGTGATTTTGCCGGGACCTTGAAATTCTTCCGCGCCGCCGCCTCGGCGCCATAGACGCCGGGCCCCCACTCGATGGAGTTCAGATAGACCTCCATGATCCGCCGCTTACCCCAGCCGACCTCGATCAGCGCCGTGAACCAGGTTTCGAGACCCTTGCGAACCCAGTCACGGCCGGGCCACAGGAACACGTTCTTGGCGGTCTGCTGGCTGATGGTGGAGCCGCCACGGAGCTTCTTGCCCGCCTCGTTGGCGACCATGGCTTTCTGGATGGCCTCCACGTCAAATCCGTAATGCTCGCAGAAGCGGGCGTCCTCGGCGGCGATGACGGCGCGGACAAGATTGGGAGAGATCTCATCCAGCGGGACCCATTTGCGCTCGAAACCCCGCCCTTCGACGGTCCGCTGCACCATCAGGAACGTCACCGGCGGCGGTACGAAGCGATAGATCGCCACCATCACCACCGGCCCGATGAAAAAGACGATCAGGCCCGCGATGAACACCGCGCGCACAAAACTCCAGAAACCGCCCTTGCCCCGCTTCGCCACGTGTCGCTTGCCTTGACCCTGCGAACTCATGCTAGGCGCGATTCTCAACGATCTGGTCAATGGGAACTGCCATGAACGTCTCCGAAGCCGTCGAGCGCCGCATCTCGGTCCGCGCATACAAACCTGATCCGGTGCCCGGCGCCCTGGTGGCCGAGATCCTGGAGAAGGCGGCCCGCGCGCCGTCGGGCGGCAACCTTCAGCCCTGGCGGGTCTATGGTCTGACCGGCGCACCGCTTGCCGAATTCAAGGCCGTAGTCAGGACCATGCCGTTCGGAGAAACACCTGAGTACGAGGTCTATCCCCAGAACCTTTGGGACCCCTTCAGGACCCGTCGGTTCCAGAATGGCGAAGACCTCTACGCCAGCCTGGGCATCCCGCGGGAGGACAAGCCCGCCAGATTGCAGCAACTCGCCAAGAACACCGATTTCTTCGGCGCGCCGGTCGGGCTGTTCTTCTGCCTCGACCGCAAGCTGGGCCCACCGCAATGGTCGGACCTTGGCATGTACATGCAAACCGTGATGTTGCTGGCGGTGGAGCGCGGCCTTGATACCTGCGCGCAGGAGTTCTGGGCCCGCTATCCGCAGACGGTGGCGAAGTTTGTCGGTTTGCCCGACGATCACATGCTGTTCTCCGGCATGGCGCTGGGCTACCGCGACCCCGATCACCCCATCAATGGCTGGCGCTCGGCACGCGATCCGGTCGAGGTCTGGTGCGACCTGAAAGGTTTCGACTGATGCGCGCTGGCCGGCTGTTGCTGATCGCCGCGATCGTCGCCGGCATCAGCTATGTGGGATCCTGGTTTCTGGATCTGCCGCCGGCCGGGTCGGTGATCTGGAAGGGCGCGGGTGTGGCGCTGCTGGCCGCGTTCGCCGCCACACAGGCGCGAGGGCTGGATGGCGTGCTGTTGGCGGTGGTCTTGATGTTCGGGACGCTGGGCGACGTGCTGCTCGAAACCCATGGCCTCGTCGTGGGCGCACTGGCCTTTCTGGCGGGCCACCTGATCGCCATCGTCCTCTATGTCCGCAACCGCGATCCTGGCCTGAGCGCCCGGCATCTGGCTCTGGGTATGACGATCATCCCGGTTGTCACCGTCATCGCCTTTCTCCTGCCGCCCGACCGGGCCGGGGCTGGTTTGATCGCGCTCTATGCCATGGGTCTGGCCGCGATGGCGGCGGCGGCCTGGATCAGCCGGTTCCCGCGGCTTCTGGTGGCGGCGGGCGCGTTGATGTTTGTGGTGTCAGACCTGCTGATCTTTGCGCGAACCGGTCGTCCGGCCCTGGACGTCTTCCCGATGGCGCTGGCTGTGTGGGGCCTCTACTTTACGGGGCAGACCCTGATCGCCGTTGGCGCAACACGCACGCTGGTCGCGTTGAGGAACGGCTAACCCTAAGATTTCACCGCATTTTCAGCATGTGGCGTCAGGGTGTCGCCATGTCGCTGACGCCGCACAGACTTCTGACCGCCCTGCGTTTCGCGGGCTTGCTGGGCGGTCTGGTGGCGCTCATCGCCCTGACGGGTCCCTTCACCTACAGCCAGCTCGGATTGCCCTTCCCCGATACGGTGGCCCACGCCCTGCTGTTCTATGGGCTGGGCGCCTTGATGCTGGGGTCGCTGCCCCGGTCGCGCACGTCGGACCTCGCCGCTGCCCTGGTTGGCCTTGGAATCGCCAGCGAGATTGCGCAGTCGCTGGTTGGCCGCGAGATGTCGCTGCATGATTTTGCCGGGGACCTGGCAGGCGCAACGCTGGTCTTCCTGCCGGTCTATGTGGGACGGTTCCGTGAGCTGGTGCGGACCCATCCCCACATCACCTTTGCCGAGCTGAGCCGGATGAACCGCCGGCAAGGCGAGCTCAACAAGGCATCGCGCCAGCCCCTGACCGATCCATAACCCTTGCGGATCAGCCTGTGCTCTGGGAGCGTGGCGCATGATGTTCCGCTCTCTTCTCGTCGCCGGCTTGCTGGTCGCGATTTCGACCACGACCTCAGCCGAGCCTCGCACCGCATCCATCCGCGACCCCGACACCCGGGCCTGGTGGAAGATCACCGAACAGCTCTCGTCTGATGCCATGGAGGGCCGGGATATCGGCTCTTCGGGCCACGATCGTGCTGGCCGTCTGGTCGCCGACAAGTTCAGGGCCGCCGGTTGGAAGCCCGCCGGGGACAATGGAACCTTTTTCCAGACCTTCCCGGTGCATGAGAGCCGGGTCGATTCCGCGGTGGTCGCCCTGATCCACGAAGGGACCGCAGACCGCCATCTGGCTTTTCTGAAGGAGTTCAGCGTTCGCGCGGCAGACGATCTGCCGCCGCGCCTCGAAGCGCCCCTTCGGTTCGCGGGCTATTGCCGCCCGGAAGACCTGGCGGGTTCTGGCGGCAAGATGGTGGCCTGCATCAATACGCGGCGGGCGGGCCTGACCACGGGCGCCGAGCGGGTTCGAAACGCCCAGGCGGCGGGCGCGCTCGGCCTGATCCAGGTGGACGATCCAGGTTTCACGATAGAGCCGTTTCGCTGGCCGGCGGCCTATGCGCGGTCGATCACACTGGCCGATGCGCCGCCGCCCCGGACCGGCGGGTTCGTCGTGATGACCATGAGCGTTCAAGCGTTCGCACGACTGGCCGAGGGCTCGGGCCATGACGGCGCGGCGGTCATGGCGGCCGGCGGGGCGAAACAGCCCCTGCCGGTGTTCGACCTGCCCGGAACATTCACTGCCCGGTTCGAGATCAGCCAGCGCGACTACACCGCCACCAATGTGCTGGCCGTGCTGCCGGGATCAGATCCGAAGCTGGCTGCGGAACACCTCGTGCTCTCCGCACATCTGGACGGTTATGGCTTCGGCCAGCCGGTGGCCGGCGACAGCCTCTACAACGGCGCCCTGGACGACGCGGCCTATGTCGCCACCCTGATCCGCTTTGCCGAGAACCATCGCGGCAAGCCCCTGAAGCGCAGCGTCCTGCTGGCGGCCTTCACCGGCGAGGAGAAAGGTCTCCTGGGCGCCTACTGGTTCACGAAGAACCCGACCGTGCCGAAGGCCTCCCT
>NZ_JBILRO010000114.1:0-10399 GCF_044372605.1 Phenylobacterium sp.
GTATCCGCCAAGCCAGCGACAGTCGGACCAACTCCGGCGATCGGACCTTCGGCGGCGGCCCATACCGCCGCCGCCACTCTGCCCTGAGGCCTTCGAGGTCCAGGCGCTCCAGCGCCCGGACCTCCTCGGAGATGGCCTGGCTCACGCCGCGGCCTCGATGCGGTAGGTCCGGGCGCCGTCGACCTTCTCGGAGATCACCGCGATCCCCAGCGCCTTCTTGATCGAGCCGGAGATGGCGCCGCGGACCGAGTGGGCCTGCCAGCCGGTCGCCGCCATCATCGCCTCGATGGTCGTGCCGCCAGGCTGCTGGAGCAGATCCACCAGGACGGCGATCTTGCCGGTGGCGAGCTTGGGCGGAAGGGTTTCGGGCAGCAGGTCGAGCTGGATGTCTTTGCGGCGGGCCATGGGAATCCTCGGTGTTTTTCAAGCCGCGGAAATCGCGGTTTGCACTGAGGCGAACCCGGTTCAGACCGGGCGGGGGCGTGAGCCACTAGCGCTCCAATCCGCAGCGAAGTCCAATCCATCCACAGGGGCTAACTCACCGGTGACGATTGTTCTTTCCCCGGGGCTGGTTCGCAGCGCAGCATCCCAATTCCTCCATGCGATCCAATCGCTTAGCCCCCAGGACGTTTACACGATGCACATCACCTTCCAGGTGCCGGACGCGCTCAAACCCGACCCCGGCAACGCTCGCACGCACTCGGCCAAACAGGTCGGCCAGATCTGCGCCAGCATCACCGCCTTCGGCTTCACCAACCCCATCCTGCTCACCCCGGACTTGGGTGTGATCGCAGGCCACGGTCGGCTCCTGGCCGCCCGCAAGCTCGGTCTGGCGCAGGTGCCGACGATCATCCTGGAGGGCCTGAGCGAGATGCAGGTGCGGGCCCTGCGGATTGCCGACAACAAGATCGCGCTCAACGCCGGCTGGGACACCGATCTGCTGAAGATCGAACTTTCGGCCATCGTCATCGGTGACCTCGACTTCGAGATCGAGGCCATGGGCTTCGCCACCGGCGAGATCGACGTGATCCTGTCGAAGGGCGCCGCGGATCCTGACGACGAGGTGATCCCGGCGCTGGCGCAGACCGCCATCAGCCAGGTGGGTGACATCTGGATCCTCGGCGATCACCGGATCGGCTGCGGCGACAGTCGTGACGTCGGCTTCCTGAAGGCGGTGATCGGTGACGGCGCCAAGATGGACGCTGCGTTCCTCGACCCGCCCTATAATGTGAAGATCCAGGGCCACGCCAATGTCACCTCCCGGCACCGGGAGTTTGCGATGGCCTCGGGCGAGATGGATCAGGTGGGCTTCCGGTCCTTTCTGGCCCAGACGCTTGGCGCCTGCGCCGCGGTCTCCCGCGATGGCGCGGTCCACTACGTCTGCATGGACTGGCGGCACATGGGCGATGTGGAAGCCGTGGGAGCAGAGGTCTACGGTGATCTCCTGAACCTGTGCATCTGGAACAAGTCCAACGCCGGCATGGGCTCGCTCTACCGGTCCAAGCATGAGCTGGTCTTCGTCTACCGCGTCGGATCGGCCCAGCACCTCAACACCGTCGAGCTCGGCCGCCACGGTCGCAACCGCACCAACGTCTGGGACTACGCCTCGGTGAACACCTTCGGCGGCAGTCGTCAGCAGGACCTGGCCCTGCACCCGACCGTCAAGCCGGTGGCCATGGTCGCTGACGCCTTCCAGGACGTCACCAGGCGCGGCGACCTGGTGCTGGACGCGTTCCTGGGCTCCGGAGCCAGCCTGATCGCGGCCGAGCGTACCGGACGGCGGTTCCGGGGTGTCGATATCGATCCGCTCTACGTCGATCTGGTCGTGGAACGCTGGCGGGCGCTGACCGGCGGGCAGCCCCAACTGCTGCGGCTTGAGCAGGCGGCCTAGGGTCATGAGCGAGGTCAGCGAAGACGACGGCGTCGGCTACCGCAAGCCGCCCAGGCGCAGCCAGTTCCAGAAGGGCAAGAGCGGGAATCCCAACGGGCGGCCGAAGGGCTCGGGGGTGCGCACCGCAATGGAGAAGGTCGCCGCCCGGACCATTCCCATGACCGTTGAAGGTAAGCGGAGCAAGGTGCCGGCGACGGAGGCCCTGCTGATGCAGATGCTTCAGCGTGCCCTGGAGGGTGACGCGACTGCGAGGCGCGATTTCCTGAAGATCGCGGACCAGGTCAGCAAAGCCCGGGCCGAGGACGACGCCAAAGGCGAGAACTGGACCGTCATCGTCAAACGCTACGGCAATCCGGCGGGATGCAACGGCGCACTGGAGGTGTTGGGTGTTGTCGTCGAAGTCGATGATCAGCTGAAGGTCCAGCCCTGGGTCGTCGAGGCGGCACGCGCGCGGGGTCTGAAGCTCAGTGAGATCGACGAGGCCCTTGTTGAGGAGTTCACGGTCCAGGCTGGGGACGAGATCCGCGAACGGATGCGTGGGGATGGCGGTTGGGATTAGGTCCTGGATGCGCCAGACGGAGACATTGGCTTGCGGCCCGAAAGCGGACTCCCTGAACGTCTCAGATGGGGGGATTGCAGACATTGTGCGGATGCCAGAACCGAGTCGATGGCAAGCCACCTCGACAGCCGCGACACCCACCAAGACCGCGGATCAATCGCGTTTGCTGAGTGGCGCGCCTTTCCCGACGTCCGGGAGCGCGAAGGCGAGGTAGGCGGAGCCGGGCGGCGCTTTAGGGTCGCGCGGGCTGCTCGCGGCGATCACCACGAACTGCCGTCCGCCAGCGAGGTACGTCACCGGCGTGGCCGCCCCGGGATAAGGCAGGGTCCCTTCCCAAAGGATTCGGCCATTGCGCGTGTCGAACGCCCGTAGCTTGCGGTCCCGGACGGTCGCGCCGATGAACAGCAGCCCTCCGGCGGTGACGACGGGACCTCCATAGTTTTCCGAGCCGGTGGCCGGCAGACCACGGGCGGCGAGCTCAGGGTACTCGCCCAGCGGGACCCGCCAGCGATAGCGGCCGGAATTCAGGTCGATGGCGTTGAGCGTACCCCAGGGCGGCTCGACCGCAGGATAGCCGTCGGGGTCGAGGAACTTGCGATAGCCGTTGAAGGTGTACCTCGATCCCACGCGCGCATCCGCCGCCTGGACCTCGCGATCGGCCACGCCGGAGGGATCGGCCAGATGGTGGATTAGCTGCTCCAGGTCGAGGCTTCCGATCTGAGGGAACCCCGGCATCCGCCCGCGGCCTTCCAGGATCACCCTGCGAATATCCGCGAGCGACAGGCGTCCCCCCAGGCCGGTCATGGCGGGAACGCCTTCCGCACCTTGACCGTCGGCGCCATGGCATACGGCGCACTGCTTCTGGTAGACCCCCGCACCACGGTTCGTGGCCCGCGCCGCCCGCAGCGAGCCGGTCCAGGCCACGTCGTTGGCGTTGAGATAGACGATCCCGCGCTCGCGCTCGACGGCCGATCCGCCCCACTCGGCGCCTCCGTCGAATCCCGGGAAGACCAGCGTCTCGGCGTCCACCGCTAGGGGTGCGAACGGCCCATTGCGACGTAGCCGGTCGAAGGCCGCCCGCGCCGCCGCCGCCGCCTCGGGCGTGCGCTTGGTGAGCATGTCGGCCGTGAGCTGTTGTCGGGTAAACGCCTCGGGCGCGACGGGAAAAGGCTGCGTGGTAGACGACCATTCGCCTGGGACGTCGCTGGCGGGGACGGGGCGCTGCTCGATGGGAAATAACGGCTCGCCGGTCACCCGGTCGAAGACGAACAGCAAGCCGTGCTTCGTGGCCTGAGTGACCGCAGGCACGGTGCGGCCGCCCCGCCGCACCATGAGCAGCGAGGGCGGCGAGGGAAGGTCCCGGTCAAGGATATCGTGGCGGACGAGTTGCTGATGCCACAGCCGGCGACCGGTCGCGGCGTCCAGCGCGACCAACGAGTTAGCGAAGAGGTTGTCGCCCTTCCGGTCACCGCCGAAGAAGTCGTCGACCGCCGAGCCGGTGGGCGCGTAGACGATGCCCCGATCGGGGTCGAGCGCCAGGCCGGCCCAGGCGTTCGCGCCCCCGGCCGTCGCGAGCGCCTCCGCGGGCCACGTTTCGGCGCCAGGATCCTCCGGCTTTGGAACGAGGGCGAAGGTCCAGCGGAGCTGGCCGTTGCGCACGTCGTAGGCCCGGATGGCGCCGGGCGCGGCAGGCGCGGTCTCGGACGTGCGGAAGCCCACGATGAGCAGGTCGCGGAACACGACGCCCGGCGTCGTCAGGAACACTGGAAGCGTGGACGGCTCGCGGCCGAGCCCCTCCCGGAGATCGATGGTCCCGCCCCTCCCGAAGCTGGCCGCAGGCCGTCCGGTGGCAGGGTCGAGCGCCGTGAGGAATGTCCCGTGGCTGGTGAAGAGCCGCCGTTCGGCGCCGTCGCGCCAGTAGCTCAGGCCGCGGATCGGCTGGCGGTTCCGGGCCTCGGGACGGTGGCGCCAGAGTTCGCGGCCGGTGGCGCCGTCCAGCGCGAGCACGACCTGGTCGGGGGTCAACACATAGAGCACGCCGCCGATCGCGAGTGGCGAGGTCTGGAGGCCGCCTTCGCCAGTCTCAACGCGCCAGACCTCCTGCAGGCGGCCGACATTGCTGCGGCGGATCTCCGAGAGGGGCGAGAAACGATCCCCTTCCGGGGAGCCGCCGTACGCCGCCCAGTCTCCCGCTGCGCTGCCAAGCCCGGCGCAGCCGCCAACGAACAGGAGGGCCGCGCCTGCGATCGCGAGGCGCCGGAACGCCTCGCTACGGAGGGGCGCGGCCCGAGTCACGTCAGCGTTCTCCACCGAAACGGTAGCGCAAGCGCACCCCGAACATCCGCGGCTCGCCGTAGCTGTAGGTGGTGTATCCATTGGTTTCGAACGCTGCGCTCAACGCGACGACATAATCCTTGTTCAGGGCGTTCGTAACGAACACCGAGGCGTCCCAGCCGCTGCGCCCGATGTCTTTCATTTCCGCGCCCAGCGAGAGCAGACCGTACGACGGGATCACGCCGTCGCGCAGCGCCTTGTTGCCGGCGTCGTCACGCCACGACCAGTTGGCGAACACCGAGGCGTCGCCGAGCGATTCCGCCACCGGCAGACTGTATCGCGCGTTCAGGCCGTACTGGTGCATGGGACGGTTGGCGGTTTCCTGGGCGCGCAGGGCGGCGGCGTTCGCACCGGGGGCGAACCGCGTGAAATCGAAGTCCACGTAGCTCAGGAAGCCACCCACCTGCAGGTCGCGGGTGAGGCTGGCCGTGACCTCGAGCTCGCCGCCGCGGATCTTCGCCGCGCCCGCATTGCTGGTCGACGCGAACTGCTGACCTGCCACGAACCGCGTCTCGGTCACCTGGATGTCGCTGTAGTTCTGCCGGTAGACGGCGAGATTGGTCCTGAGCGGCACGGGCCCCAGCCGCCAGTCCGCCTTCAGCCCCAGTTCATAGTCGGTGACATATTCCGGGTCGAAGAACCGGCTGTCCGTGACGATGTTGGGGTTGAGCGCGTTGAAGCCTCCGGCGCGGTAGCCGCGACGGCTCGCCCCATAGACCAGGATCTGGTCCGTCGCCTGCCAGTCCAGACCGATCGTCCAGGTCGGCGCCTCGGTGCGCGTGTCCCCGGTGAGCGTGCATTGGGCGTCGGCGGACGCCGGCGGATTGACGCAGACCCTCTGGGCGTTCAGCCCGCGCGACTGAGCGAATCGCCGATCCCAAGTGTAGCGGAAGCCGGCCGTAACCTTCAGGCCCTGGACGAGTTCGGCCAGATCGTAGGTGCCCTGGCCGTATAGCCCCGCGCTCTCGGAGCCGAAGCGCGAGGCGTTGATCACGGTGGCGCCGAAGGTGATGGCGGGGCGGTTGTAGTAGCCGGGCGTCGGATTCTTCAGGTACAGGCCGCCCGCGATCCACTCGAGACGCCCGCCCAGAGACTTGCCGCGCAGCTGCAGTTCTTCGCTGTACTGGCCGAACTTGAAGACCTCGCCGTCAGGCTGGGCAAATTCGCTTACCGGGAAGGGCGACCCGTCGGCCTCGAGCGAATAGGTCCGCTTGGCCTGCATGTAGCCGAAGATATTGCGTACCGAGATGTCGTCGGTGATCGCGAACTCGGTAACGTTGGTGAGGAACGTGTAGCGGCGCGTGGACTCGTTATCGAGGCTGCTTCCAATACGCGCGCGTATCCCGAGTTGCTGCTGTTGGGCGAACAGGCTCACTAGCTGCGGATATCGGGCGGCCGCACGCCCCGTCGGGGCCAGGCTGTTAAGGATGTACGACGAGCCGTTGTTTTCGGACACTAGTCGGTCGAGGGTGGTGACGTTCGTGATGCGATCGGAGACCTGCCAGGCCAGCGTGCCCCTGATCGACCAGTAGTCCACGTCGTCCATTCGGAAGCCGCCCGGGTCGCTCGGCTGGCTCAGGACCTTTGTGAAGCCCTTGCGGTCCTGGGTCTTCGCCGCGATCCTGAGAACGAGCCGGTCGTCGGCCAACGGTACGTTCAGCATGGCATCCAGTTCGCGGTTGGCGTAGCTGCCGAGGCCGACCTGCACCCGGCCGCCGAACACATCGTCGGGCTGACGGGTCTGGAGAAGAACCGCGCCGCCGACGGAGTTGCGGCCAAACAGCGTGCCCTGCGGGCCCTTGAGGACCTGGACGTTCTGCAGGTCCATATAGAGACCCGGGCCCGCCACCGACTGGCCCAGCTGGTCGTAGGGAATCGGAACCTCGTTGAGGTAGATGAGCACGCCCGGCAGGCTCGCCTGCTGGCCCGTGCCCTGCCCACGGATGCTGATTGACACGTTGTCGCGCGTCTGGCCCTGGCTCGACAGGCCGGGCACCGCGCGCTCGAGTTCGACGATAGACTGGATGTTTTGACGGTCGAGCACAGCCGCCGAGACCACCGACACGGCCACAGGGACGCGCTGTAGCGTTTCTTCCCGACGACGGGCGGTCACGACGACCTCTTCGATCGCCGAGGAAGCGGCCGTCGCGGACTCTTCCGCCGCTTGCGCCGCTTGCGCCGGACCGGCCGGCAGCGCGGCCGCCAGGACGAGCCATGAGGTGTTCGCTACAGCCAGAATCTTGAGTGTCATTTGTACCCTCCCTCCCGACGCCAAGGTCGGGTTTGTTCTGTGATTGATTACGTCGCGGGGCGCGGACCGTGCCGCGCCCGAGGCTTCAGTGGAGCACCACCTCCACCTTTTGGATGCGGCCCGAGAAGCGGGAAGGCAGGGGCGTCGCCGGGCTGACCGGCGATATGCGCGCCTCGCCGACGCTGAAGCTCGCGACGTCATAGACCGGGTCGGCGACGGGTCCGAGCGGCCCATTGGCCACCTTGCGGCCGTCCACGGTAAGCACGCCGACCGCCTCGAAGGGCGCTCCCGGAACCGGGCTCCCGCGCATCTCGAAGACGATCCTGATGTCGCCCAGGGGGAGCGGCTCGGTCGCGATCAGCCGCTGCCGCGTCCGGCCAGCGAAGTTATTCTCGTACACCAGCCGTCCGTCCTCGACGTAGAGGACGAATCCGCCGAGGCGGCTCCCGCTCGTTACCAGCACGCCGTTCGCGCCCGGCGTAACATGGGCGTAGACCGTGATGGCGTGGGGGCGGCTCAAGCTGGGTAGCGCCCGGTAGCTGAACCAGGGGCTGTCCGGGAAGTAGACGAAGCGCGTGCGTCCGGCCGCCAGCGTCGGAGGGGGATAGCGCACGTTGGGCGGCTCTATCGGGTAGACGTTGTTTCGCTGCGCCTCCTCGGCGAAGGTCTGCTGGAGCTCGCGCAGCTTGTCGGGATGGGTGCGCGCCAGGTCTCGCGACTGACTGAAGTCGGCGGCGACGTTGTAGAGTTCCCACCTGTCGGCGCCCGGCTCCGGACCGCGGCGAATGTTCTCGCCGAGGTTCTGGCCCACAATCCGGACACCCGCGGTCCAGCCGTCCTTGTAGATCGCCCGGCTCCCCCAGTTCTCGAAATACTGCACGCGGCGAGGCGATGGCGCGTCGGCACGATCGAACGTCGGCTCCAGACTGTGTCCATCCAGCGGGGTCTGCGCCACGCCGTCGATCGGCCTTGTCGCGTCGACGCCCGCCGCATCGAGGATCGTGGCGGCGAGGTCCGTGGCGTAGGCGAACTGGGTGCGCACCTCACCCCGCGCGCGGATCCGCTGAGGCCAGGAGACTACGAGCGGAACGCGCGTGCCGCCCCAGTGCGATGCGATCCCCTTGGTCCACTGGAACGGCGTGCTGTTCATCCACGCCCAGCCCGCAGCATAGGCGTTCAGGTGCTCAGTGCCGCCCAAGGCATCCAGTTCGGCCAGCTGCGCCGCGATCGCGATCGCGGGCGCATGCGTGTCGTTGGAGCCCATCACCCCGTCCATGGCGCTGGCGCCGTTGTCGCTCGCCACATACAGGACCAGCGTGTTCTCGCCGCCTGGACCCGCGCGCACCCGGTCGAGTACGCGCCCGATCTCCACGTCCGTATGCTCGAGGAAGGCCGCGTAGACCTCCATCTGGCGCGCAGCCAGTCGACGCTGGTCAGGCGAGAGGCTTTCCCATGGGGGAATCGCGTCGGGCCTCGGGGTCAGCACTGCGTCACGCGGAATCACGCCCAGGCGCCTCTGCCGCTCGAACGTCTCCCGCCGCAGTACATCCCAGCCCTTGTCGAACTTCCCCTCGTACCGCGCGATCCAGTCTCTGGGGACATGGTGCGGCTTATGCGGCGCGGCGGGCGCGAAATAGAGGAAGTAGGGCTTCTCCGGCGCGAGGGACTCCTGGACGTTCAGCCAGCGGATCGCCTCGTCGGCGATGTCGGTGGTGAGGTGATACCCCTGATCGGGCGTCTTCGGCGGAACGACTGCCATGGTGTCGCGGTAGAGCGGCGGCTCCCACTGGCTCACCTCGCCGATCATGAAGCCATAGAAGCGCTCGAAGCCGAGGCTGGTCGGCCAGTGATCGAAGGGACCGACGGGGCTGAGTTCCCAGTAGGGCGTGTTGTGCCACTTGCCGTAGGCGGCCGTGCTATAGCCGTTGCGGCGCAGCACTTCGGCAATCGAGGCCGATTCCTTCGGCCAGACCCCATTGTAGCCCGGATACGGCCGGAACGCCTCGGGCGTGCTGCCGAAACCGACCCGATGCTGATTGCGCCCGGAAAGCAAGGCGGCCCGCGTCGGCGAGCAGATCGCCGTTACATTGAAGGTCGTGTACCGCAGGCCCTCGTCGGCCAGCCGCGAGAGCGTCGGGGTTCGCGCTTGCCCGCCGAACGTTGAGGCGGCCGCAAATCCGGCGTCGTCAAGGAGGATGAGCACAATGTTCGGGGCGCCCGCGGGCGCTCGCGGCGGCGCCGGAACCTCTTGGCGCACGGCCGGCGTGGGGAGTGTAGCAGGGATTTCCGCGGCAGCGGCCGTCGCCGTGGCGAGGAGACAGCCCACGCAAAGGTGCGCGGCGAAATGACGAATGCGCTCCTGCCCCATTTTTCGCGCTCCCTCTGCTTCGTCATTCGCGTCCGAAGACGCGGCGCGGCTGTTGATGTAATGGATTACATCCGCGTTATGTAATGGCCTACATAAACCGCTGATTTGTCAACGCTCGCGCGCGTTTCACGCGCAACTCCGGCAAGATGGGGCGCCGCAGACATCGGCGTGCGCTCCTGCGGAAGGAATTCGAAGCTCGGCATGGCGAGTTTAAAGGAGGTGGCGAGCCACGCTGGCGTCGCGACCGCCACGATGCCGCGCGTGCTGAGCAGCCAGGCGGTTGTCGAGGCGCGCAACCGGATGAGCGCCCTCATATCGGCGCAGTCGCTGGGCTTTGCGCCCAATTTCTCGTCCAAGAGCCTCAGGAGCACACGCATCGGGAAGATCGCGGCACCGTCCCCTATATCTCCAACCCCTTCTTCTCCGAGGCCATCCAGGGCGCAGAGGAGGCCGCGCAGGCGGCGGGCTGATGAGCGGACCGCTCGACAGCCCTTTGAGCCGGGACAGGCTGAGAGGCTCGGAGGCTAGCGCCGTCCGGCATGGACGCATAGCAGGCCTGGAGACCGCCCGCGCGCAGTTCGAGATGACCGCGGGCAAGCAGGCGGCCACCCAGTTGCTCGCCCGCGCGCCTCATGCTGGGCAACCTAAAGGGGAGATCGTCGAGCCCACCCATGTCCGCCGCCACTGACCACTCGCTCCCGGCCCATGTAATCGGTTACAGTCAAGGCGTCACCGTAGGAGCGTGTGCATGGATCTCGACAGACCTGAGGAACACGGGCGCCACACGACGGCGCCTGTACCAGGGGGACCGTTCAGCGCGATCAGTCGACGCGGCTTCGTCGCGTCCGCCGCCGCCTTCACGGCAGGGACGCCGGCCTTTGCCGCCGAGAGCTTCGTGCAGCGTCATCGCCTCGAAATTGGCATACAGCTCTACATGCTGGGCCCGGAGGTCGCGGACGACCTCGACGGCGCGCTCGCGGCCGTGGCGGCCATCGG
>NZ_JBILRO010000115.1:0-10331 GCF_044372605.1 Phenylobacterium sp.
CTACAATCAGGTGATCGGTCTGCCGCCCAAACTGGTTGGCCTGATCCTGATGGTCGCCCTGGTCTTCGATGCCGTGATCGATCCATTTGTCGGCCAGGTTTCCGATAATCTGAGATCGCGCTGGGGACGGCGACACCCCTTCATGATGGCCGCCGCCCTGCCCTACGCCCTGGCCTTCTTCCTGCTCTGGAACCCGCCGCTGGGCTGGAGCGACAACGCCGTCGCGATCTATCTGGCGGTCTGCCTGTTCTCGGTGCGGTTCTTCGACACCTTCTTCGAGACGCCGCATCAGGCGCTGGCCCCAGAGCTGGCCCGGGACTACGACGAGCGCACCAACCTGTTGGCCTTGCGTCAGTTCTTCGCAGTGGCCGGCGGATTGGGCATGACCGTGCTGGCCTATCAAGTCTTCCTCAAGGAGCAGCCGGACGGCTCCGGCGGCGTACTGGCACGCGACGGCTATCTTGCCTACTCGATCACGGGCGCCTTGATCATCCTGGCCACAGTGCTGGCCTCTACGATCGGCACAGCCAGTCGCATCCCCTACCTTTCGGTCCCGCCCGTGCGAAAAATCACCTTGGGCGCCATGCTCGGTGAGGTGGGCCAGACGCTGAACAACCGCGCCTTCATTGCCGCCGCCGTCTCTGCGATCTTCATTTCGGTGGCGGTAGGCGCCCGCAATGGCCTCGAGATCTATTTCGGGCTCTACTTCTGGGAGCTGAAACAGTCCCAGCTGGCGACGCTCGCCACCATCAGCGTCGTGGGCGGCTTTCTCGGCGTGGGGCTGGCGCCCATCGTCGGCAAGGCGCTGGGTAAGAAGCATGGCGCCATCGTGGTATTCGCCACCGCCGTGGCCGTCCACATCACGCCGGTGTCCCTGCGCCTGCTGGGTCTGGCGCCGGAAAACGGCACGCCGGAACTCCTCTGGCTGATCTATGGGGAGGAGATCATCAACGCGACCCTGGCCTCGGCCACCGCCGTGCTGCTGGCCGCCATTGTCGCTGACGTGGTGGAGGACGCCGAGGTCAAGACGGGGCGCCGGTCAGAGGGGCTGCTGATGTCCGCCAACGCCCTGTTCCGCAAGATGATATCGGGCACGGGCATATTCGTCGCCACCGCCGTCCTGGCCTTCGTCCAGTTCCCGGACGACGCCAAGCGGGGCGGGGTGCCCGAGGAGGTCCTGACCGGCCTCGGCATCGCCTACATCCCGCTGATCGTCGGCCTCTACGGCATCTCCATCGGCCTGCTGTTCTTCTACGATATCGACCGCAAACGCCACGAGGCCAACCTGGCGCATCTGAAGGGCGTGGAGGACGAGAAACGGCTCAGTGTTTGAATATCCCCATCATCAGGGGGCGCACGAACACCGCCGCCGCCGCTTTCGGCCTCACGTCGGGAACCAGGTAGCCCAGCTCCGCGCAGGCGTTCAGGGTGGCGTTCAGCATCTGGGCGGCGATGAACGGATCCACCGGCCGGATTGAGCCTTCGGCGATCCCGTCCGAGATCATCGAGGCGAAGCGGTCAGAGACACGTTCGGACTGCTCGACCATGGCGCCGCGCATCTGTTCTGGCAGGGCCGTGAGTGCGTGGGTGCGCAGCAAGGGCCCATGATCGGAGAGCTGGAACTCGGCGAGGGCGGCGGCACATGCCGACAGCTTTTCCCACTGGGTGCCCGGTTGTTCCATAGCCAACCGCTGGGCGCTGCGCATCACCTCGAAGGTGCGCTCGAAACAAGCCACCACCAGGTCATCCTTGGCGTCGTTATGGTGATAGAAACTGCCCTTGGTGACGTTCAGCTCGGCGGAGATCTTGTCCACCGACGCGCCGCGATATCCACGCAGGTTGATCAGGCGCGTGGCCGCCAGCAGGAAGGTCTCGCGCCCCGGCTCCGGGCTGATGCGTGCGGCGCGGGCCTCCAGCGCGATGGCGGCCGGCGCCCAGGCTGCGCCCTCCGGCGCCAGGCCGTTCAGGAAGATATCGACAATACGGTCGCGGATGCGTGGATAGTCCTCCGCGTCAAACCGGCTGAGCCATGCGCCGCCCCAGAATACCTGTTCAAGCAACATCCGGGTCCGGGCCGTGCGTCGGCCTCGCGACATCCAGCAGAGGTCCGGATGGTCAAAAATCTGGCGGGCCTTGCGAAACAGCCGCCCATAGGCCTGGGCCACCTCTTCCCGGCGGGGCGAACTCAGGGCTCGCAGTTCCGAGATGATCGGCAGTGGCGACGCCTCCCCGGCCGCGGTGGCCTTCAGGACGTCCAGATAGCGGGTGAAGAAACCATGGAGCCGCTCGCCCGGCGTTGGCGCGGTGACCGCAGCCTCGGCAATGCCTAGCAGGGTCTCGATCCCGCGGGAGATACAGGCAGCGGCCAGATCATCCTTGCGGCGGAAATAGTAGGTGACGCTGGTGGTGGAAAGCTCGACGGCGGAAGCCGTGGCGCCCAGGGTCAGGCCTTTGATGCCCTTGCGGTTCAGGATCCGCGTGGCCGCGTCAAGGATGGCCTCGCGCTTGCGTTCGAACCGATCCGTGGCCTTCGCCACGGCGCCACCCTGAGCCATCTGACGCTTGTTTCCCTTGCGCAATCTCCCTTTGCCTTGGAACGAAGGGGTGGCCAAGCGTTAACATTTCAATGACGCAACGTTAAGTGTCAGAAAATCCGAATGGAGCGCCGGTCCGGCGGACATCGTCGGAGAGGATCTGACGGCCGATGGGCGGCGCCGAGCGGGCCGTGCATTCGGTGCGGTGGCACAGGCGACAGGTCACGCCGATGGGCGTCGCCGCCTCCGCGCCCAGGCCTGGCCGGTCGCGGGTATAGATCAGTCGCCCCGCATGCTCGGCAGCACATCCCAGCGCGATGGCGCGTTCGACCCGGGGCGCGCCAAACCCGCCCCCGCCGGCGGTCACGGTGCGCGCGATGGAGAAGAACCGCTGGCCGTCGGGCAACTCCAGCCACTGGGTGACGATCTGGCGCGGCGTCGTGAAGGCCTGGTGCACCGACCACAGCGGACAACCTCCGCCATGCCGGGCGAACGGAAACCCTGCCCCATCGAGCCGCTTCGACACATTCCCCGCCGGATCCACCCGGATAAAGAAGAACGGTACGCGCTCCTGACCCGGCTTCTGCAGGGTGGTGAGGCGGTGCGCGGTCTGTTCAAAGCTGGCGCCGAACTGTCGCGCCAGGGCTTCCACGTCATAGTGGCGCGCCTCAACCGCGCGGGCGAACGTGGAATAGGGCATCAGGATCGCGGCGGCTGCATAGCTGGCCAGCGCGCGCCGGGTCAGCCGCTCACCGCTCTCGGAGGCGAAGCTGCCGCCCTCCAGTTCCGCATCGATCTCGGCCCGCAGTTCGAGGTAGGCCAGTTGCAGGGCCAGCTGGAACGACTGGCTGGCGGCGTCGAGGCCATCATCCAGCAGGATCTCCTTGCGGTGGCGATCCAGCCTGCGCACCGACCCCACCATCACGCTCGAGGGCAGGCGGCGCGCGCGCAGACCATGGCGAGCCTTCAGGTACCCGCTCAGGCTGTCGTGACCGCTGACAGCCTGGGCCAGCCGCTCTGCGGCGTCGTCGAGACCGGGAAAGCTGTTGCGCCGTGCCGCCAGAAAACGTCGGGACTCGGCGACGGGATCGGTGACGTCTGCCTGGTCGCCGGCCTCAAACCGCTCCGCGCCCCGATCGGCCAGCGCCAGCTGTTCCTCCTGATAGGTCGTATAGAGCCGCAGGAGAGCTTCGGTCACGCCAGGGAAATTGCTCGCCATGTCCGCCGTTTCCAGGCTGGGCAGGTCGATGTCGGCGAACATCGGATCCTTCAGCACCGCCTGAAGCCGCGCCGTCTCGTTGGCGGCGCCGGCGCCGGCCAGGGTCGACATGTCCAGCTTGTAGGTCTGCGCCAGCCGCAGCAGCATCTCGGCGCTCAAGGGCCGGTGGTTGCGCTCCAGCAGCGCCACATAGGAGGCAGAAACTTCCAGGTCCGCAGCCATGTCGGCCTGGGTCAATCCCAGGTCCCGACGCAGGCGGCGCAGGCTGGGCCCCACATACAGGCGGCGCTCTGTCAGCATGGTCGTGATCCGGATCGAAGACTGTACGATCATTACAACATTACAGCGAAAATCTGTAAAGTTTTACAGCTAAACCTAATGCCACCTTCCTTTATGGCCGGGTCGCGCTTAACGGCACGCTTCATGCTCCGGGGCCTCCAAATCCCCGGCTCAACGCGGAAGAGGCACATGGCGTATCAAGACCACATCATCGAGATGAGCGGGCTCATCAAGAGCAAGAACGGCACCTGGGACGGCATCAACGCCGAGTCCGTGGCCCGGATGCGGCTGCAGAACCGGTTCAAGACCGGCCTCGAGATCGCCAAGTATACCGCCGGCATCATGCGCGCCGACATGGCCGCCTATGACGCCGACCCGGCCAACTACACACAGAGTCTCGGCTGCTGGCACGGCTTTGTCGCCCAGCAGAAGATGATCTCGATCAAGAAGCACTTCGGCACGACCAAGCAGCGCTACATATACCTGTCCGGCTGGATGGTCGCCGCGCTCCGCTCCGACTTCGGCCCGCTGCCCGACCAGTCTATGCATGAGAAGACCTCGGTGCCGGCGCTGATCGAAGAGATCTACACCTTCCTCAAGCAGGCCGACGCCCGTGAGCTCGGCATGATGTTCCGCGACCTGGACGCCGCCCGTGAGGCCGGTGACAAGGCGAAGGAGCAGAAGCTGGTCGACGCGATCGACAACTACGAGAGCCACGTCGTTCCGATCATCGCCGATATCGACGCCGGCTTCGGCAACGCGGAAGCCACCTACCTGCTGGCCAAGAAGATGATCGAGGCGGGCGCCTGCGCCCTGCAGATCGAGAACCAGGTCTCGGATGAAAAGCAGTGCGGTCACCAGGACGGCAAGGTCACGGTCCCGCACGAGGACTTCCTCGCCAAGGTGCGCGCCTGCCGCTACGCCTTCCTCGAAATGGGCGTCGACAACGGCGTCATCGTCACCCGCACCGACAGCCTGGGCGCAGGCCTGACCAAGCAGATCGCCGTCAGCCATGAGCCGGGCGACATCGGTGACCAGTACAACAGCTTCCTCGACTGTGAGGAGATCGCCCCGGCCGACATGAAAAACGGCGATGTGGTGATCAATCGTGGCGGCAAGCTGCTGCGGCCCAAGCGCCTGCCGTCGAATCTGTTCCAGTTCCGCGAAGGCACCGGCGAGGATCGCTGCGTCCTCGACAGCATCACCAGCTTGCAGAACGGCGCCGACCTGCTGTGGATCGAGACCGAGAAGCCGCACATCGCCCAGATCGCGGGCATGGTCGACCGCATCCGCGAAGTCGTTCCCAACGCAAAGCTCGCCTACAACAACAGCCCGTCCTTCAACTGGACGCTGAACTTCCGTCAGCAGGTGTTTGACGCCTACAAGGCCGCCGGCAAGGACGTCTCGGCCTATGACCGCGACAAGTTGATGAGCGTGGACTACGACACCACAACGCTCGCCATCGAGGCCGACGAGCGGATCCGCACCTTCCAGGCCGACAGCGCCAAGCGGGCAGGGATCTTCCACCACCTGATCACGCTGCCGACCTACCACACGGCGGCACTGTCGACTGATAACCTGGCCAAGGAATATTTCGGCAGCCAGGGCATGCTGGGCTACGTCCTGGGCGTTCAGCGCCAGGAAATCCGCCAGGGCATCGCCTGCGTGAAACACCAGAACATGTCCGGCTCCGACATCGGCGACGACCACAAGGAATACTTCGCCGGCGAAGCCGCCCTCAAGGCGGGCGGCGTCCACAACACGATGGGTCAGTTCGCGTAAGGCTTCGCGAATTCGTCTGAAACTCGAATGGCCTGGGGTTTCCGCCTCAGGCCATTCTGCTATCCGGTACATCCATGGACATCAGCAACACCCTCTCCGTCGACGACCTTTTGCACGCCTTCGTGGAGCAGGATCTACTCCCGGGGACTGGGGTCGCGCCCGAGGCCTTCTGGGCCGCGCTGGACGCGATCCTGGCTGACTTCACGCCGAAGAACGCCGCTCTGCTGGCGCGGCGCGACGACCTTCAGGCGCAGATCGATACCTGGTGGCGTGAGCGGCGCGGCCAGACGGTGTCCATCGCAGAACAGACCGCGTTCCTGACCGGGATCGGCTATCTGTTGCCAGAGCCGTCGCCGTTTCAAATCGGCACCGAGAACGTTGACCCTGAGATCGCCCGCACGGCAGGCCCGCAGCTGGTGGTGCCGGTTTCGAACGGTCGCTTCGCGCTCAACGCCGCCAACGCCCGCTGGGGCAGTCTCTATGATGCGCTCTATGGCACCGACGCCCTGGAGCCGCCCACCGGCGGCAAGGGCTATGATCCGGTCCGCGGCGCCAAGGTGATCGCGTTTGCGAGGGGTTTGCTGGACCGGGTCGCACCACTGTCGAACGGGTCGCATGCGGATGCGGTCGAGTACCGGGTGAACAATGGCGCCCTGTCGGTGCGTCTCAGCAGCGATCGCGAAGCCACCCTGGCGTCGCTCGCCCAGTTTGTTGGCTGGCGGGGCGCGGCCGATGCACCGGAGGGCGTTCTGCTGGCGCACAACAGCCTGCACCTCGAGATCCAGATCGACCGTACCCACAACATCGGCAAGGACGACGCCGCTGGCGTTTCGGACGTGCTGGTCGAAGCCGCGCTGACTGCCATCCAGGACTGCGAAGACTCGGTCGCCGCCGTCGACGCCGAGGACAAGGTGGGCGTCTACCGCAACTGGCTGGGCCTGATGCGGGGCGATCTGTCGGCCAGCTTCGTCAAGGGCGGGCAAACGGAAACCCGCCGCCTTGACCCAGATCGCGTCTATCGGACGGCCGGCGGCGCCGACCTCACCCTGAAGGGTCGCAGCCTGATGCTGGTGCGCAATGTGGGCCACCACATGCTGACCGACATGATCACCCTGAACGGCAGGGCAGTCTATGAGACCGCCATCGACGCCTTGATCACCGTCACCGCCGCCCTCCACGATCTGAAGGGCGCGCGCCGCAACAGCCCGGCGGGTTCTGTGTATGTCGTGAAGCCCAAGATGCATGGGCCCGACGAGGTGGCCCTGGCCATGGGTCTGTTCGATCAGGTCGAGGACGCACTTGGCCTGGCACGCAACACCGTCAAGATCGGCATCATGGACGAGGAGCGCCGCACCAGCGCCAACCTCAAGGCCTGCATCCACGCGGCGCGCGAGCGGATCGTGTTCATCAACACCGGCTTCCTCGACCGCACGGGCGATGAGATCCACACCGCCATGGAAGCCGGTCCGGTAGTTCGCAAGGACGCCATCAAGGCCGAGGCCTGGCTGCCGGCCTATGAGAAGCGCAATGTCGAGATCGGTCTGGCGACCGGTTTCCCCGGCCATGCCCAGATCGGCAAGGGCATGTGGGCCATGCCCGACATGATGAAGGACATGCTGGCGACCAAGGTCGGCCACCCCAGGGCGGGCGCGAACACTGCCTGGGTGCCGTCGCCGACGGCGGCGGTGCTGCATGCGCTGCATTACCATGAAGTCGACGTTCCAGCCCTGCAAACCACGATGGCGGCAGCGGGCGAACCGACGGGCCTGACCGAACTGCTGACGCCGCCGCTGGCGAAGTCCAACTGGAGCCCGGCGGACGTCCAGCAGGAGCTGGACAACAATGCCCAGGGCATCCTGGGGTATGTGGTCCGCTGGATCGACCAGGGGGTCGGCTGTTCCAAGGTGCCGGACATCCACGACGTGGGCCTCATGGAAGACCGCGCCACCCTGCGGATCTCCAGCCAGCATATCGCCAACTGGCTTCACCACGGCGTCTGCTCCGAGGCCCAGGTGCGCGAGACCATGAGCCGGATGGCGGCCGTGGTCGACGGCCAGAACGCCACCGATCCGCTCTATCAGGCCATGGCCGGCAACCCGGACAGCGTGGCGTTCCAGGCCGCGCTCGAACTGGTGTTCGACGGCCGCGACCAGCCTAACGGCTATACCGAACACATCCTGACGCGGCGGCGGCGCCAGCGGAAAGCCCAGTTCGTCGGCGGCTGAGCTTCAGTTCAGCTGATCGGGCTTGACGCCGTCCGAGAGGCTGGCCAGGCACGCCAGGATCTGGTCCCATTGGGCCAGACCATCGACATCGCCCATGGCGGCATACTCGGCCGCCCTCAACATGGCGATGACTTCGGCGTCATCGCCATACTGCCCCATCAACGCCAGGGCGGTCGCCATTGCGGCTGTGTCGACGGCGCTCATGGCCCGACCGTTGGACTGGCGTGATGCAGCCATCTACATTGGGCAGGAACCGGCGTTGTCATAGCTGCGTTGGCTCTCACGGGCCGCGCTCGAGGTCTATCCCGAAATCGGAGAGATGATGGATTTCACAAGACTTGGCGCTCTGACGGTCGGCGCCCTTGCTACGGTGCTCCCATCCGGTATGGCCCGAGCGGCCACCGAGCAGCCGACCTACACCGTTCTGGAACGATCCGGAGGCGTTGAACTGCGGCAGTACAGCCCGAGGCTGGTCGCGGAAACGACGGTGAAAGGCGACGAGGTTTCGGCGCGGAATCAGGGATTCCGCGTGATCGCCGGCTACATTTTCGGGGCCAACCAGGGCCGCGCCGCCATCGCCATGACCTCTCCGGTCGCTCAGTCCCCGGCTCGCGCCGAGACAATCGCCATGACAGCGCCGGTCGCCCAGTCCGCCGGCCAGGGCGGCGAGTGGAAGGTTCAGTTCTTCATGCCGGCCAAGTACACGCTGGCGACCTTGCCCAAGCCCAACAGCGCCCTCGTCCGGATCACCGAACTGCCTGCGCAGCGGTTCGCCGTGCTGCGGTTCTCGGGCAACGCAGGTCGCGGCACGGTCGCGAGCAAGACGGAAGACCTGCAAGCGAAGGTCGCGGCCCTGGGATGGACCGTGGCAGGCGCGCCGGTCACCTGGTTCTATGACCCGCCCTGGACCCTGCCGCCGATGCGGCGCAACGAGGTCGCCGTGCCCATCGCCACGCGCTGAGTGGGAGAAGGATCCCCGACCGACCGCGAGGCCTGCCGGGGACGCGCCTATTTCACCATCCAGCCGCCGCCATTGGGCTTGTAGTGCTCACCAGGTTTGATCCGGGCCTGGACCACCGTGGAGTAGGCTGACGCGCCGGCCACCTCGACGGACACGCCGTTCTTTGCGGCCGCCTGGCGGTAGAGTGCGGCGCGGCCTTCATTGATCTCCTGAACCGCGCCTTTCAGCGCGGGGTCCGAAGAGGCCTTCACAAAGCCCAGAAAACCGTCAGCCTGCTCGCCCACAATGCCGGCCGTCTTGGCGGCGTCCACGACAGACTTGGCGTCCATAGCGATAGCGGCGGCGGGGGTCAGGGCCAGCGCGGCCATAACAGCGGCGCCGACGTTGAAGAAGTCACGTCCCTGCATGGTCATGTCTCCTTAAAAGAGGTTGGGGTTCTTGCTGATCAAGGCCTTGACGTCCTCGTCCAGCTGCAGCCGGACGTTGGCGTCCAGCTTGGCGTAAATCGTGATCGGGGCGACCTCCACCCGGACGGTAGGCGTGCACGCCGTCAGGCCGACGAGGATCAGGCCGGCGAGCGCTATGAGCTTTGAACTCATGTGGCGGTCTCCTTGGTGGGCGAAACTCTCATCATGGTCTCCAGTGTGACGGTCTAGGGCTGAACGGGACCTGAACCGTGAAGGTTCCGATACTCGGCATAATCGGCCAGCAGGTCGTCCAGGTTCAGGGACGTGTCGAGCGTGAGGTTTACGCCGGTTCCGGACGGAAGCGGCAACTTTCGGCCGATGAAGCGCTTCTGGATGATGTCCATGATGCTCAGCCGGATCCGCTGCTTCTGCGGCGGATCGTGGCGCCCAACAATGTGGAACAGGACGCCCAGCCGCCCGTCCTGGCGACTGGCCAGGGTGGCGTCCAGCTTGTCGAAGGCCAGGTTCTCCATCGCCTGGTAGGCGAAGTCGGTGAAGGTGTCGTTGGCTGTCGCAACGGCCGGCACCGCGCCGTCGGCCTGGACGCCAATCAACGCCGTGCGGTCGATCGATATGCGGCCGGGCTGGTCGGCCTTCAGTTCCCCGCCGGTGATGCGCAGCCGGCCATCGCGGGTCTCGAACGCCAGGCGTCCGCTGACCCTGGCGTCCAGCTCCATCTTGTCGCCAAACGGCGAGGCCTCGGCGAGGTCATGAAGCTGCACCCCCTCGAAGATCAGGACGCCCTTTGTCGGAGCGTCCGGCGTCAGGGGATATTCGAGGCTTTCAACCCGGATCTTGCCGCCGCCCACAGTGGCCTCGCCGCCGGCGATCTTCAGCAGGTTGTCGGCCAGGCCAAAACGGGCG